>NZ_JQKH01000007.1 GCF_000745955.1 Alysiella crassa DSM 2578 | reverse complement strand
AAATCCAAACTGCCAATAAAGGTTCGGATTTTTTCATGACTCGGTGTCGCATCGCGTTCCCAAGCAAGATATTGTTTTAAATCGTCAATATTGTTACTCAAAAAGCGGTCTATATCACGAAAGCTTTTTGCACCACCCATTATCGCAATCACAATGGCTGTTAATAATTTAGCTTGCGCGTAACGTTTACCTTCGCTGCGTCTTTTGTCTTCAATTTCTGAAAAGTAGGTTTCCAAAGTTTGCATGGTCAAATTACCGTTAGTTTAACTTTATCATTTTACACCAAAAGAACTTGGCAGGTCTGCGTCCCCAACGGGGGAGGGGACAGGTTACAGGCAGCCTGAAAGATTTTTGTCGTGTACTGAAAGGCTGCCTGAAAATGTAGGGTGTGCCGTGCGCACCCATTCAATCACAGTTTTTTGATTTTGTTGAAACTTGGTGCGCACGGCGCACCCTACTGTTACTGAATGTTCATATGGTTAATGTAAAATAACCATACAATAAAAATATAAATAAAATCAATGTAATGATTATACAAAGCGTTTTTTTCGTAAAAACAGGTAACTTGGTAACATTTGCGACAAAACCAATTTTCTTTTTTGCACGATAACGCAAAAAATATGGTAATAACAGCATGGTTACCGCAAATGCCACCAAACTGCTGGCACGAATAGGGTCATTCGCATTGATATATTCCATGTACCATGCCCAAGCCACATAACCCAGTACCGATACACCAGTAAACGACCAAATTCGTGCTACTTGTTGCCAATGAATAGGTAGTTTTTCGTATTGATATTGTGGTTTATTGTCCAACGGTGCGGCTGTTTTGTATAAAATTCGTGCACTATATAAGGGAATGATAGGAATAAATGCCACGACTATCCAATAAGTTGTGATGTATGTGCCATCAGTACGATAATCGCATTCTCCGTAAAATGTTGTACCAAAACCATTAATAGTGGACATAATTTTCTTTCTTTTTCAGGCTGCCTTTGGGTACACGACAATTTTACTATGCCAAATATGTAGGGTGCGTCCAACTCTGTTTTGCTTTCCCAAAACCCTGTTTGGTCATGCAAACAGGGTTTTCTATTTGCCGTTTACGCACCGAAATTTCAATTATTTGAATGATTTGGTGCGTGGTACGCACCCTACATTTCAGGTGTTGGTAAAATTGCCGTACCAAAAGGCAGCCTGAAGATTATTTCACCGTTTCCCACCATTTTTCGGTTTGGGTTTGCGCGTCAAACACTTGCCCCATGATGGGTGTAACCATAGGCACATTTTTCTCTGCCGCGATTTTCGCACTTTCGCGTACCGACTCGTCCCAGCCATGCACCGACAATGGATACGCCGCCCAATGCACAGGCACAAAACGCTTGGCGTTCACGTCCAACACCGCCTGAATTGTTTGTGCGGGAAACATATGGCTGTCTTCCCAAGGCTGATTGTATTGCCCATTTTCCATAAACACCCAATCAAAACCGCCCAATCGCCGCCCAATTTCAGCAAAATTCGGCGAATACGAACTGTCGCCCGAATAATAAATTTTTTCAATTGGCGTTTGCAGCACCCAGCCCGCCCACAGCGATTTATTTTTATCGTACAGGCTGCGTGAAGCGTCATGTCGTGCTGGAACAGCATGAAATGTTGTGCCAAATAAATCAACAGATTGCCACCAATCCAATTCCCGAATATTGTGCGGCGCAATGCCCCATTTTTTCAAATATTCGCCCACCCCAAGCGGCGTGATAAACTGAATATTCGGCTGATTTTGGGCAAAATATTCAACCACTTTACTGTCCAAATGGTCATAATGCACGTGGCTGTACACCACCACATCAATTGGCGGCAAATCCGCCAATGCCACAGGCGGCGGCTGAAAACGGTGCATCATCAAACCCACAGGCGATGGTGTGTTGTCATAAACTGGGTCTATCAAAATCGTTTTCCCATTCAGTCGCACAAACAGCGTGGAATGCCCAAACCAAACAAATTTTGCCTGCTCACTGGGTTTAAAAAATGCTTGCCAATCAGGTGTTTGCATGGGTAAGGCTCTGGGCGGGTGCATGGCGCGTTCATGGAACACCATTTTCCACAATGCCGCCGTCAAGCCCACTTTTGCCACCGCCCGAGACGGCGGATTATTGTGAAATCGCCCACTCGCCGCGTCATAATGGTCGCTGGCGGGATAAGTGGGAAAGGCGATGTAAGTTTCCGCCGTGTACGCGCCAAACACACCCAATAAAGCAAGTGGGATAAGTATTCGTTTTTTAAATAAATTTTTGAATTTCATCATAATATTTATGGGCAATCTAAATCTTCAGGCAGCCTGCAAATTAATTGGTCTCAATACCGTGAAAAATCAATTCATTGTCTTCTTCTAATGAACAAGCGGCGGTCTGTTCGCCCCATTGCGGCGCGGCAAGGGCAAAATCGCAAAACACATCGTCTGCGTTTTCAATCAAAAACGCGGCATATTGAATATAAGTATTTGATGTATCGTTTAATTTACTTTCTGTGCTGATGGTTTGCAACACGTCCGCACGGTGCGTGTCCAGCCATGCCAATTTGCGCGACACATTTTGCAGCGCAGCAATGACTTGGGTGGAATCCAGATTTTTGTTTTCAAAATCAATAATTAAAGTGCAATCATCTTGTTGCCAAATCGCACATTCTGCTTCCACACTTTCGCTGGTTTCCAATTCTAAATATTGGATTTGGGGAATGTGATGCTGGATTAATGAGTGTAAGTCTTTGGTTTTCATATTTTTTATTTGATAAATTTGTTTTATGGAAAAATTGTTTTTTGTACACGACAAGAATCTTCAGGCTGCCTGAAAATCCACCAATTCGGTTAATAAATCACACACTTGACGCAAATAATGCGCGTCTGTGTCGTCAAATGTGCTTAATTCAGTGTCATCTACGTCTAAAACGCCGTGAATGCTGCCATTACGCCGATACAGTGGCACGACAATTTCCGATTGCGATAAGCTGGAACAGGCGATGTGGTCGGGGTGTTCGTGGACATTGGGGACAACGATGGTTTGATTTTTCGCCCAACTTTGTCCGCACACGCCACGCCCTTTGGCGATTCGTGTGCAAGCCACCGTGCCTTGAAACGCAGACAATTGCAATTCTTTTTCAGATTGATTAACCAGATAAAATCCCACCCAAAACCAGCCAAAGGTTTCTTTTAATAATGCGCTGGTGTTAGCGAGTGCGGCGATGGGCAAATCGCCATCGTCAGCGAGTAGGGCGCGGAGTTGGGGGAGTAATTGGGTGTAGCGTTCTGTTTTATTCATGATTTTGGTAAGGTATTTTGTGGAAAAATGGCGATTGTAGCGCAAATTTCAGGCTGCTTGCGGTGTTTTAAATGATGGTTAATTGGGTATTTTATTGGGGCAAATAGTTGAATTTATTTTAATAAAATAGGTTTGTTGTCTCTTTTCAGGCAGCCTGAAAAGGGGGATTTGTAAATTTGGGTAAATAAATGTATTTAAAAATTATTTAAATTTGCCAATAAAAATTGTTTGCATTAATATGATGGGCTATGAAAAACGATACTCCCAAAAAAGCCATAGTGGTGGCGGTGGTTACCGCGCTGCATGTGGGTGTGATTGCATGGGCGTGGAAAACGTCCAAAGAGCCTGAACCAATTAATATAGATAACTTAACTTTCATTGATTTAAATGCTTTGGAAGAAGGGGCGTCTGGCGGTGATGGCGCAGCAGCAGGAGCGCAGGGCAAAGCCGCCGCGCCGCCTGCACCACCCCCACCGATTGCGCCTGTACCGCCCAAAGTTCAGCCCGAACCACCCAAACCCAAGTCCGAGCCGCCCAAACCGCAGCCAAAATCTGAACCCAAGCCCAAACCACAGCCCAAACCCGAACCCGAACCCGAACCTGTGGTGAAGCCCAAAGCACAGGTAAACGCGGTGGAGCGTGATGATAAACCTGCTGACGTGGTTCAACCCAAAGAAAAACCTGAACCGAAACCGAAGCCCAAACCGAAACCAATTGAAAAACCCGTTGAGCCGCCCAAAGTGGAAAAACCCAAACAGGTAGAAAAACCCGAGCCGAAACCCGAACCACCTAAAGTGGATATGGAAAAATTGGCGCAAGAACGGCGTGAAGCAGAAGAACGTGCGCGTGAGCGTGCCGAAAAAGCCGCCGCCGAAAAAGCAGAACGCGAAGCCAAAGCCGCCGAAGCCCGTGAACGTGCTGAAAAAGCTGCCGCAGAACGCGCCGCTGCCGCTAAAGAAGCAGCAGAACGTGCTGCGAAATTGGCAGCAGCCAAAGCCGCCGCCGATAGCGCAGAAGGTGGCAAAAACCGTAGTGGCGTGTCAGGCAATGGCAGCGATGAAGGCAGCAGCAACCGTTCAGGTAGCCGCAATGGCGGCAGAGACGGTGTGGAAGGCGGCGAAGGTCGCACAGGCAATTTGGCGAACAAACGCGGTCAAGGCGTGGGCGATGGTGACAATGACAAGGGCAAGAGCAAAACCAAAGGCGATGACGATGGTGGCGACAGCAATAAGCTCAAACGCGGCGGTGGTGGCATTGTAGATGGTGGCGTGATTTCCCGTCCTGCACCTGAATATCCGCCTGCTTCGGAAGAAAATGGCGAAGAAGGCACGGTGATGATTGAAATCATGGTTGAACCAAATGGCAGTGTGTCATCCGCCCGAGTTGCCAAATCAAGTGGTTATCCGCGTTTGGATAATGCAGCATTACGCGCATTTAAAGCGGGTAAATATAAACCGAAATCGGAAGATGGTGCGCCCATGCGTACCCGTTTTACGGTGAAAACGGTGTTTAGTTTATGATGTGTTTTTCAGGCTGCCTGAAAAACCAATTGTTTAATTTTTTGAAAGTCAATAAATGAATTTTAAGTTAGTTTTTGAGAGTGGTGCCCCCGTCTTAATTGGCGTGTTTTTGAGTTTGGTGGGCATGAGCATTGTTACTTGGTGCTTGATTGTATGGCGTAGCATGCAGTTGTTCAAAGCGAAAAAGCGTAACCATGAAGCCTATCATGCGTTTTGGAAAGCAGAAAATCTGAACACGGCGGAAATGAGCATGAAAGTGATTGACGCGCCCGTGTCGGAATTGGCATTGCACGCGATTACGGCGAATCGTCAATTTGCGGATATGCAGCAAAAAATGCTGTCTGCCAGTTTGCCCAAAAGCGATTTTTTGGAACGCGAAATCCGTTATGGCATGACACGCATTTTGAATCGTTATGACACTGGTTTGAGCGTATTGGCTTCGGTGGGTTCTACTGCGCCGTTTATTGGTTTGCTGGGGACGGTGTGGGGGATTTATCACGCGCTGGAAGGCATTAGCAAAGCGGGTCAAATGAGCATTGCGGCGGTGGCAGGCCCCATCGGTGAAGCATTGGTGGCGACTGCGGTGGGTTTGTTTGTGGCGATTCCTGCGGTATTGGCGTATAACTATTTTGCGCGTAAAAATAAAGTGTTGTCGCGCCGCATGAATGAATTTGCCCACGATTTGCATGTTTATTTGATTAATGTAAAGGATTGATATTATGGCATTTGGTTCTATGGGCGATGGCGATGAAGATTCGCCAATGTCAGACATTAACGTAACGCCTTTGGTGGACGTGATGTTGGTGTTGTTAATCGTGTTTATGATTACCATGCCTGTGCTGACGCATTCTTTGCAAATCAACTTGCCTGTTTCATCGCAAAAAGAACAGGATAAAAAACAAGATGATAAAAGCAAAAAAGACATTTTAACCATTGCGGTAAACAAAGACGGTAAATACGCTTTGGGCGCGGAATCGGATAAAGTGGTGGCGTTGGACGATTTGAAAGCGCGGTTTACGCAAATCGCGGCGGAAAATCCTGACCAAATCATTGCGATTAGCGCAGATAAAGACGCACCGTATGATTTTGTATTGCAAGTGCTGCAAGCGGCGCGTGATGCGAAATTGTCCAAAGTGGCGTTTAATATGGAAGCGAAAAAGTAAGTTTATTAAGGCAGCCTGAAAGATTTTTCAGGCTGCCTGTTTATTTAAAAGGCGAAAAATCGTATAATTCAGTTTACATTTTTTGATGTTCTTTAACAAGTTTCCTAACAGGCTGCCCCTTATTTTCAGGCAGCCTGAAAAATTTTTGATGAAAGTTTCCCCATGAGTACACTCAATCCCGCCCTGAACACCGCATTCAAAGCCGCTCGCAAAGCTGGCGATTTGATGATTCGCGCCACCAAAAATTTGCCCGCCATTCGCATTGACAATAAAGCGTTTAACGATTTTGTTTCCGATGTGGACAGACAGGCTGAAGCGATTTTAGTCAATGCGCTGCAAGAAGCCTACCCACACCACCGCATTGTGTGCGAAGAGAGTGGCGTGTTTGGCAATGAAAAAGCGGATTTTGAATGGATTATTGACCCATTGGACGGTACGACCAATTATTTGCACGGGCACCCACAATACGCCATCAGCATGGCTTTACTGGAAAAAGGGGTATTGAAGGAAGCACTGGTTTACGCGCCCGAACGCAATGATTTGTACACCGCTTCACGCGGACAAGGGGCGTTGTTAAATGACCGCCGCATTCGCGTATCCAATCGTTTTGAATTGCCGCATTGCTTGATTGGCACGGGTTTTCCTGTGGTGGATCAATCTATGTTGCCCACTTATTTGGCGATTTTGCAAGAATTTATCACCAAAACGGCAGGGGCTAGACGTGAAGGCGCAGCTTCATTGGATTTGTGTTCGTTGGCGTGCGGACGATTTGATGGCTTTTTTGAATTTAATTTGAAGCCTTGGGACATCGCGGCGGGCGCATTGATTGTGCAAGAAGCTGGCGGCATTGTTACCGATTTTCAGGGCGAACAAGATTGGCTGGAAAGCGGCAATGTGGTGGCGGCTAATCCGAAAATGTTGGTGCAAATGTTGAAAATCATCGGTAAACATATTTAGTTTTTAATTAAAAACACCAGTTATTTGATTTAACTGGTGTTTTTTCTTTTTAGGCTGCCTGAAAATGGTTTACAGCTTTTTCCATTCCCAAATCGTGCCATCGGTATTCACGCTCAAATAATACTGTGCGCCCACAGTTTCAATTTCTGCTGTATGCCAAAAACGTCGCTTTAATTTTGGCATCCAAATAAATGCCACATGATATGGCTCTGTCCAAACGGCATTCACTTCTTTGGCTTTGGTGCGCCATAATTGCGCAGCGTAAACCACGTCTTCAAAATGAATCTCGCTCAAAGGCGTGAGATGAGGGGTGATTTTGTTGCGGTTAATCTCTTCATCTTCGTCTAAAATGGGTGAAGACCATTGCTCGTGTTCATAACGTAAAATCCAAATATCATCGGCTTTATCAGGACTTTGCACCGATAATTCAATACGCGGACGCACACCATCAAAAAAATCAATATTGCCAAACACCTGCACAGGTTTGCCGCCAAATTGCGGCATGGCTTGCAAACGCGTTTTTGCCAACGATAAGGCTTCACGGTCTTCCAACAAATTTTGTTTTGGCTTCGGTATAACAGTTGCTGATGCAGCTACGGCATTGCTTGCTGCATAAGTGTCTGCATTGGCGTGGAATTTATCACACGCGTTCAAACAAATTAATACACTACTGATTAAACAAATTTTTTTTAACATTTATTTTTGCTCTAATGAAGTTTTGGCTCGTTTGGCGGCGGCGGATTGTGGTTGGCTGGCAATCAGTCTGCGCCAAGTTTCTTTGGCAATATCGCGTTGTTGTATGCTCCATTGGCATTGTCCGACCATAAATTGCGCTTCTGCCGATTCATTGCTGCCTGAAAAATGCCCTGCCAAGCGTTGCCCAATACTGATGACCGATTGGCAATTTTGCAATTTTTGATGAGCCAATAATAATAAATACATCTGCTTACGCGCTGACACGCTGCCATCGTCGCCCGAATCCGCGCTGCGTAATAAATTCACCACTTTGCGATACTCGCGTTGCTGATACGCTTTTTGCGCCGACACATACACATCGTTATTAGAAGCAATCGGCGCGATTTCCGCCAAAGTTGGCACTTCTTGCGCTTTTTCGGGTAGGCTTGCAGGCTGCGTTGTTTCAGAAACGGGGGTGGTGGTTTTAGGGCTGGTGTGGTTGGGTTTGGTTTTCGGTTTTGGCACAGGGGGTTTGGGTGGATTGGGTTTCGCCCGCTCTTTGGGTTTACGAACGGCTTGTGGGGTTTTAAGTTCTTTGGGCGATTCCGCCACCTGTTCCGCCACCGCTTCGCTGGCAGCCTGAGCGGGCGGTGTTTGCAATAAAGACACCACCGCACCTATGGAATCCTGCTCGTAAATATTGGCTAATTCCGCGATTTTAATTTCAGATTGTATTGCTTGCGTTGGCGCAGACGTAGCGACCACAGACGGTGGCGTTTTCGCACACGCCGCCAATATCAAAACCAAAGGCAAAACACAATATTTCATCATTCAGCCATTTCACATTTCAAAATAAAGAAGCGATTATTTTAACATTTTTAATCGCCATATCATCAAGTAAAAAGGGCGGATATGCCTATCCACCCCATTGTGCCGTGTACTATATTTCAGGCTGCCTGAAAATTATTTTTCCGTTTCGTCCACATTTTTGCGATACAAAACCAATAATTTACCAATGTGTTGCACCAATTGCGCCCCTGTTGCCGCGCACAATTCATGGCAAATTGCCAAGCGTTCATCACGGTCATCGCCCAATACGCGTACTTTAATCAATTCGTGGGCGCGTAAAGCCGTTTCCGTTTCCTGTACCACCGCTTCGGTTAAACCCTTTTGTCCAACCATGACTACGGGATTCAAATGATGGGCTTGCGATTTGAGTGCCAATCGCTCTTGTTTACTTAAAGATTGTTCATTCATGCTTACTGCTTTGACTAAAATAATAAAAACGGCGTATTGTACCGAATTTTCAGGCAGCCTGAAGAATTTTTTTGCCAAATAGCGCAATTTCAGGTATTCTACAGCCTTTCCGTACCCGTAGCTCAGTTGGAAGAGTGTCAGTTTCCGAAGCTGAAGGTCGCTGGTTCGAACCCAGTCGGGTGCGCCATATACACCTATAGGCAGCCTGAAAATTCATTTTCAGGCTGCCTAAAATTTTTATGATAACTGAATTGGCAAAATCAAAAAATCTCCCATTTATTCAATGGGAGATTTTGTTTACCAATCCAAATCCTTTTTTGATGATTGATTTACATACGGCTCAATTCGCGTTGCAAAGCCTGAATATTTTGCTGACGGTCTAATACCGCGCTTTCCAATTGGCGAATTCGCGTTTGATGACCTGCGTCAGCCGTTTGCGTATTGACTGCGCGACCATCGGTCAAGGCTTTTTGCGCTTGCGCCAAAGCGGTGCGTTCATTGTTCAGCTCTTGTTCCAAAATGGTGCGACGACCGCTATTGGTGGAGCGGCGTGGTGCAGTGTCCACTTGGCGTTGCAAAGCAACGGGCACAGTCGTAGGGGCGCGTAATGTGGTTGCGGCAACTGTGCGTGGACGAGGTACGGCAACGCGACGTTGCGCTACTTCCACTGTGCGTGGGGCAGCGATTTTGTCTGCCGTAACCACTTCTTCTTTAGGTAAGGTGCTGGTATAGCTGCCGATTTGCCGCCCCAAATTGGCGCGACCTTTTGCAGCTTTGGGATTAGACGTGTAGCAGCCATTGCCACAGCTATATACTTTCGCGTCCAACGCTGGGCTGGCAGCTACGGCAAATGCTAAGACAATTAAAGGTTTTTTCATCATCAGGTTCCTTGTTTTAACAACAGAATCACCGCCCAAAGTATAGATGAAAAATAACTTCAGGCAGCCTGAAAACTGTTGCATTTTCACGAATTACTCGGCAAATTCCGCATCAATTTCTGCATTGACACATTCTAACTCTTCTTGCCATTGCAACCAGTTTTCTTCCAATTCACTTAATTTTACTTTAATTTCGGCGGTTTGGGTTAAAAATTGTTGTAAATTTGTCTTATTTTCGGGTAGATAAGTAACCTCATCTGCCAAAATCCGCTCTAAATCGGTCAATTTGACTTGTAAAATGGACATCTCTTTTTCGGCTTTGTCAATTTTTTGTTGAATCGGTTTGCTGCGGCGCGAGCGTTCCTGCCGAATTTGCGCTTCCAAACGTTTCACATCTTTGCGGTTTTGCGATTGGCTGGACTGGGCGGGGGCGTTGGCGGCGTTTTCTTGCGCCAAACGCCATGCGCGGTAATCGTTCAAATCGCCGTCAAATGCTTGCAGGCTGCCTGAATGGATTAACAGAAATTGGTCGGTGGTCGCTTCAATCAAACTGCGGTCGTGCGACACCAAAATCATCGCGCCCTGAAAACTCTGCAATGCCACCGTCAGCGCGTGGCGCATATCCAAATCCAAATGGTTGGTCGGTTCGTCCAGCAGCAGCAAATTTGGTTTTTGCCACACCAACATCGCCAACGCCAAACGCGCTTTTTCGCCGCCCGAAAATGGCTCAATCGGCTGCGTTGCCATATCGCCAATAAAATTAAATCCGCCCAAATAGTTACGAATTTCTTGCTCTCGCACATCGGGCGATAATTGTTGAATATG
This sequence comes from Alysiella crassa DSM 2578, assembly GCF_000745955.1. GTDB lineage: Bacteria > Pseudomonadota > Gammaproteobacteria > Burkholderiales > Neisseriaceae > Simonsiella > Simonsiella crassa. Next base: position 55,904 of record NZ_JQKH01000007.1, on the reverse strand, counting down.
CCAAATGGGGCTTTGGTCATCGCGCAGCGTATCCAATTGATGTTGCGCGAAATAACCGATGTTTAATTTGTCGGATTTGATGATTTGTCCGCTTACGGGTTTCAGGCTGCCTGCAAGGGCTTTGATAAATGTGGATTTTCCCGAACCATTCACGCCCAGTAAACCAAATCGCGCCCCATTTTCCAGCGATAAAGTAATATTTTTTAAAATAATTTCATCGCCGTAGCCCAAATTTGCTGTATCCAATTTCAATAAGGGATTGGGCAAATGCGTGGGCTGCTCAAATTCAAAACTGAATTCGCTGTCCAAATGCGCGGGGGAGATTAATTCTAATTTTTCTAATGCTTTAACGCGGCTTTGGGCTTGCGTGGCTTTGGTGGCTTTTGCCTTAAATCGGTCAATAAAAGATTGTAAATGTTTGATGTGTGCCTGTTGTTTGGTGTAGGCAGCTTGCTGATTGGCTAATCGTTGGGCGCGTTCTTTCAGGTAAAAATCATAATTACCGCCGTAGCTATGCAATTTTTGTGCTGATAATTCAAGGGTGTGGGTGGTGGTCGCATTCAAAAAATCGCGGTCGTGCGAAATAATGATTTGCGTACACGGCAGTGTGGCGAGATGGTTTTCCAGCCACAACACGGTTTCCAAATCCAAATGGTTGGTTGGTTCGTCCAGCAACAATAAATCGGCGCGACACATCAATGCCTGCGCCAAATTCAGCCGCATGCGCCAGCCACCCGAAAAGGCTTTGACAGGTTTGACGTGTTCATCTTGCGAAAAACCGAGACCGCTCAACAATTTGGCAGCGCGAGCGGGCGCGGAATAAGCGTCAATTTCGTCCAATTTGGCGTGAATTTCGGCGATTTGGTTGCCATGATTTGCCGCTTCCGCCACGAGTAAGGCAGCCTGAAACTGTTGCAATTCTGGGTCGCCCTGCAACACATAATCCAGCGCGGAGATGTCCAAAGCGGGGGTTTCTTGGGCAACGGCTGCCAGTTTCCATGTTTTGGGGATTTGACAATCGCCGCTGTCTTGGCTGATTTCGCCTTTAATCAGGGCGAATAGGCTGGATTTGCCTGTTCCGTTTTTGCCAATTAAACCAACGCGTTGGCGTGGGTTGATGGTGGCGTTGGCTTGATTCAGCAAGACTTTGGTGCCGCGTTGTAGGGTTAAGTTTTTGAGTTCTATCATAATGATTGGATTCAATAAATGGCAATTTAAAGAGATTTCAGGCTGCCTGAAAAATAAAACCAATCATTCTGCCGTGAAATTTGGGGTGTGGTCAAGTTTAGATGATTGATGGTTTAAATTTCATGATATTTGACACAAAACAAAAATAATGTCTTCAGGCAGCCTGAAACCTTGAATCTATCTTGATTTCTTCATTCGCCAAAATTATAATTAATAACAGTTTTCAACTACATTTAACAACAGGTGTTATCATGGTACAGTGTACATTGAATCAATTGAAAAAAAATCAAATTTTCCAAATTCACGCGATTGTGGCAAATCAGGAATTTGGTCAATTAGATGAAATGGTTATGCGCCGTTTGAAAGATTTGGGTTTTAATGAAGGGCAGACGGTGGAAGTGATTGGGCATGGCGTGTTTGGCATTGGACCTTATGCGGTGCGTTTGGGCAATCAATCGCAGTTTACTTTGCGCCGCGCGGAAGCGAAGAAGATTATTTGTATGCCATTATAAAATTTTCAGGCAGCCTGAAAATAAAAAATCAAGTCAAATCAAAAAATAAGGAAAAAAATCATGCCAACTCAATATGCTTTGGTGGGCATTCCCAATTGCGGCAAAACGGTTTTATTCAATGGCTTGACAGGTTCCAATGCCAAAATCGCCAATTATGCAGGCGTTACGGTGGACAGACGTGCTGGCAAACTGATTGCCCATGATGATATTGAAATCATAGACTTACCCGGAACATACAGCCTGCACAGCACCAGTTTAGACGAGCAAGTTACCCGTGATGCGGTGCTGGGCAAAATTGAACGTCGCCCCGATGGGATTATTGCCGTTGCCGATGCGACCAATTTACGCATGTCTTTGCGGATGATTTTGGAATTGAAAACGCTGGGTTTGCCAATGGTGGTGTCGCTGAATATGGCGGACGTGGCGCAATCTCGCGGTTTGCAAATTGACATCAAGACTTTATCCGAAAAATTGGGTGTCCCCGTTTTGCTCACGGCGGCGGTGCGTGCGGACGATGTGAAAGCGGTACGCGAAGCCGTTGCCCAAATGCCACGTCATCAGGACAATCAAATTCAACCAGATGTCATTTTTTTAGAAAAAAAATTAGGTCAATTAGACACGCAAACTTTATACGCGCAAGCCGATGACATTTTGCAGGCTGCCGTGTTACAAAATATGGCTTTACCGAATTGGCACAAAAAATTGGACGCATTTTTGCTGCACCCTGCTTTGGGCATTCCGATTCTACTGACAATTTTATTGCTGATTTTTCAAGCGGTTTATGCGTGGGCAGAGCCTGTGATGACGTGGATTGAAGAAGGTTTCGCGTGGCTGGGCGCGTGGGTGAGCAGTACGCTGCCTGAAGGGATTTTGGCAGATTTATTGGTCAATGGCGTGATTGCGGGTGTGGGCGGCGTGTTGGTGTTTTTGCCGCAAATCACGATTTTGTTTGCGTTTATTTTATTGTTGGAAGATTCGGGTTATCTGCCACGCGCCGCGTTTATGCTGGACAATGTGTTGGCGAAAACGGGTTTGTCGGGGCGGTCGTTTATTCCCTTATTGTCCAGTTTTGCTTGCGCTGTGCCTGCGGTGATGGCGGCGCGGACAATTAATAATCCGCGTGAACGCTTGGTTACCATTGCCATTGCGCCTGTGCTGACCTGTTCGGCGCGGCTGCCTGTGTACGCGCTGATTATTGGCGCAATTATTCCCGAAAAAACGGTGTGGGGGGTATTTAATTTGCAGGGGCTGACTTTGTTTGGCTTGTATTTGGCGGGGATTGTGTCGGCGGCGGCGGTGGCTTTGGTGCTGAAATGGTGGGCAAAACGCGAAGGCAATGTGCAACAGTTTCCTTTGTTAATGGAATTGCCCACGTTTCGCATACCGAATTTCCGCCATATTGCGCGGAGTTTGTGGGAGCGCGTGGCGGCGTTTTTGAAACGCGCGGGGACGATTATTTTTGCCTTAAGCGTGATTTTATGGGCGATGACAACTTTTCCAGCCGCCCCCGAAGGCGCAACTGGCGCGGCGATTGATTACAGTTTGGCGGGCATGTTGGGCAAGGCAATTCAGCCGATTTTTGAGCCATTGGGTTTCACTTGGCAAATGTGCATTGCGATGATTCCAGGAATGGCGGCGCGAGAAGTGGTGGTGGCGGCTTTGGGGACGGTGTATGCAGTGGGTGCGGAAAGTGAAGAAGCGATTAGTAGCGCATTGTCGCCGATTGTGGCGAGTGATTGGGGTTTGCCGACCGCGTTTGCGTTTTTGGCGTGGTATATTTACGCGCCAATGTGTTTGGCAACTTTGGCAACCATACGCCGTGAAACCAAATCCACTTTACACACTTGGTTGATTACAGGTTATTTATTTGTTTTAGCGTATGTATTTGCATTTTTAACTTATCAGGTAACGAAAGGGCTGATGTGATGGGTATTCAAGAATGGATTGTTTTGGGCATGGTGGCGGTGTCGGTGGGATTTGTGTTGCGCAAATATGTGTTTAAACCAAAAAACAAACAGGGTGGAAAATCGTGTTCGTCTGGTGGGTGTGGGAAATGTGGAGGGTGTGGGTAGGGGGATAATAACTTTTAATTTAAAATAAAAGAGTTATTTAATTTAGTAAACATTGGATTTTATTCAAAAATCAAAATGTTTTAATATTTTTCAGGCTGCCTGTTTACTTCAGGCAGCCTGAAAGCAGCAAAATATTAGTGTCAATCAGCAGCATATTTCGCCTTTATTGCCATTTCTACCGCTTGTTCTTCCAAGTGCATTGTGCATTAAATCAGGATTAGCAAAACGAGCCAAACCACCAGCCCGCGCCAATTTACGTTGGCGATTTTCTTCATCTGCAAAGATTGGAAAAATCAGCAGTCCATTGATTTAAAAATTGTGGGGTAGTGATAGTTTTTACACAGGTGCAGAGCGCGATGTTATTTGCGTGAACCCTGATGAATACAAAGCTCACGCCCAATCGCCCCCACTAAACCAGTTGCACCAGCTTTTGTCAAAAATGCGAAAAAATGAGCAGATTTTGACAAAAAAACTATCAGCTTTTAAACAATTTTAAGCGTGTTTTAAACGGTTTTTAAATGCCCTTTAAAGCACGCTTAATTTTTGTTTAAATGCTACGCCCTAGCCAAACCACTTGCCCAATAATGGCAACGCTTTCATTGCTGCGCTCCACGCAAACCAACGCACCCCACCCTTCCATTGAAAGATGTTTTTTATTAGGCGCAACTCGGAACTGAACTTGGAACTTTGAAAGATAGTTCCAAGTTCAGTTTTTTATATTAAAACCAATCAATTAAGTAAACTTATTTGATTTCAAGCCAAATGCTAACTTGGAACTCAATTCTTTAATTTTATGTTCCAAGTTATTCACTCAACTTTTTCTTTTCTCTGCTGTATTTTCCATTAACCATTGTTACGAGTTTTTTCATTTCCACTTCATCAAGTTCAGTTGAACTATCAACACCAAATTTGCTTTTTAATGTATCACGATACCATTCTTCCAACCCAAGCTCTTTGATTTTTACATGGATTGTAGAATATTGATTATTACGATAAGCAGTCGGATTATTGCGTTTTGATGTTGCTGTATTATTTAAATTGCCCAGCCATTTTCTCAAAAACATTTTTGCTTTTTCAAAATCATCTTTGGCAATAAGTTTGTATGTTGAAACTTGACAATGTGCATTTAGACTTGACCAAACTGCACGATGTGTTTTGGGTTTTCTTTTAACTTCCTGTTCTTTAGCTACAATTTTATTAACTAAATCCAGTAAAATGGCTTTTTCTTCCTCATCAATACGATTGTCGTCAGGAGAAATCTCAACAACGGTTTTTGTAATATGTTTTTGGGTCGTAATGTTATTTTGTGTACCTGTTACTTGATTGACTGTATTGTGATTGCCAACAATCGGACTGCCTGAAACTTCGGCATTAAATTGAACGCCACCATGATTTTCATTCAATACTTGATTAAGTTCATTTTCAAATTTTTGCGCCACCATGTGTAAATTTTCAGATTTCACTCCCGTTAAAACAAATTGAACATCTACTCCCAATTGAGCAGCAGCAGCCAAAAATTCAGCCGACATATTTGCTTTACCTGTTTCATATAAACGCAAACTTTCGTCTGTTTTATTAACTTGGGCTGCAAAATTCTTACGACTGTATCCTAAACGCTCACGTTCATCAATTAAATTATGCGCTATATCAATTAGTTGCATTTAAGTCTCCAAAAATAATTGCTATACCAAATATTTTTGGTATATGATTCAATTCATAGGTTAGGCAGTCAATTCAGACAGCCTACTAAAGCAAGTGAATTTTGTATTTTAGCATAGGATTGAACATGGAAGCACATGAAATCTATGAAAAATTAAGGGAAAAGCAGGTTTCTGCTCGCATGATTGCCCAAGTTTTAGGCGTTACCAATCAATCTGTTTCAGATGTCATTCGCAATGGACGTGGCAGCAAACGTATTGCAGAAGCGATTGCAACAGTCTTGGAAAAACCGCTTGATATGGTGTTTCCGCATTACGCGCCGAAACCATCTCACCAAGAAAAACTCTCGGTTTTACGAAATCAATTATTGGGTTTGAGTAATTAAGGAGTTTTATCATGCAATTCATTAATATGAATGAGCTTGTAAAACTGAATATTCAAGATTTGCCAAAAACGGTTCGTGGTTTAAAGAAAAAAGCAGAACGCGAAAACTGGCAATCTCGCCCACGAAAAGGTCGCGGTGGTGGTGTGGAATATTTGATTTCTGCCTTGCCAGTTCCCATTCGGGAAGCGGTTTACAGCAAATTAGTTCAACAGAAATTAGCTAACCAAACCGAAGAAATTGCCGAATTTGAGCTTTCAGGCAGCCTGCAAATCAGCGAAACCCCAAAAACCACGCGTAAATCCCGTGCCAACCCCAAAGGTTTGCCAACTGTCCACCGCGCTGAAGACAATCAGCTTGCTTTGGATTTGGATAATCCGAATGAAGCAGTAAAACGGCTGACACTGAAAGACAGGCAATGCGCTGATGCGCGATTGGCGATTGTTTTAGATGTGTTGAGCATTGGCGAAACGCTAAAGTATTCTAAAAAACAATCGGTTGCCTATTTTTTAGAGCAGATGCGCATGGGGGTGCTGCCTGAACGAATTAGCCAGCTTGTCCCCATCGCCAATGCACGAATAAATGGTAAACGCGATGTTTCGGCACGAACTATTTTGAATTGGCTGGCAGCTTTTAAAGCTGCTGACAGTAACGTAAATGCACGATTGCTGGCACTTGCTCCGAAAACCACTAATTTGGGGCGGTCGTTTTTAGATGAAACATGGTTGCCACGTTTTCTGAAAATCCACCAAATCCCTGCCAAACCGAAACTGAAACACAGTTATGAAAAATTTGCACGGCAATGGCACAGCGATGGGCTGCCTGAAAATGAGTTGCCCAGCATTCATGTGGTGCGGCGCGTGTGGGGCAAAATGCCACAGATGGTGCGTGAAAAGGGTCGGCGCGTGGGGCAACAATATTTATCGCTGCTGCCTTATGTGAAGCGAAATTGGCACGTTCTTGAACCGAATCAAGTTTGGATTATTGACGGGCATAGTTTGAAAGCGCGGATTCGGCATTTTGAACATGGTCAGCCGTATGTGCCTGAAATCACGATGATTGTAGATGGTTGTACGCGGCGGATTGTAGGTTTCAGTATCACGGTGTCGGAAAGCTGTAAAGCGGTGGCGGACGCGATTCGGATGGCATTGCGCTTGGTGGGTTTGCCTGTGTTGATTTATTCGGATAATGGCAAGGGCGAGACGGGGCGCGATATTACAGGCGAATTGACGGGGATTTGTCCACGTTTGGATATTGAACACCACACGGGCATGGGAGGGCGACCGCAAGGGCGTGGTTTAATTGAAGGCTTGTGGGACGTTACCACCATCAAACTTGCCAAAGAATACGCTACTTATCATGGTAGTGATATGGATAAATCGGTGGGTAATTTGATGTATCGCAAAACAAACAGTTGGGCGAAAGCGGAACAAGACGGCAAAACTTTGACTGACGAGCAGAAACGTTACAAAGAAAAAATGCCAACTTTTCATGAATTTATGGCTGATTTTACGGCAATGATTGATGAATACAACCGCACCCCACACAGCGAACACCCCAAAAATCCCGACACGGGCAAGCATTACAGCCCGATGGAATACTGGGCATTTCGCATGGCGCAGATAGAGCCTGAAAAACGCCCCGAAATCTTAAGCGAAGACGAGCTGCAATTGTTGGAGCGCAGCATGGAAGAGCGGACAGTATCACGTGGTTGGTTGCGCTTTGATAATAAAGCCTATTTCAGTACCGAGCTTGCCCCATACAACGGCGAAAAAGTGTTAATTGCTTACGATTGGGATAGACCGCAAGACGTGGGCGTGTATTTGAAAGATGGGCGTTTTGTGTGCATGGCGAAGCTGAACGGCAATACGCGAGACGCATTCCCTGATGTGGAAAGCAAAGCGGAAACGCAACGCCGCAAACGTGCTGAAAAACAAATTAAGCTCAAACAAAACCAAATCAAGCGCATTGAAATGGACATTAAGGGCGGCAATCTCATTGAAAACACGCCTGATTTTGAAAAATTATCCGCGCCAATGGTTGCCGCCAATGAGCTGACGATTCCGCAAACTGTGGAAGTGCTGGACGTGGAAGTGCTGGAAGCTACCCCACGAATCAATAAGTATCGCTTTTAACTTTTCAGGCTGCCTGAAAATGTTTTAAACCCAATTTAAACACACTTTAAAGGATTTTTAAAATGACTTTACAAGACCGTTTACGTCAATTTATGCAAAACAATCAAGTGTCGCAAGGGCAAGTGTCCAAAGGCGCAGATGTGAGCCATACCGCGATTTCGCAATGGTTGCAAAACAAGTATGTGGGCAATGTGGATAATCTTGAACACAAAATCGTTGCCTATTTGGAGCGTGAATTGGGCAAGCAAACCATTGATGCGCTGGAACGTGTATTAGCCAACACCGCTACCACCAAACGCATTTTGAATTTGCTCTCATCTGTGCATTTGGCTTGCGAAGATGGCTTGTTATATGGCAATGCAGGCATGGGCAAAACCACCGCGCTGCGCTATTACGCTGCCCAGCACCCCGATGTGGTTTTGATTGAAGCCATGCCCACATACACCCCTGCGGTGGTGTTGAAAACGATTGCGAAAAAGATTGGCGTGAGCGTTTCAGGCAGCCTGAACGATATGAATGAAGCGATTTTAGCGAAATTAAACGATTCGGGGCGCATGATTATTGTTGATGAAGCGGAGAATTTGTCCACTAAATCATTAGAAATTCTGCGTAGGCTACACGACATTGCTGGTGTGGGCTTGGTGTTGGCAGGTATGCCACGTTTGTTGAGCAATCTGATGGGGCGACACGGCGAATTGGCACAACTGCATAGCCGCATTGGGCAAACGCTGGACTTGCCTGACCGCGTAGCAGATGAAGAATTGGCAGAAATTGGGCGTGTTACTTTGCCACAAGTGAGCGATACTTTATTGAAAAATATGGTTAAACGCGCAAATGGCAGCCCACGCCGCCTGTGGAAAATCATGTATCACTGCGACCGTTGGAGTAAACAGCATAGCGAGCCAATTAACGCGGATATGGTGCAAGCCATTGATGATATGTTGTTGAAAAATTAGAGGGTGGACATGGGACGGAAATTTCCACGCATGAAATGCTGTGAATATTGTGGCGAAACCCGATTTTTACGGCACTTTAGACGAACTGGTCGGGGTAAAGCCCTGAAAAACTGGTTTAATGTATGTAAATTTTGTGAAATTAAACAAAGGATTAAATCATGAATTTTTTAGATTGGTATTTAAATTTGACCTTTTGGCAGGCTGTGCTGGTTTGGCTGAAATTGCTGCTGCCTGTGTTGTTTATGCTGACGGTTTGCGGACTGGTAGGATTTTCGGTGAAACTGTTTTCAGGCAGCCTGAAATTGCCGAAACTCGCCGCTAATATTCAGCCCAAACGTGGCAAGCAGCCTGTTGAAAAACAGGCAGCACAATAATTTTTTTGCCTGTTAATTTTATTAAATATTTGATTTTATAGGATTTTAAGAAATGAGTGAGACATTTATCTATGAACAGCCACCATTTGTTGTGGCGATTTTAGATGAAATTGCCCGACAAAATCCACAAGGGCAATGTTCACAATATCAGTTGAACGTGATTGTTCAGGCTGCCAATATGATTATTGATGCTTTGAATCATGCAGATGTGGAACAGAGCCATTTTTGTTAGAAGAGTAAGTTTGTTTGGTATTCAAAAAGCAGTGCAATTTGCAGAAAGGTTGAATGAAAAATGATTAAACCCATGATTACCCAAATCTTTCAGTCGGTGGGCGCAACACTCAACCCTGAATCACCGCCATTGATTAGTTGCCAAAAACATTTAGACATGAATGTGGTTCGCAACAAAATGGCACATTTTCAAGTGTTTGTGGTGCGTGTGCATGATGTGGAATTGCGTGGCAAACGTTATTGGCTGGTGGTTGATGGACATCACAATTTGGCGGCTGCTTTGTTGTCGGGCAAGCCAATCAAGTGGAAAGAGCCGCCGCGCAAATACCAAAACATCATGAAAAAATACACGGCATCTGAATTGGAACATTTTTTAATTCAAAATGTTACCGATAGTCCGCATTTTTATGTTGCCACAGGTCGAACGGTTATGGAGTTGCTATGAGCGAAACCGAACTGAAATTCGCCAAACGTGCCATTGCCCAAATTGCCCAAATGGGTGGCGAGCATACGCGATTATTACTTGAATATATTAAATTATTTTCTTGTAAAGAAGCACCGCTCACGCTGGAACAAACATACGGGATTTTGATGGAAGTGGACGAGTTCTGGAAAATTTACCCTGCGGACGCGTGGCAAATCGCAGTTCAACACTTGCTTGAACAGCGAGAAAGCCTGAATCCACCGCTTGAAAACCATGCTTTGTTGATTGATATGATGGAACTTATTGTGAATTTTGAAAATAGCGATGATAACTGGACTTCCATTGTCAATGCGATTGACCCAAATTCAGAAGATTTGCCCATCAATACCGCGCCGCCACCACCACCGATTGCGCCACCAAAGTCCCCCGACCCACCGCCGCGCACAGAGCAGCAAAAAGCCCAAGCAGCCAAACATATTAAAAATATGAGGGCGACCTTAAATAAATCACCTAACTATTTGAAAGCTAAACCATGAGTAAAAAAATCAAAACCCAATCAGTCTCTTCCGCGCAATCGCGTGAAGAAGTCGTACAGAAAATTGGCGAAATTGGTGTATTAGAGCGTGAAATTTTGCGCTTGAAAGCGTCCATGAACGACCAAATTAGTGAAATCAAGGCAGCCTGCGATAAGAAAGTGTCTGAATTACAAACACAAATTAATATTTTATCGTCCAGTTGCCAAACATGGTGCGAAGCGAACCGCGCCCAATTAACCGATAACAATCGCGTGAAATATGCTGATTTTTCAACAGGTGTTGTGAAATGGCGTTTCAATTCGCCCAGCGTGAGCATTTCGCAGAAACATAGTGCGGAAGTGATTGACCGCCTGTTGTCAGATTCGCGTTACAAGCGTTTTGTACGCGAAAAATTGGAAATCAACCGCGAGTTGATTTTGCAATACCCAGAGATGTTTAACAATGGACAAATTGACGGTATCCGCATTTCATCGGGTAAAGAGTCGTTTGTGATTGAGCCAATTTTTGAAAAAGTGGGAGCGCAAGCATGAATAAGATGGAAACCGATACCACAACCTTAATGGCGGTTTTGATGGTCTTTGCTGCGGCATTGGAAGATTGCACAAAAGTTGTTATCTCGGGAAAAATCAATGAATTATCCAAAGATGAGCAAGATTCATGGTTGTTTAATTACAACAACTTGTTGGTTGCCAAGCCGTTTTACGAGGGGATTTATCAAGCGGTTTCGGCACACGCTGCATTGAAAGCGCAATTTAGTCGTGAATTTGCCTACTTTGCCCAACAATTGAAGTTTGTGGACATGATGTTGAGCAACCCCAAGATGCAGATGATTTTGTCGGCTGAACATGATGTTTCGCCCAAAAGTACTGTGCATTGATTTTCAGGCAGCCTTACAGTACACGACAATTTTTCCAATCACAAAAATGTAGGGTGCGCCATGCGCACCAAATTACTGAATAATTTAAATATTGTGGTGGGTTTTGGTGCGCACGGCACACCCTACAGTTATTTTTGTCGTGTACTGAAAGGCAGCCTGAAAAATAAACCGCAACGGCGGAGCGGTTTTTAAAAATCCGCCATTATTTTTAAGGAAAAACACGATGGACTACATTAAAGAAACCTACGATTTACCCTTTTTAATCAAAGGGATTCGCATTATTTTAGGTAATGGGCAAACAGGTGAGGTGATTGGTGCGCACAACGCTTATCTTAAAGTCAAATTTGATGATAAGACAAAGGGTTGCGTACACCCAACTAGCGATATTGCTTACTTTTTAGGCGATGTCATTATCAAAGATTTCCGCAATCAGGCAGCCTAAAAAGTAAAAGGAAAAATAATCATGGCTGAAAATACCAAACGTGTCGCCCATTTAACCATGCTGTTAGATGCACCGACATCAAAATATGAATCACATTCTGTGATTTCGCCACAGCAATGGCGGTTAATTCACGGTATTACAGATATTAACCACCCTAGCCATATTCACAAGGTAAAGCAGACCGCTTACACGCTGTTGTATACAGCAAAATTGGAAAGCGACCAAACAGAAATGGCTGTTTACATTGATGAAGAAAATCAAGTTTGGGTGCGTCCCATGCGCGAATTTCAAGAAAAATTTGAATTGCGTGAAGTGGAAACCTTATTCGCACCTGTCCCGTCCGTGATTGATGAAATCTTGAGTGGTGAAGTTGATTAACTGGGTTCAGACAGCCTGAAAACAAATCAACCGTACACGGCGGAGCGGTTTTTAAAAATCCGCCGATTTTTTTAAATCTTTTAATTGGAGTTTAAACCATGAATAAATCCACTTTAATTCAACATATTGCCAGCATTGCAGGTTTGACTAAAACCCAAGCCGATGATGCACTTGATGCTTTTTGCACGATTGTGCAATCAGAATTGGCACATGGTGGCACGGTAGAAATCAAAGGCTTTGGCAGTTTCAGCACGACCCAACGTGCTGAACGTGTAGGACGCAATCCGAAAACGGGCGAACCTGTGGTTATTCTCGCCAGTCGCGCACCCAAATTCAAAGCAGGTAAATCGCTGAAAGACGGTGTTGCTTAATTTTTATCACAAGTCAATCCCCTTGAAAGTATATTATTCAATGCTTTCAAGGGGATTTTCTATTGTATAATTTCGGCTTTATTGGGAGAGCGTGTATGTTTTGGATATTATTGTGTTTGTCTATTGTGGGTGGTTTGGGGTTTTGGGCTGGCATGTATTTGCAAAAAGACAAAAACAAAGGCTTGCTTGATGAGGAACGCGCCGAATTAGCAGAAAAAGACCGCGAACTGCTTCGGGAACGCCATCAACTACATCAAAAAATCAAAGCCCACGAGCAGGAAGTCAAAAATGCTTATGACAAATTGGCTGCCACTAAAAACAAACACATTCAAGATATCAATCAGCGTGTTCAGGCTGCCAAACAAACCGTTTTAGAAGAACGCCAAAAAGTTGCCCTTGCCACACGCGAGCTGAACGCCGTCCGTGAAGCCGAAGCCGTTATCCAGCGCAAAATCAACGGCTATGGCGATGAATATTTGATTCCCAGTATTCAATTGATGGACGAGTTAGCCGATGAATATCAGATTCACAAAGCAGGCGAAAAACTCAAAGCCTGTCGTGCTACCATGCGCCAAATGATAAAACAAGGCACAGCCACCGACCAGCAAAATGGTACGTCCAAGATTTTGCTGGATTTTTTCAATGTCCATGCCGAAGAATTGATTGGCAAAGTCAAACATGAAAACTATGGCAAATTAAAACAAGAACTTGCCGATGTTTACGCATTGACTGAATACCACGCCAAACAAGCCTATTTTGCCGCCAATATTACCCAAGAATATTACAAAATCCGCCAAGACGAATTGAAATGGGCAAGCGTATTGCAAACCCTACGAACCGAAGAACGCGAACAGCAACGCGCCCTGCGTGAGCAAGCCAAAGAAGAAGAACGCGCTCGCAAAGAATACGAAAAAGCCATCAAAGACGCAGCCAAAGAAGAAGCCATGTTGCAGGCTGCAATGGAAAAAGCGCGTGCGGCAATGGCAAAAGCCAGCGAAGAACAGAAAGCACAATATGAAGCACAATTGGCTGAATTGAATATCAAATTAAAAGAAGCCGAAGAGAAAAACCAACGCGCCCTGTCTATGGCACAACAAACGCGAGCGGGTCATGTGTATCTGATTTCCAACATCGGTTCGTTTGGCGACAATATGATGAAAATCGGTATGACACGCCGCCTTGAACCGTTAGACCGTGTGCGTGAGTTGGGCGATGCATCCGTGCCGTTTTTATTTGATGTTCACGCGCTGATTTATTCGGAAGACGCGCCAGCATTGGAAAAATTATTGCATCGTGAGTTTAACCATGCGCGTGTGAATAAAGTGAACCACAGAAAAGAGTTTTTCCGCGTTACCCCATTGCAATTAAAAGAAAAATTGGCAGAATTGGGCATTCAAGCGCAATTCACGCTTGCCGCCGAAGCTGCTGAATACCGCGAAACCCTACGCATTGAAAGCATGGACAAGGGCGAGCAAGATAAATTATTGGATACTTTATTGGCGCATGAAATTGATGAGGAATAATCATGTTACAAAATCAAGATTTTTATCCACTAGCCGTTCAACAAATTGTGGTAGAATTTGGTTTGCCGAGTTTATTTTTGGTTGGCGAGCCGTATCAAGTTTTGACAACATTTAGCGATTATCGTAAAGCCGTGAAAGCGTTACAGGCAGCCTTAAATCATCAGGATTTTGAATGGGCGATGTTGAACGAAAATAGCCAAAAATGTCTGAAAAATGAAGTGTATCCCGAAGCCTATCCTTTTCTTGAAGAATGTGTTGATGATGAAGGCGATGATTTAAATGAGGTTGATTTGAAAGATAAATGTGCTTTGATTATTCAGGCAATAGACAGTCGTGCATCATCATTGCGTTTTGTAATTGGTTTTGATGAACTAAATCAATTTTCTAGTAGAAAAAGGAAACTGCGTTTATCCCATTCTGATGAAGATAAAGATTTAGCAAAAATTTTGATTGGTCAGTATCCGAAACCTAATCAACAACAATTGCCACCGTATTTTATTGGCGATAACAGTTTTATTTTATTTGACTAATGAAAAAGCTGTTGCAACTTTTACAAGCAGCCTGAAAGATAATTTTCAGGCTGCTTTTTTATGCAAAAAAATGTTGCACAAGTTTTCAATTTGTGTATATTTTGATTTTTATATTTTGGGTATTTTATTATGGAAAATCAAGCTAATACACGCCAAAAAATGATTGCCAAAATCCACATCGCCAAATCTCAACTGGATTTGGACGATGATGTGTACCGTGATTTGCTGGAACACACAACAGGTTTGCGCTCATGCAGCAAAATGACCAAAGTTCAGTTGGAAAATGTCATTACTGAATTGAAAATAAAGGGATTTAGAGATGATTTTGTAGGTGGTATTGGTCGTATGCCGATGCACTTGGTAGAATATCGCCCGATGATGAATAAAATTGCCGTTTTACTGAAACAAACTGAAAAAACATGGGATTATGCCATTGGCATAGCACAAAAAATGTTTCAAAAAGACAAAATGATTTTATTAAGCGGAGATGAATTACACAATTTGCTCAAAGCATTACAAATTCATGCGAACCGCCACGAAAAAAAGAAAGGGAATAAAAATGCAAATTAATCAACAAGATTTAACCGAATTACGCGCATTATTGCCTGAAACTTTTGCGGGCGTGGTGGCGTTAATTGGTTTGGAAAAAGCGTTTGTACTGGTAGAAAAGTGCGGCGGCACGACATTTCCCATTGGTAAAGCCCTGTGGTTTTGCATGGGCGAGACTTTGGGCGATGAATGTGTGGATAAATTGAAGACCGCGTTGCGCGGCAAAAGTGAGTTTTATGTACCGCGTTGCGATAAAGTGTTGCGTGAATTACGCAATCGGCAAATTCGCCGTGAATATGATGAGCTGATTACACAAAATCCACCGATGAGTGTGCGGCTGGCAGCAAATAATTTGGCGCGGCATTATCAACTCAGTAGCCGTCAAATCGCAAATATTGTGAATGAAGCAGGGTTCAGGCAGCCTGAAAATGGGTGTTTATTTGTGTGATAAATATGTTTTAAATGGGGTTTAAACGCTCGGAAGTTTAGCGACTTTCGGGCGTTTTTTGTTTTCAGACCGCCTGAAATGTTGAAATGTATCAGATGGTTATTGAAAAATCATGTGGCACAATTTCTGTATTATCAACTGACTAGGTTTGAAAACATGAGTGAGATTATTCCAATTCCCGATAATGCAGTAAGCATTGAAGAACACGCGCAAAATAGCGTAGCACAAACCCTTGCCAATGCTGCATTTTTTAATATTGTGCGCCCAAAATTATTTTCAGGCAGCCTGAATCAAAGCCAAGTGGACGGCATTAACGCGCTGGTGTTGGCTGGCGTGGAACATGGTTTGACTTTGCAACAACACGCCTATGTGCTAGCAACCGCATTACACGAAACCGCTTACACCATGCAGCCGATTCGTGAATACGGTCGCGGTCAAAACTACGCCTACGGTCGCTGGCAAACCAATTCTCACGGTGTGAAATACTGTTACAAAAATGGCTCGCGTGATGTGGTCTATACCGAGAATGAATGTCCGCATTTATTCTATGGGCGCGGTTTCGTGCAATTAACTTGGTACGACAATTATCGCCGTGCTGGGGACAAGCTGGGCGTGGATTTGTTGAACAATCCCGATTTGGCTTTGCAAACCAATATTTCCGCCAAAATCATTGTACTGGGCATGAAAGAAGGCTGGTTCACAGGCAAAAAATTGTCCGACTACATCAACGACCACCGTGATGATTATGTGAACGCTCGCCGCATTGTGAATGGCATGGACAAAGCCGAGCAAATCGCACGTTATGCGCGTGTATTTGAAATGGCTTTGAATTTGATTTAAAGGGAAATTGTAATGAAATTGACTTTTACAGGTAAATGGCAAATTTTTTCGGCTAAATTTTTGTTTGATTTATTTTTGCCAAATTATGAATACCAACCGAATTTTGCTTGGGGACAGCGTGTTATTCATTGCGTTCCTGTTCCACGTGTAGGCAAATCGGGCGTGGCAGCCGCCAAACGTGCTGCTCGCAAACGCCGCAACCGCAAAAAATAAGGAAATCATCATGCAAAAAATCACAACTGAACATTTGGAAAACTTGATTGAACGCGCTGAATACCACCGCGTTCCTAATACCACGACCACATTATGCAGCCTGATTTTGAAAACAGGCTTTGTGGTAAACGGTCAAAGTGCGTGCATTGATGCCGCCATGTTTGATGAAGAATTGGGCAAAAAATACGCCCACAAAGACGCATTCCGCAAATTATGGGAATTGGAAGCCTATCGCTTGAAATCGGAAGATGTGCCATTTGTGTGGCATTTATCGCCTGATGATTTGGATTATATGCACGGCACGTTGGAAAAAGAAGGCTTTGATTATGCGTTCTTTGGTTACAGCGATTTCAAAGACATTGAAAACGACCATTTCCACATTTTGCGTGAACGCTATTTGAACGCTCGCAAAAAATTGGCGGGCTATTTGGGGTGGGATTCGTGAAGCTATGGAAAATTTTAAACAAAGTGGGGGAGATTTACCACCACCTACCACCCAATATCGCTCAAACCACACGGTTTTACCGCCACCGCGTACCGAAACGCCACCAAAAACCCTTTCAGGCAGCCTGAAACATTGGCTGGGCGGTTTGGTAAACAATCCGACTACAGGCGCGTTGTCGCACGACAAGGTTTGGGCAAATGTGGCGGCTGGCGTGATGACTTACCAATTTGCCACAGCCACGCCAGCCGAATGGACGTGGTGGGCATACGGGGGCATGGTGGGCGGATACGGTTTGGCAAGACGGGCGATTGCAGCCGCACAACAAATTTCGGAAAGTAAAGATAAATCATGATGTTACTTTGGAATAAATATCGTCTCCCAATCAAAATATTTTTGAATTTATTTTGTTTTTTGGTTTGTGTAGGGTTTTTATATGTTGCAGGCTACCGTTCAGGCAGCCTGAAAACGCAAGCCCATTATCAACAAATCTTGTTGCAACAAGCGCAAGAACATCAAGCAAAACAAGCCCTTTGGCTTAAACAAGCCGAACAAATCAGCCAACAACAGCTTGCCTTTCAAAAGCAAACTGAAATCCAAGCCAATGAATTGAAAAAGGAAATTCAAAATGTTATTGAAAAAGACCTCGCCAATGGTGTTGGCGATTGCACTTTTGGCGAGTACAGCTTGCAGCACTACAAAAAATCACTCGGTTACGAGTAAACCTGTGCCACAAGCCCTGCTCGTGATGCCACAACGCCCTGAACCGCCCAACGATGGCTCGCAAGAAGCGATTTTGACCCATGCTGTTGAGTTTGGGCGTTATGTGAAAAATTTGGAAAATCAACTGCGTGGCTGGATTGGCTGGGCAACGGAGCGTGAATGATGAATTACCGTGAACAAGTCCAGCGCGTACTTGCCATGCACCACGCCAACAGCGAATTGGGTTTAGCCAAATCGCGTGAACAAGAAGATTTTGTGTTGTATGTGGGGCGCGTTTTGACACGCAATCACATTGCGTTTACATGGCGTTTGAATGCCGATTTTGACGCGGAATTTCGCGTGAATTTGGGCGATTTAGCGCATTTGCGCCAAATCTTTGACGCTCGCCAATTTCAAGCCGATGACACGCATTCTTGGGTATTGTCGTCCAATTTGCTTGATGGCGTGGAAGTGCGCTTTATTTTGGAGACAAACTGATGAATCCACAACAATTTTTAACGATTGAATGGGCATTTGGCTTGGTGGTCAGTATTGCGATTACGGCTTTGTGGCGTTATGTCAATTCGCAAGCAGAAATGGATAAAGAATTGGCGCGTGATATTAAGCACTTAACCGCCAAATTGCACGAAGTGGAAAAAGGCTACCAAAGCAAAGACGATGCCCGACACGAAAACGAAGAAATCAAAAGATTGCTGAAAGAAATCAAAGATGATGTGAAAGAAGTCAGCAATAAAATCAATCAAAAGGCAGACAAATCATGTCCGTAAACCAAGACCCCATTTTACAAGCCTTGAAAGAAATTCAAGCAAAACAAGATGTAACCATCGCCAAACAAGACGATTTGGAAAAGCACATCAAGCAAATCCACAATGATTGCAAAAAAACCGCCCGAACCAATGGCGCGGTGGCAGGTGCGGTGTCAGGTGGTTTGGTGGCAACAGGCATTGCTTTGATTAAAGCAAAATTTGGTTTGTAAGGGGGCAAAATGGCGCATCCACAAGAAAAACGCGATTTGGTGCGGCGTAAATATATTTTTGAAAACCAATCGCTTGAAGTGGCAGCGATGTTTTGCCAAGTACCGTTTGCCACAGCCCGAAGCTGGAAATATCAGGCGCGTGAGCAAGGTGATGATTGGGATAAAGCACGTTCAGCAAACTTATTTGCAAGCGGTGGTATTGAAACGATGGGTCAAACGCTGTTGGCTGGTTTTTTGGTGCAATATCAATCGGCTTTTGACGACTTGGAAAAAGCCGAAGACGTGAACCCATTGGAAAAAGCCAAAGTGTTAGCCAGTTTGACTGATTCTTATCTTAAAGTTGTCAATGCTAATAAAAAATTGTTGCCTGAAACACAGGCTGCTGCGGTGGCTTTGCAAGTTGTGGAAGAATTATTGAACCACATTAGCGAAAATTATCCCAATCAATTACAAGACTTTGCCTTGATTTTACAAACTTTTGAGACCGTGATTGAAAGGAAATTCGGTGGCTAAATTCAGCGAAAAAATCAGTCTAACCGAACTGAAAAAACGCATGGCGCAGGTGCGTGAAGAGGCACTTCAACGCATTGAATTGCACGAGATTGAGCTGTCCAACGACCCTGCCGAAATCGCCAAACGCCGTGCCATTGTCTTGAAAGGCGATGAAACGGCGTTTCGTTTTTTCTGCAAAACCTATTTGCCACACCATTTTCCCGATGACACGGAATCGGTGTTTCATTCTTGGGCGTACAAAACGCTGCCTGAAATTACCGCAGAGCCTGAATCGGTTTCACAATCGGCTGGCGCACCGCGTGGCGAAGCGAAAACCTCGTTTGCTCAAGCGAACTGCTTGTTTAACGAAGTCCGCAATGTGAAACACAATACCGTGATTGTGTCGGATACGGAAGAGCAAGCCGATGAAATCATTGAAACGATTAAAACCGAATTGACCGATAACCCGATGTTGCGCTTGGATTTTCCCGAAATATGCGGACAAGGTGCGCGTTGGCGCATTGGCGAAATTTTGACCCGACAAGGCAATAAATTCAAAGCCTATGGTTCGGGTCAGAAAATTCGGGGTGCGAAAAAGAAAAATAAACGCCCTGATGCGGTTTATTTGGACGATTTAGAAAATGAAGACCACGCGGAAAATCCGCGTTTGCGCGACAAATTGGAAAAATGGATTGCGCGTGTGATTCAGCCACTTGGCGAAGCTGGAAGTAAGATTGACATCATTTACGTTGGTACGATTTTGTGCAAAGACAGCGTGTTAGCGCGGATTATGAACAATCCGTTTTGGCGCAGCGTGCTGTTTAGCGCGATTGTGAAATACCCCGAGCGTATGGACTTATGGGAAGAGTGGGAAAACATCTACCGCAACACGCCCAAGCACAACCAGCAAAACGAGAAAGCAGCACAAGCATTTTATCTGAAAAATGAATCAGAAATGTTGCGCGGCAGCAAAGTGAGTTGGGTCAAACGCCCATTACTGACTTTGATGAAAATTCGTGCGCGTGATGGCTTGGCGACATTCCAATGCGAATACCAAAACGAACCGAGCGACCCTGAAAGCGAAATTTTTTCAGGCTGCATTGACCAGAGCTACTACCGCACTTTACCGCATGATGTGGTGTTTTATGGCGCGGTAGACCCATCATTAGGCAAAAAAGGTAAGGGCAAAGACCCAAGCGCAATCTTGGTCGGGGGCTATCAAAAAAGCACGGGGATTTTGTATGTGGTTGAGGCGAAAATTAAAAAGCGCGTACCCAGTTTGATTATTCAAGATGTGATTAAGTTGCAAAAGGAATACAACTGCCAGCTTTGGGCGGTGGAAACCGTGCAATTTCAAGAGTTTTTCAAAGATGAATTGGTTAAAGAATCTGCGAAACAAAGCGCACACATCCCAGCCAAAGGCGTGAAACCGAATACGGAAAAAGAATTGCGAATTGAAAGTCTGCAACCGCATTTTGAAAACGGTTTCATTAAATTGCTGCCTGAACAGAGCGAATTGATTGCCCAGTTGCGCCATTTTCCCAATCACGACCACGATGACGGCGCGGACGCGCTGGAAATGCTGTGGAAATTGGCGACCAGCAACAGCGCAAGCAGCAGCATTGAGCCAATCCCCATGTATGACGATTGTCCCTATTGATTTTAAGCGGTTTCAGGCAGCCTGAAACCCTTTTTAAAACGGTTTTAAAACGAGTTTAAAAATGGCTAAAAAAGACAAAAAAATCAAATCCGCCCCAGCCGTTTCGCCCATAGAACAGCTTGTGCAAGACACAGCCTACGCGCTCAATGCGTTTTCAAGCGGAGGTACGGATGAATTATTGAATTTACTGGGATTGAGCCGTCAGCAAGTGTATTCAGCCGTGATGTCAGACGATGAGGTGGATTCTTGCCGTGAAGACATTGTTTCCGCTTTGCTTTCAAGCAACTGGCGGTTATTTGGCGACCAAACCGATGACACGCAAATGGACAAACTCTATCAATCCGTGCGGCGCAATTTGCCCTCCATTGCCGAGCAGGTGGTGGTGGCAAAATTGTGCGGTTATGCGGTGGCGCGTTTGATTTATTCGCAAGATGAAGACGGTTTTGTTTCGCTAAAACAAGTGATTAGCCGTCATGACGAATTGGACAAATACACCCCCAAATTCGGCAAACTGATTTACAACGGTCAAAATGGCGAAGAAGAAACCGACACGACCTACACGCATTTGTTTTTAAGTAACAAAGCGACCAGCAAAAACCCTGCTGGCGAAATGGCGATTGTGCGGATTTATCCAGCCGTGATGTTGCGTAAAGAAGGTTGGCGTTACGCTTACCAATTCGCGCAACGCTACGCCCAACCGCTTTTGGTAGCCAAAACCGACAGCGACAAAGCCGAAGCCGCGCAAAAAGCCCATGCCGTCAAACGGGGTGGCGCGGCGGCTGTGGGGTTGGAAGAAGACATTAAATTGCTGCAAAACACGGCAGACGGTGCGTTTTTCCGTCAATTGGAGCAGATGGCGAATGCGCGTATTCAGAAATCCATTTTGGGGCGTGTGAAAACCAGCGAATTGATGAATGGCAGCCGTTCCGCGCAACAAGTTGAATCAGAA
The DNA here is from genome assembly GCF_000745955.1 of Alysiella crassa DSM 2578. GTDB lineage: Bacteria > Pseudomonadota > Gammaproteobacteria > Burkholderiales > Neisseriaceae > Simonsiella > Simonsiella crassa. The sequence goes on along the minus strand of NZ_JQKH01000007.1, from coordinate 34,022 downwards.
AGCGAGAAAAACCGCATTGGCGCGTATTTGCTGTTGTTGGCGGAAGCAGTCAATCACATTTTGACGGCTTTGTTGGATTTAAACCGCCATTTTCATCAAGAAATCAAAGTGAAAGGCATGATTTGGTTTGAATACGAAACCGAAATCAAGCCCGATACCAACCGCGCCGAGCGTGATGCCAAATATTTGTCAGCAGGTCAAATTGAACTGACGGAACAATACTTTACAGATGTTTTAGGCTTTGAACCCGAGCATTTTAAAATCAAGCAAAATCAAGAGAGTGCAAAAGCTGATACAAGTTTGTCGTTGAAATTATCTGATGATGAAAAAACGACTTTCAGGCAGCCTGAAAGCCAGTTAAAAGCCGACCAACAGATTTTGCAATCAAAAATTCACGCGATTTTAAGCGCGGCTGCCAGCGTGGACAGCCATGAAGAGTTTAATAACTTGTTGAATGATTTGGATTTGAGCGAGGGCGACCAAGTTTTGATTGATAAACTGGTCTGGCAAAATTCACAAGAATGGGTCAAGGGTGCAACAAAATGACACGCGAACCTGTTATCCATTTTTCCAGTTTGCTTGACCGCGCTGCGCTGGAACATTTGAAATCCAAAACCGTATTGCCGTCATTTTCCCACTATGATGTTTGGCTGTACGAACACGCGGTTGGCTTTACAGTCGCAAAAATGATGAATGCGGATTTGTTGCAAACCACTAAATCAGCCCTTGAACACGCCATGCAAAGTGGCGAAAGCTACGACAAATTCGTCAAAAAGCTGAAACCGTATCTCATGGCGCAGGGCTGGTGGGGCGAAAGCGTGATGACCGACCCCATTGATGGCGTGGCAAAAACCGTGCAACTTGGCTCAACACGCCGTTTGCGCGTGATTTTTCAAACCAATCTTGCAACCGCCTACGCCGCAGGGCAATGGGCGCGTGTGCAAGAAGACAAGGCAGATTTTCCGTATTTGAAATACATCGCCAGCACCGCCGAGCAGAAACGCCAATCGCACATGACTTACTACGGCAAAATTTGGCGCGTGGACGACCCAATTTGGCAGAGCATTTTTCCGCCCAACGGCTACGGTTGCCAATGCACCGTGCGCCAGTTGAACGAAAAACAAGCCCTGCGCGAGCGTGGCGAAGACATAGACAGGCAGCCTGAAAAATTTACCGAGCGGCAAAAAGCCAATCACGCCAAAGGCATTATTGATGATGGCACGAATGACATTCAATGGGTGGATTTTACCAATCCGCGTACTGGGCAGACCGTGAAAATTCCCTTTGATGTGATGCCGACTTTTGCACACAATCACGCAGCGCGTTTGGTTGATGTGCAAATGCTCGCAGAGCAGCGACATGGCAAGGGTTTTATTCGTGAATTGGCGGATAATTTAATGGCTTATTTAAAAAAGAAAAAACAGCACCTTGAATTAACAGAAGGTGGCGTATTTGCCAGTAGTGCCAATTTGATTAACGAGGGCAGATTGCTTTACGAAACCCATATTACTGTGATGAATGAAGCCATTAAACAAGGCAAACCACATGAAGGCATTATGGAAATCATGCGGCGAGAAGGTATTGAGCTGGGAGGCGAAGTGTACACATACAGCAGTAATGCCGAAGCCGCGCAAGAATTAACAGATAATTTGCAAGTTTTTCCAACAGTATGGTTGCAAAAATCCAACGAAATGGGTCGGGTTTTGGTTGCAGATTCAATGGGGCGAGCGTGGCATTATTTTCCTGATTTATCCAATAAGCGTTTCATTAACATGATGAAAAATAAGCCACAAGATTTTGCCAATGGTGCAGAAGCCTTTCAATGGGCATTTATGGGGCGTAAAATGGCGTTTCAACAAGGCGATAGCATGATGTTGAACAATTTAAATCACAATGCCACTCGCATGATTTCAACGCAAATCCACGAATTTACCCACCGTTTACAAAAGGTACTGCCTGAACTAAACGATTATTTTGTGCGCTTGTGGCACGAAAAAACCGCCAACGATAAAGTTCAAACATTAAGAAAAATGACGGGTAATCAACGCTATCGTGCCAATGAAATCGGTAAACGCGATGACTTCCCCAATCCCTATTATGGTAAAATGTATGGCGATGAAGACGACCCTTTGCCTTTGGAAATGATGACCATGATTTTTGAAGCTTTATTGGGTGGCGACATCAAGCGTTATCAGGAATTGGCAAGAAAACCTGATTTTTTGTATTTTGGACTGGCTTTGCTGGTAAGGTATCAACCATGATTTCTATTCAATTTATGTTGCGTAAACAGGGTAAAGACATCGGTCAAATCACTTGGGAGCGCGAAACCGTTCATAAACGTGGCTTTGATTTGCCTGTGTCAGGCAGATTAAGTGGCGATGATGTGGCGGTTCACACCTTGCAAAGTGCAATAGACCAAGCTGTGTCCGCGCAAATTGTTGATGTTTCGCCGCAGCCTGCTGGTGGCAATCCGATTGAAGCCCCTTTGGTGTACGATAGTGAAATGGTGTCGGTGTTTGATTATGCAGGTTTTGATGTGCCACCTGAATTTGATGACATTATCCAACGCATGACTGGCTCGGCTCATGGTGTGGCTGGTGTGTGTTACTAAATTTCAGGCAGCCTGAAAACCCGAAAAATCCCACCCAATTTTGTTATCGGGTGGGATTTTTGTTTCTGCATTTGTCCTAGCCATTTTTAAATCAATTTTAAAGGGGTGTTAAAGGGGCTAGGATTGCGACAAAATTATTTTCCATACCCGAAATCAAAAAACCGCCAAATGCGCTAAAAACGCAAATTTGGCGGTTTTCTGATTTGGCTGGTTTACAAGAGTTTAAAAACAAGGTAAGCGCAAACAATAAATGCAATAATTGACAATGCAGTCAAAATCTTTGCGCCCATCAGATAAAATTTTTCTGTATTCATCATTTTTCCTTTATGCCCAACCGCTTAATAAGCAGTTGGGCGGTTGGTTTATTTAAAGATGTTGCTGATTAAGTTGAAAATTGCAAAACCTGCATTCAGAAATGTGAGTAGCGCAAACCAAAACACCCATTTTGCTTTTGACCTTGCGACATCGTTTGCGATTTTTTTCTTTTCCAAATCAACTTGATGATTGTCATAAGAAATTTTCATTTCTAAACGATGCTTTTCCCACGCCATCGCATTTTCCTGTTTTGCCTTTTGAATTTCAAGGCTTTCTTTTGTATCCATATTTTTTCCTTGTTCAGAAAATCCAAGAACCCGCTTGGTCGGTTATCAACTTTTGTTGATGTGTGTATATTATATAATATACTTGACCTTGTCAAGTATTTTGCAGAAAAAAATTGCACAAATAATTGACCGTATCTTCTCTGCTAGAAACCTTGTTTTCACTCAATAATTTCTCGTGAATAGAATCAAACAAAGCCCGTGTTTCGGGTTTGACGTTGGACACCAAGCCCACCCGATTCTTTTTCAACCAGTCTTGCGAATTTTTCGCAATAGCTTGTTTTCGTTTATCTGATAATTTATTGTATTCAGTCATTTAAATTTGCCCCCAATTCTAAAAAATCACGCTCGCCAGCTTTGCTTTGATAGCGGTAAGCGTTAATTTGTTTATTGTCTTTACTCATCAAAAGCAAATGTTTAGCGTCAAAGTCTTGCTGGTGTAATTCCCAAAACGCAGCAGACGCGGTGGCGAAGCTATTGGTCTGCGTTTTGGTTTCGGCAAGCACTTCACTACCGCCTTTTCGTTGCTTTAAAACATAAACCCGATACATAAAATCTCCCGAAAAATGAGTTGATTTTATCGTATATTAAATAATATACAATCATAAAGCAAGGAATTATTTTAATAAATTAAATCCCTTATTTCATCAATATGTTGTGTAATACATACCAATGCCATTAAATTTTGTGGACAAACTGCAATTCAATTACGCCTAAAAACCATTTTGTTGATGACAACAAAATGGTTTTTCTATTTGTAAAATTTCAATTTGTTGAAATGTATCAGTTAGTTAATGGGTTTTTCGTATGAAACAATGCGCTATCTTTTTCCCAAAACTGTTTTTTAAACATGACTGTATTGCACATCAAACTTGCCCAAGATGCTGGCTTGAAATTTGGCGACCAAGCGTCTGATAACGGCTTTGTCCGCCAATTCACGGGCATTGCCCATTCGGGTCAGGTGTTCACAAAGTGGGGCGACCGCTACATTGTGGATTTGTCCAATATCCAATATCGCGCCAAAACAGGCGTTTTGCTGGAACACGACCCCAATCAAAAAGTAGGCGTGGGCGCGTTGAGCGTGTCGCCGCAGGGTTTGCAAATTGACGGCACTTTGCTGTCCACAGAACAGGGCAAGCACGTTGCAGCGACTGCGGACGAAGGCTATCCGTGGGAGTTGTCTGCCTACATTCAGTCCGCCCGACAAGAGCAACTGCGTGAGGGCGAAATGGTGGTCAATGGCGTAACCGTTGCCGCACCGATTGTGATTTTGCGTGATTGTGCTGTGCGTGAAGTGAGCTTTGTTGCGGTGGGCGCAGACGCGCACACAAATGCAGTTGTGTTGTCCGATGGGACGGACTTTAAACCCGATTTCTCTCTGTCTAATGAAAATCATAAGGAAACCACCATGACCCAAGAAGAACAAGCCGAATTGGATGCACTCAAAGCCAAAGTTGCTGAACTGGAAGCCGAAAAAGCCCAGTTGGAAAAAGCCCAAGCCGATGCCGAAAAGAAAACTAAAGTGGATAAAAAATTGTCCGATGCAGGTTTGACGGGTGCAAATCAAGTCAGCGAGCAGGTTTATGCTGTGTTGTTGTCGCTTGATGACGCACAAGCGGACGCGATGATTGGCGCAATGAAATTATCAGGGCAGACACAAACCAAACCGCCATTGCCTGCCGCATTGACTGGCGACACACCGTCGCCAGTAAGTGAAGTAAAACTTTCAGGCAGCCTTGCGGATTTGGCTCGTGAACGCGCCCAAGCCACACAAAACAAATTTTAAGGAACTGCCATGAGTGAAGAAACCCAAGTCGCCCCAGCCAAAACCACCACAGAAACTTTGCCCTTAACCGCCAGCGTGTTTTTGAAATACGAAGCCACGCCAGCGACCCGTGTGCAAGTCCCCGCCGAAAAAGGCACAAAAATCGGCGCACTTGTGCCGTATGCGTTGGCGAATGGCACCTATTTTGTCGCTTTGAGTGATGAGAAAGACGGTTTGGTGATGATTCAGCCGCTTAATTGTGTGATGGATATGCGCCAAATCAGCGATGATGAAATTAACAAAGCAGGTGGTTATGTTGCTTTGATGAAAGCATGGTTGCCCTACGGTGTGGCGGTTGATGGAGCGGATTCTCGTTTGCCATCGCCGATTCAAGTGAAAAACACAGTAGAAACATTAGGGGCTTTGGATAGTTCAGATATGCGCTAATTTTTTTAGGCAGCCTGAAAATCTATTTTTATTCAATTTAATCAAAAGGAAATACGCAAATGGCATTAAGTAGCGAAAGCAAATTTTCCATGCAAGCCATGACTGAAGCCGTCAATGAATTGCCATCTCCCAAAACACAAATTCGTGAATTGGGTTTGTTTACGCCAAAGCGTTTGACTACGACTTATGTACGTGTGGAACACCAAAACGGTGTTTTAACGCTTGTTAAAAGTAAGCCACGCGGTACTTCGGGTACGGCATCGCAACCACGTGGTCGCCAAAAACGCAGCTTTGAAGTACCGCATTTGCCACGCGAAGACTTTATTCGCCCCGATGAAGTGCAAAATGTGCATGAATTTGGTAATCCGAATAAAGCGCAAGCTGTTGATGCGGTTGTGCTGGAACGTTTGGAAGATATGAAAGCCGATATTGTTTATACACGCGAACACATGATGTTGGGCGCATTGTTGGGCGATATTAAAGACGGCGATTCTGGCGAAGTTTTCTACAATATTTATGACGAATTTAAACTGAAACGTCAGATATTTAACTGGAAATTGACCACAGCGTCCACCCAAGTTGGGGCATTGATGGACGATGCCAAACGCAAACTTCGCAAGCACGCACATGGCGAAGTGGTAAGCGGTTTTATTGCTTTGTGTTCGCCTGAATTTTTTGACAAATTGAAATACCACAATAATGTCAAAGAGTTTGTCAAAGAAAAAGACAACGCGAAAGAATACCGCGAAGACAGTGGTGGCGAGTTTATTTACAACGGCGTGCGTTTCATTGAATACGATGGCGATTTTGGTGGTGGTAAATCGTCCCATATTGAAGCAGGCAGCGCAATTTTGTTACCAAGCGGCACACGCAATACATTCCGCGAGTATTTTGCGCCAGCAGACACCAATTCTGCCACCAATACCCTTGCAGAAATGATTTACGCGCAACGCGAAAAATTGCCGTTAGACAAAGGTTGGCATTTGGAAGTGCAATCTAATCCATTGCCTTTGGTGCTGCGTCCGAACTTGGTGGCAACGCTGAAAATGGAGTAAGCGCATGATTTCAGGCAGCCTGATTACCCAAGCCGATTTGGAAAAACGCTTTGGCAAGCATGAATTGGCGAAATTGACCACCCGACCGCATGACAAAGACATTACCCCAGCAGATGTTTTGCAAAAAGCCATTGAAGACGCGGAAAGTGAAGCCAACGGCTATCTGCGAGCGGCAGGTTTTGTTGAGCCATTTGCGGTCGTGCCAGCCACGCTGAAAGTGAAAGTGTGCGACATCGCCCGTTGGTATCTCTACGAAAACGGCGTGAACACCATCGTGGAAACGCGCTACAAAAACGCGATTGGCTGGCTGAAAGACGTGATGAAAAATCCGTCTATGCTGGGTTTTGACGCGGAAGGCGTGGAAGAGGCGAAGGTAAGCGGTGGTATTGCCGTTATCCCAAATGAACCAGAGGAGTGGCGTGATGTTAAAGGTCTATTCTGACGAATTGGGCGAAGTCGGCAAACTGCTTAACCGCGTTTCAGGCAGCCTGAATAATCCGCAACCACTTATGCGAAATTTGGCAACGATTTTGGAAAATTCAACGCGCCAACGCTTTGAAACCAAAATCGCGCCAAGTGGCGAAAAATGGGCGGATTGGGCGGATAACACCAAAGCGCATTATGCCCAAAAAGTATATCGCAGCAAAAACAAAAAGCGTTATTTGTCGCACCTGAAACCACGTTCCAAAGAACGCTTGATGCGCGACAGTTCGCGTTTGCTACGCAGTATCACGCGCCACGCCACCGCGCAAATGGCGCAAGTCGGCACAAATGTGGAGTATGCACCCTATCATCAAACGGGTACGCGCAAAATGGTGGCTCGTCCGATGTTTGGCATTTCCAGCCAAGACCGCGTGGACATTCTTGATGAATTACAACGCTTTGTGCAACAACAATGGGGACAAGCATGAAACCCAATTTATTGATGATTTTGCCCATTTTGAAAAACAGGCTGGCTGAAATGCCCGAAATTGCCCACGTTCAAGGTGTTCAAGAATTGGCGCAATTGACGGGCGAGCGTGAAATTCAGCCGTTGGACGGCACGGTTTATGTGGTGTTTGACGGTTCACAACCGCTTACAAGTTCAAATAGCCGATTGAAACAAAAGAAAAAGCGTTTGAGTTTCAGCGTGATTTTGGCAAAACAATTTTACGGCGCGGAAGATGTGCCGCATGAAGACGAAGCGGTGGGCGAATTGCTGTATGCGATTTGCGCGAAATTGCAGGGCTGGCAGCCTGTAAACGACAAAAAGCTGCCCATAACCACACAACCGTTTGACGAAGTGCAAGCATTAGAGCCGATTTATTTTGACAATTTCGCGCTGTATCCACTTCGTTTTGAAACGGAAATTTTATCAAATTATTCAGGAGATTAGCATTTATGGCTATTCAACAAGACAATGACAATGGTTTGCTGCTGGTTGGCACGGCGTATGCACGCAACCGCCGTGTTTCAGGCAGTCAGCGCGAAAATGTAGGCAATATGGTGCAACTGCAAATTTCCGCTAAATCTGAAACCAAAACACGCACTTCACGTCAAAAAGAAACCGCTGGCAATGCGCTGGACAGTATCACAATTAAACAAGCCAGCGAAGTCAAAGTTGCATCGGATACGTTCAATAAATTGACTTTGGGCATGGCTTTGTTGGGTAAATCGGTTGAACTGAAAAAAGAATCGGAAACGATTACCGATGAAGTGGTGGAAGTGAATCAAAAAGGCGTGTGGTTGAGTTTGGTACATCGCAATATTGATGCCAGCACGGTCAGTGTGAAAAACGATACATCTCAACCTGTTGAAAAAGAAGACTTTGAAATCAATGAAACTTTGGGCTGGATTCGCATTAAAGAAAGCTGCGAAAACGTAAACGCCAGTTCAGCGATTGAGGTGTCTTACAAAACCAAAGCGGGCGGTGGTATTCGTATTGAAGCCAGCACCGAAAGCGATTATGACTTGGAAATTTGGTTAGACGGTTTCAACCAAGCGAGCCAAAAAAACTTTATCTTGCACATTCCGAGCATGGTTATTGCACCAACGAGCGAGATTGACTGGTTGGGTGATGATTTTGCCAAAGCGGAATTTGGTGGGACTTTGGTTTTGGCAGATGGCTACAAAGTGCCTTACATTTATGAAGAGTTTAACGCTTAATTTTGGGCGTTCAGGCTGCCTGAAGGCGTGAATAAAACGTTTTCAGGCAGTTTTAAATGGGATTTAACAGACAATCGCATTTAAGCATATTTAAACGTGATGTAAACCGCCCAAAGCAAAAAGCCTAATGCAATCAAGCCCAAATATTGTAGCCCTTTGAGCCAAAATGGTGTGGGCTGTTCTTCATCTTGATTGACAAAAGACAAACGAGAACGTGGCGTTGTCCACGCCCAGTAAATCAAGCACGCAAAAAACAATAAGCCAATGATACTCATCATAATTTGTTTCTCCTTGTGATACTTTGGCTATTTTAAAACGGTTTTCAATAAAAAGGAAGTTTTGATGTCGGATAACACCATTAAAACAGGCATTCAGATTGTGGCTCAAGTGGCAGGTGGTGAGCAGATTGAACAGCTCATTGACAATATCAATCAGGCATCAGGTGAAACCAGTCAATTGAGCCGTGAAGCGCAAAGATTGGCACAAGAATGGCAAAATGCCCAATCCAATCAACAGCTCATTCAATATTATCAAGATTTGCATAAACACATTGGGGCATTGCCCGCGCAAATTCAGGCTGCCCGAGAAGAAGCTGCAAGATTAAAACAAATGTGGTTGGCAGATAAAAATAATGATGATGCCAGAATGGTTTATGTGCGCCAAGCCAAAGATGTCAAAGTGCTGGAACAAAATTTAGCCACTTTGCGCCAACGTGTTACTGAAACCCAACAAACCTTACAACAAGCGGGCATTGCCACGCAAGATTTGGCAAATCAGCAAAAAGCCTTTGCCAGTCAAGCCAATCAAGCCAAAGCCAAATTGGGCGAATTAAACCAACAAGCCAATCAGTTGAAACAAATCGCTCAATCCAAGACGGTATTGGGTTTGGATGTTGATGATGCCATTCATAAAGAAATTGAAGACATCAGAAAGGCTTATGCCAATTTAAAAAACAGTGGCACATTGAGCCACAGCGAATTGGCGCGTGCGGCTGAATTGCAACGCGACAAAATTTACCGTTTGGAAAAATCATTGTCGGATTTGCGCCCTACCTTGCGTGATGTGGCAGATGAATTTCAAGGTGTGGTCAGCCGTGCTGCAGGTCTGACTTATTTGGCAAAAGAAGCCATTGAATTTGAAAGCGCAATGGCAAAAGTGAAAAAAGTTACCGATGCCACGCCTGAACAATTGCAAACTTTGTCCAATGAAATTAAAAATTTGGCTGGTGAGTTGGGTATTTTGCCTGATGAGTTGGCAGGTATTGCAGCAGCAGGTGGGCAAATGGGTATTGCCTTTGATAAGCTGCCTGAATACACCAAAACCACCGCGCAAATGGCAAAAGCCTTTGACATAACAGCAGAAGAAGCAGGCGATATGTCTGCCAAAATTGCCAATGTGTTTGGTTTGAGCATCAATGAAATTGCGGAATTGGGCGATGCCATCAATACTTTGGGCAACACAACGGCTGCCAAAGAACGTGAAATTGGCAATGTATTGATGCGAATTGGCGGCAATGCCAAACAATTCAAATTAGCCAAAGAAGAAGCCGCAGCGTTGGCAGCAGCCTTTGTGAGTTTAGGCAAATCGCCCGAAGAAGCTGGTACTGCCATCAACGCGCTTTTAAGTAAATTACAAACTGCCACCGAACAATCTGCCGAATTTAAAAACAGTTTAAAAGACATCGGTTTATCTGCTCAAGAAATGGCGGACAATATTGTGGCGAATCCACAGGCTGCCTTAACTGATTTTTTACAGCGTATTGAAAAATTAGATGAAAAATCACGCAGTATTGTGTTGTCCAAAATGTTTGGCGCAGAATATTCTGATGATTTGGCTTTGTTGGTGGGGGGATTGGACACCTACGAAAAGGCATTAGCCAATGCCGCCGACCGCACCCAAACCTTTGGCGCGATGCAAAAAGAAGCAGGCGCAGCTTTGGAAACCACCAAAGGCAAAATGGATATTGCCAAATCACAAATTGCCAATACCGCCATTGAATTGGGCAATGCTTTGTTACCAGTGGTTCAGGCATCGGCAAATGCTTTAGGTGGTGTGGCACAAGCAGTGCAAAGTGTATCCGAATCTTTTCCTGTGTTAAGCCAATTTGCGGTGCTGTTTTTGGGGGCAAAAGTGGGGGCATCTGCTTTGGGTGGTGCGATGCGTTTGGCAGGTGTACAGGGCGCAGCCAGCATTTTAAAAGCCGATGTGGGGGTCAAACAATTAAAGACTTCCATTTTGTCAACGGCTGCAGCCGCGCAAACATTGGGCAGCAGCATTCAAATTGCCAATGTGCATGGTGTGAAACACATTACAGCCAATACCCATGCACTCAAAGATTTGGGTTCAAAATTGGGGCAAGCTGCACAAGGTTTTGGGGCGTTGTGGGTGGCGGCAGAAGCAGGCTATGGTGTGGGGACGGTATTGCGTGAACAATTTACCAGTTTACGCGATTTGGGGGATTATGCAGCCAAAGGTCTCGCTTATCTGGATGCAATCAATCCGTTTACTGAACGCTCATTGTCGGATGTCAAAAAGCATTTTCAGACCACAAGAGAATTGCTTGCAGAACAAAAACGCTTGGAAGCCAGCGCAAAGCGTGCCACAACGGAACGCAGCGAAGCACAGAAAAAAGCTGCCGCAGAACAAACCCAACACATTGGGCAACTCACAGCCCAATATCGCCAACAACAAAAACAAATCAATGCCACCGAAGCTACTTTACGCCAACTGGAAAATTCGGGCGAAGCCAATACCGAAATGTATCGGCGAATGAGTGAGCAGAAAAAACAGCTTGAAACCCAAATTGGCAAAACACGCGCTGAATTGGGCAAACTCAACACGCAAATTTCTGATGTATCGCCACTCGCTAAAAATCGTCAAGCCCTTGAAGATTTAGGCTTGACTGCAGAACAAATGGCGACAGGGATAAGCCAATCTGCCCAATCATCGTTGGACAATTTTAAATTGGCAGCACAAGCCTTTGGTCATGATGCCCAAAGCATGGCGACACTGTTTCAGGCTGCTGTCAGCAAAATGGATACGCCCCAAGCCATGTCTGCACTGAAACAAAGTTTGACAGAAGCAGGCACACAGGCAGGTTTGACCGCAGATCAAATTCATTTTATTGCTGCATCAGCGACCAGCGCAGGGTTGAATTTATCGGCAATCAGCAAGCCTTTGGGCGAGGCACAAATGGCAGCAGATTCTTTGGGTATTAGTTTAACGACTGCATTAAGTGGTTCAAGTCCTGAATTTCAGGCTGCCTTGATGAAATTTTCGGCAATTCGCTCGCAATTGGATGGTTTGGCAGAGCAAGGCATGAATGTTGGCGTGATTTTGCAACAAAGTTTTGCCAAATTAACCGAAAACGCCCAAACCCAAGCCGATATTGATGCGCTTAAAAATCAAATTAAATCATTGGGCGAAACAGGCAAATTGTCTGTTTTGGAATGGGAAAATGCGCTATTAGCAGCAGATATTCGCATGGCAGAAATCACCGAATCCACCAGTCCAGTAGCAGCCGCATTTAAACAATTGGGGGTGGTAAGCCAAACCACAACCGAATTGCAATTGCGCCAAGCCGAAGTTGCCCTGCAAACCATTGAACGCAGTGGTCAAGCCAGCGCACAAGCATTGGAACAGGCGCGGGCAAAAGTACAAGAATTAAAAAGTGCGCTAGACCCGACTGCTGCTGCGTTTGACCGATTGGGCGTTAAAACCCGTGAAGCCTTGTCGCAAGCCGCTACACAGCAAATCCAAGATTTTGAAAAGATTAAACAAAGCGGTTTAACCACTGAAGCGGAATTAAATCGTGTATTTCAAAGCGTAGCACAGGCTGCCTTGACAAGTGGCGACCAAAGCGCAATGGCATGGGTGCAAAGTCAAGCTGCTGCCTACAATTACAAAATCGTCATTGACGAAACAGGCAAAGCCAATTTACAGGCTGCCGCGCAAACCGTTCAAGCTGCCCAAACGCAAGTTGCCGCGCACAATCAAGTCGCCACCGCCGCGACCCAATCCGCTCAAGCCCAAAGCCAAGTGAGCAGCGAAACCCAAAAAAACACCCAAGCCATTGTTTCACAAGGCAAGGCGTTAAGCGAATTGGGGCAAAAAGTCCATTATTCGCTGAAACAAACGGGCGGATATGCGCGATTAGGCACGGCATTGTGGTCGGACACCATACGCCATTGGCAAGATTTTCATATCAATGTCCATAAAACAATCAATGGCTTAAATCAAGAAACCGAACGCGGTGGCGACATTGCACAATGGTTGAGTAAAGCCACGATGATGGCTTCGGGCAATGTGAAAGCATTGGATAAAACCACGCTGAATAATTTACACCAAGCCATTGATAAAGCACGGCAAAAAATGGCTCAACTCGCCGAAGAAGCCAAAAATGCCCGTGCCGAAGCCGAAAAAGAATTGCTTTCGGCGCAAGGGCGTGATGATGAAGTGGCGCGTTTAGAACAGCAACGTAAAATCAATGAGTTGCGTAAAAAACAGCAAGCTGCCCAAAAAACAGGCAATCGTGAAGCCAGCGCGGATTATGAAGCGGCGATTACCGCCAGCCAACGCGCTTTTGAAGAGCGCAAACGCCGTGAAGCCGAACAGCGCGAACGCGAGCGCATGGAAGCTGCTCAACGCGAAACGTCCACCACATTGCCCACGCCCGATGTGCGTGTTGAGACCAATGTCAATCATTTGGCGGACTTGATTTCCGCGCAAAATCAGCAAGTTGCCCATCAAGCCGTGAAGCAATTTGAGCAGCAATTGCGCGATGCCATTGCCATGCAAAATTGATTTTTTTGAATTTCAGGCAGCCTGAAAGGTTTTTATGAATTTGAAATTAACCCGATTAGACACACAAGAAGTGATTGAGTTTCCTGAAGATTTACGCTGGATAGATGAACACGATTGGCACGCAGTCGCGCAAACCACGCCGCAACGCACGCTTTCAGGCAGCCAAATTATCCAACAGGGTGTGAAACAAGCAGGTCGCCCGATTACCTTGTCCGCCGATGATTATGTTTGGTTGCCGCTCGCCACCATTCAAACATTGCGCGAATGGACAGATGTGCCTGAATTAAAACTGCTTTATACGCATTACGATGGGCGCGAGTTTAACGTGATTTTTGCGCTGCACGACACGCCACTCAAAGCCGAACCCGTGCGTTTTTCCACGCCCGAGTTGGCGGACGAACGGTACACCGCCACCATTAAATTCATCACGATTTAAATTTCAGGCAGCCTGAAATTTTTTAAACACGATTTAAACAGCATTTAAACAAGGTTTAAAACATGAGCCGACCCAACACCACTTTAACCCAACAAGACCTGCGCCTCTACCAATCCCAGCGCAACACCGACACCACAGACGGTGGCGGTCAAATGACCAGCCAACCGCTCACAGGCAAACCCAACGAGCTGTTTCCGCCCGTGTCCGATTGGGCGAAACGCAACGGGCAAGTGAACGCCCGATTGGTTTACTGCGCCGTGTTGAAGCCGATGGCGGCGGCATTGTGGGGCGCACACGTCATTGTGTCCGAGCCGCCACAGTCGGAATTTGTCAGCTTTTTGATGTTTGCCGCCGACCACTACGGTCAGGAACGCAAATCGGCAATGGCTCGCGTGGAAGCCTACGCCACGCCTGCCAGTCGTAGCACCTTGATTTTATTGAATACGCAATGGAAAGGCAGCCGCATTATTACCTGTTTTCAAGGTTTGACTGACACGCTGCCTGTGGTCGGTTCACGTTTTTGTTTGCAATATCTTGATGAAAAGAAACAAAAAACATTCGCCTATTTCCGCGTGGTGGACGTGGACAGCGAAATTCGCACCTACACCGACACAAGCGGCGAATTTCAAAAACGCTGGGTCAAACTGGAAATTCAGGACGCGCTGGAGCTGGATTTTGAGGGCGTGGCGTACCCCAATCGCGCCAATACGCCTGCTGATGTGATTGTGCTGGAAACGCAGGTGGCGGATAGCGGCAAATATTACGGCATTTCGGGCTTGACTGCGCCCATCCATCAAGACGATATGCAAATTAAAATCAGCAAGTTATATGAAAAACTTGTCCCCACTTCGGTGGTGGAAAAAATCCACGCCGATGATTTTGCGGGCGGCAAAGCGATTTGGATTGAAACCGCGCCACGCCGCAAAGTGGCAAGTGTGCATGGCAGCGTAACAGGTTCAATTTATTTAAATAGTTCAGTATTACCAGCTTCGGTTGAACTGGACGGCTGGGTGGACGATGGTTCAGGCAGCCTGAAAAAAGACGGCACGGTTTTGAGCATTGATTACGCGACTGGCGTGATTTCAGGGCTGCAAAATCAATATGTTGGCGAAATTTACGCGATACCCGCCGCCCAATTTTCACATCACGTTTACTCGGGCAGCATTTTGATTGACCAGACCAATCAGGGCAATGAATTTGTTACCCAGCCGCTTTCGCCGCGCCCTGCGAGCGGTTCGGTTCGGGTGGCGTTTTTGTCTCAAAAAACATGGTATTACTTAAATGACGTGGGCGATGGCAAATTGCGCGACAGCTTGGGCAATGTGCGCGGCGCGGTGGCGCGGACGGGGACGGTTACTGTTTCACTGCCTGCTTTGCCTGATGAGGACAGTCAGTTGGTGGTGTCGTGGTCGCCGATTGATTTTTATCGCACTTTTGATGGCTCGGCGGTGGGTTCGGCGGTTGCGCCGCAGGTGGCGGACACGGTTTTCAGTCTGCCAAAAGTGCCATTGCAAAACCTGAAACCGCACACCATTAAATTAACATGGCAACAAAATGGTGAACAAACCGCCAACGACCGCAACGGCGAATTAACAGGCGCGGCAAGCGGTTATGTGAATTACGCGGCTGGGGTGCTATACCCGAAAAATATTCAGGCTGCTGATATTTTATTGGAAGCGGAACAATATATTAGTGCGGCAAACACGCAGATTTTGGCGGTGGAAGACGGCGACACCATGATTATTCGCACAGGTAAACCGATTCAACGTGGCAGTTTGTCGCTGATTTTGCCCTTGTCGCGGCGCACCAGCACCAGTACGCAAGTGATTGAAAACACGCCATCTTCGCCAAAAGTTCACGCTTTGATGACTAACTAATTGTTTGAAATAAGGAAAAACAATGGCAAATATCGCATCAGCCGCCATTTCTGCCCGCACAACGGTGGCGGTCAATCCCTATTCCGCCGCGCAAGTGAAACTGCACGATGATGGCAACGGCGGTTTGTGGCAAAACGGCTCTCGCGTGGAAGGTGCGTCTGTGAATTATGAAACAGGCGAAATTCGTATTCCTAAACAAGCGTTTAAACATGGTTTGAACATCGCCGAATACACGCAAAAAGCCTTGCAACAAGGTGCGCCTGTGTACGAATCGGTTTCAGGCAGCCTGAAAACCACCACCGATGTCATCGTGATTGCGCCGCCCAATGCACAGGTGTCGTGGATAAGTTCGCCCGACACGCGCCGTGTGTCGGTCAATGTGGACAATGGTTCACAAATCTTTGATATTTTGCAAGATGTGCCGTATCCGCGAGCGGCGGTTTTAAATTCATGGCTGTTTGAAGTGGGCGGCAAAGAAGTGTTTGAACGCGATGGCGTGTTGTATCAAGATTTGAACGTGCGCACGGGCGAAGCCAAAGCCATTGGCACACTCAACCCTTTGTCAGGTAAAGTGATTTTAAACGAAGTCGCCCCCGACAGGCTGCCTGAAATCAAGGTTTTGGCAGGGATTTACACCACAGGCGATTTCGGTGTCAAAACCTTCACGGGACACACCGCCGCCGCGCCCATCAAACCGCGCAGTTTCTACGTTTACGCGGAAATAGACGGCAAGCAAATTGTGGGCGAAAGTCTCGCAGACGGCAAAATCCAAAGCGCGGAAGTGGGCAGCGATGGTAAAAAATTACTAGACGGCACAATAGATTACGAAACAGGCTTTTTCAAATTTGATACGCACAAGCCGATTTCGCCGCTTTCGGTGCGCTACAGCGCGGTGTCGCAAGCGCATATTCCGCTTTCGGCGGAGCGTTTGGGGATTAACCCGACCCGTCTGCCGTCAGATGGGCGCGTGCCGATTTTTCGTGCTGGGGATTATGTGATTATTTCTAATGCGAAAATTCACGATTTGGGTTCAACGCATTCGGCTGGTCAAACCATCAAATTGCCACGCGAAAACTGCGACCGTGTATGCGTGTTGGACGCGGACGGCAAACACGTTTCGGCGGACAAGTATCTGGATAATTTAGACAATTCTACAATCACATGGAATACGCCGCTTGATTTGGGCGATTACACCCTGCCGCTCAAAGCCGTGATGATTTGGGAGGAAGACAACCGTGTGGTGGGGACGGATATTTCAGGCAGCCTGAAATTGCAAGACCCGATTTCGCGTGATTATCCAATTGAAAATACTTATGTTTCCAGCGCGGTGGTGGGTGGCGATTTGCAAACACGGTTTACCGAGCCGTTCACGCAAATCAACTGGCACGGTGTTTGGGAAGACGCTCGCAACGGTAACCCCACGCGTGGCGTATTGAATGTGAAAGACTATCCCCTTGTTTTAACAAGTGATGGTGCGATTGAGGAGCGTTGGCGCATTGAGTTTCGCAGCCCCACGCAAATTGAAGTGTACGGCGAAAATCTCGGTTTGATTTGGGACAACGATGTGAACACGGACGTTGCGCCCATCAATCCTGCCACCGACCAACCCTATTTTACGCTGCCCAAACAAGCATTTGGCATGGGTGGTTGGGAGGCTGGCAATTGCATTCGTTTTAACACCTTTGGCACGATGATGCCTGTGTGGTTTTTGCGTGTGATTCAGCCACACAAATCAGCGCGAAATCAAGATGATAGCGATGGTTTCCGTGCTTGCTTACGCGGCAATACGGAAATTTTGTAAACTAAAAATCAAAAGGTTAATCAATATGTTAAACACCAAATTAAAACCTGTTACCCTGTTTAGCTCCAATGATGAAGGCGCACCTGTTTTATCCGCGAGTGCAGGCAGCCTGAAAGCCTTGCTCAAAGCCTGTTTGGTTACGGGCTACGGCAATAAAACCGCGTTGGGCTGGGAAATGCCTTTTGAGGAAGCCAACGCCGCCGTGTTTCGCAGTCAATCGCCTGAAAGCACCCGATTTTGCTTTAAAATCAATCAACCACAACAGCGCGTTTGTACGCTTCAAGCGTTCCGCGCCATGTCGTCTTTGACGGCAGGTACGGGCGAATTTGGTTACACAGGCAATTATCAAAAATTCGGCTTGGTGGAAAGTGGGCGAGCGAAACAAGACAGTTGGTGGCTGATTGGGCATGATGGCGCATTTTTGCTGATGATTGGCGACAATCGTGGCAGTGAAGTGGCGATGTTGTTTTTTGGTGATGTGCCGACTGTTGTACCCAATGACACGGGTAATTGCATGTTCTTACATTCATCATCAAGTAGTTATGATTATTTTAATACCTCTTCTTTGTATTTTGTAACAGGTGGCGGTTCAAATCGCGCCTACATGGGCAAACGCTGGGACAACACCGAATTGGGCGCGGAATGTGAGCTGCATTCATTGCTGGCAGGTAGTGGCTTGGGCGCAACTTATCCCGACAAAATCACAGGCGGTTTGAGCGCGTCCGAAGTGTATATTTTTGAACGAAATAACGGCTTGAATTTACGTGGCTTATTATCGGGTGTTTACCGCACGGCACACAATTTGCAAGATTTACCCAACGGCACCAGCGTACCATTAGACGGCACAAGCGATGTGTTTTTAAAATTCCGTTTGGGCTATTCAGGCTCGGACAATTATTTTTTAATCAACGCCACGCAATGGGAAGTGAATAATGGCTAATTATCTGATTTCAAGTGGTTTATTATTCAGTACGCCACCACCGAGAAGTGGGGCGCGAAGTTTGTTGCGGCGTAATGTGCAATTTCAAAGCATTTTTACGGGGCGCGGCGTGATTTCGGGCAAAAAGAACACGGCGGGCATTGTTACTGTAAATGGCAAACCTGCTCGCCGCCGCGTGTTTGCTGTAGACCAAGCCTCTTTGCGTTTTGTTCGCAGCACTTGGAGCGCGGAAGACGGTAGTTATTTGCTGCAACATCTTGATGAAAAACGGCAATTTATCATTCTTGCGCTGGATAATTACAACAGCCCATACCGCCCTGTGGCGTGGGACAAACGCTATCCCAAAGTGCCGAGCGATTAATTCAGGCAGCCTGAAAGTGAAAAATGGACGATTTACTCATTCAATTCAGCGAATTACAACCTGATTTTGATGACGATTTGCCGATTGCGTTTGGCGATGATGTGGGCAATATTGCGCCGATTTCGCCACCGAAGCCGCCGCGCCGCAGCCCATTGGTGTTTGACTTTCGCGCCCACTATTCAGGCAGCCTGAAAACCGATTTATGTCAATCTCATCAATCAGTTGGTGCAAATTTGGCGCAAAATCATGATGCGGATGTTTCAGGCAGCCTGAATGTGCAAAATTGTTTAGAAATCAGCACGCTGGACATGGCAGATGTGCAAATTTGTCAAACACATCAATATGATGACAGCGCATTACTGCAAAACTGCCACACCGCGCAAATCAGCGAAACCCAAAATTTACAGCATTGTCAAAATAATCCTTTTGGCGACAGTGTGTTACACAAAAATCACGGCGTGGCGAATTGGGTGGGCGCATTTCGCAAATCCTGCCAATCCTCTGAATTTGCAGGCGAATTTTTAGCAAATCTGATTTCGGGTCAATTTGTGGGCGCGGACGTTTCAGGCTGCCTGAAAACCCAAATAGGCGACAGTATGCAGCCGCCGTGCCATTGGTATGATATTGTTTTACCAAATAAAAATCCTGAAATCAAATCGCCCTGCGGCAAAAATCCGCCGTCAGACGAATTGCCGCTCACATTTGAGGTGTATCAGACCGAAACCGATGGCACACAAATTCCCTTGCCGTTTGCGTGTCGGGCGGTGGCGCAGATTCCTTTATTGGATACTTATATGATTGTAAACGACATTTCCGCCAGCGTGAATGGCGAACCGCTTGAATTATTCGGCGCGAGCATCAAAACCGACATGGACAGTTATTGTTGGCAAGGCTCGGTGCAAATGCCACCGCAAGACTTTGAAAAATTTGATTTTACCCGACAAACTGATTTGCCGATTACGCTGAAAATCAATGGCGAAACCTTTGTTTTTATGGGGGAAAATATTTCAGCCAGCCGCGAATTTGGGCGCAAATCGTTTACCGTGTCGGGTCGTAGCTTGACCGCGAAATTAGGCAAAGATTACGCGAAAAATCAAACAGGTACGGTTAATCAAGATTTGATGGCGCGGCAAATTGTGGACGCGCAATTGCGTTACACCGATTTTAAATTGCAGGATTGGACGGCGGCGAATTGGCGGATTCCAGCCCATCTCTTTGTTTTAACGGATAAAACGCCGATTGCGATGATGCAGGAATTGGCACAAACCGCAGGCGCATTTATTGAATCGCACCCCAATGAGTTGATTTTAAATGTGAAACCGCGTTGGAAACGAGCGGCTTGGTTGTTGGACGATGGCGCGGACGTGGTGTGTCCGCCGAATGTGATTGTGAAAATTGATGAGCAAAAACAAGTCAATACGCAATATAACAGCGTGTTGAT
Organism: Alysiella crassa DSM 2578; assembly: GCF_000745955.1. Lineage (GTDB taxonomy): Bacteria > Pseudomonadota > Gammaproteobacteria > Burkholderiales > Neisseriaceae > Simonsiella > Simonsiella crassa. The sequence continues at coordinate 13,741 of NZ_JQKH01000007.1, read as the reverse complement.
TGCGCCGACCCACACATTATCCAACATGGCGCACGTTTACCGCGATGGCACGGATAAAATGCCAGCCGCGCCCAGTCTTTCAGGCAGCCTGTACACGGCGGACAATGTGTGTCGTTCTTTAGGAATCAAAGTGTTAAGCGAAAGCGGAACGCATTTGCAAGCACAAATCACGCTTGCGCCACCGTCCGAAAAATACGCGATTGAGCGTGCGAAAATCGGCGATATTTGGCGGTTTGACGAAGCCGATGGCGCGTGGTTTGGCGTGATTCAGGGCGTGGAATTGGAGGTGGGCGTGGACAATGATGGCGCGGTGGCGGTGTGGCAAAAACTCACGGTAGACCGTTATTTGGGAGATTAAAAAGTGAATATTTTAAAGACCTTACAAGCGGTGTTTCCGCAACCGAATCGTCAGGCTGCTAAAATCACGAAAATCCGCGATGATGGGGCGTTGGAAGCGGTAACCTTGTTTGGTGGGCATAGTGTGGTGTTGCGTGGGTCGGGCTATGCGGTGGGGGCGAGCGTGTTTTACGATGCGAAAACGGGGCGGATATTGGAAGCCGCGCCAGATGTGAAAGTGGTGGAGATTCGGGTTTAGTCTGTAAATTATGTTGAAGAGCTTCGTACAAAAAAATCAACGCCGTCACAGTATAATGACGGCGTTTTAAGAAAAGACGGCGATGTGGGCGCGGTTAGGACGCAACCCACACCCCATTGCAGATGTAGCTGCGTTGGAAAGCCGCCACCTAGCTAGGCGGCGTGAATTTTAAACTAACGCACAAGGCAGTACAATTAATGATTTTTAAACCTTTGTTTTGTAATGAATGTAATCGTAAACTTTTAGAAATTTCAGGCAATGGCGTTGTTAAAATCTATTGCAGACGTTGCAAGCATTTGAATATATTTAATAATTAAATTAATGAACAGTTTGCGTACCTAGCGTACCGACGGCGCGTGTGTCTGATAACAGGCACACGCTAACCGTCTTCATGTACGAAAGGACGTAAAATGTCAAAGACTTATCATCAAGCACCATTGCCTTTCACAGGGCAGAAACGCAATTTTTTAAAAGCGTTTAAACAGGTTTTAAATGAACAGATTTCGGGCGATGGGGACGGTTGGACAATTATTGATGTGTTCGGCGGTTCAGGTTTGTTGGCACACACAGCGAAACGCTGTAAACCCGCAGCACGTGTGATTTACAATGATTTTGATGGCTATGCCACGCGCTTGCAGCATATTGATGATACCAACCGTTTACGCCAAGTTATCTTTAATTTATTGCAAGATTGTCCGCGAAAAACCAAGCTGACACCAGCACTTAAGGCTGTGGTTCAGGCAACTTTGCAGACATTTGGTGGTTATGTAGATGTAGCGAGCGTAGCAAGTTGGATTTTGTTTAGTGGTCAACAAGCGCGGACGTTAGATGATTTGATGCAGCATAACTTCTACAATCGTGTGCGTTTGAGCGGTTATCCAAGTGCTGATGGTTATTTAGATGGACTTGAGATTGTTTCACAATCGTATGTTGATTTATTGCCACAATTCATTAATCAAGACAAGGTGTTACTATTACTTGACCCGCCTTATGTTTGCACCGCTCAAGGGGCATATTATAATGATGTGTACTTCGGAATGGTAGAATTTCTCAAGTTGATGAGTATGGTGCGACCGCCATTTGTCTTCTTTAGTTCAACACGCAGCGAGTTTTTGGATTACTTGGATTTGGTAATTGGGTATAAGCTAGATGGGTGGGAACGGTTTGCAGGGTATCATAAAGTGAGCTTAATGGCTGGCTTGAATTATTCTGCTCGGTATGAAGACAACATGGTGTACAAGTTTTAGATGTTTCAACCCCCATTTAAATTGTGTTTAAATGGGGGTTAAATAAGTGCAAAAGCTACTGCAAATTTTTACAATGAGCGGTGCAAAAGCTGGCGCAAATTAGTGCAAAAGCCGCCGCGACCTTACAAAATAATTCAAATGCTTGAACTGGAGCAATATTTCGCGCTTGGCAAGCAGCTAATAGGCGTTGCGCGTCTTGTCCTGATACTTCAAAATGAATGCTTTGCGTAATCATATTTTGTCCTTATTTCAGGCAGCCTGAAAAACAAAATCCGTTTTCAGGCTGCCTGATTTCTGCCAAATCACTTCAATTTCAAATGCGGCAACGCCAAATAATCTTCCGATTGCATTTCCACCAAACGGCTCACCGTGCGCACAAATTCATGCGCAAAATCGCCTTCGGTGTACAACTCGTCCATCGCCACTTGCGAAGTCAGACACAATTTCACGCGGTAATCGTAAAACACGTCCGCCAGCAAAGTTAAACGCCGCGCTTCGTTTTTTTCGTTTGGTGTCATTTTTTCCACACCCGAAATCAAAACGTGGGTGTAGCGTTCAGCCAGCCACAAATAATCCGCTTGCGAACGCGTACCAAAACACAAAGTGCGGAAATCAAACCAAATCACACGGTCGGTGCGCCCTTTGCAGGTCAATTCGCGCTCGTGAATGATGATTTTTTCAGGCTGCCTTTCTTCTTTGCCCGCCAATTGGTTAAACAAATCAGCGAGTTTTGCTTCATTTTCCGCATTATTGGGAATGTAGAACACTTCGGCTGGCGTGAGCGTGCGCATACGATAATCTTCGCCGCCGTCCACGTTCAACACGGTTAATTTCTTTTCAATCAAGGCGATGGTTGGCAAAAAACTGCTGCGATTTTGCCCCTGCGGATATAATTCAGACGGCGCGTAATTGGAAGTCGCCACCAAAACCACACCTTCCGCAAACAGGTTTTCCAGCAAACGCCCCAAAATCATCGCATCTGCAATGTCGCTGACGTGAAATTCGTCAAAACACAGCACGCGGGTTTCTTCGGCAATATTGTGGGCAACGGCTTTTAATGGGTCGGGTTCGCTGCGTTTATCGCGCATACGCTGATGAATTTCCGCCATAAACGCATGAAAATGCACACGGCGTTTGCGTTTATACGGCAAGCAACCAAAAAACGCGTCCATCAAAAAACTTTTGCCGCGCCCCACGCCACCGTAAAAATACAAACCAGTCGGCACTTCGGGTGAACGCAGGCTGCGCCCCAAAAAGCGATTGCGTTTGCGTTTGAACATCATCAGTTCCGTCCACAGGCGGTCTAGGTGTTCAATGGCTTTGGCTTGCGCATTGTCTTTGATGAATGCGGGGTGTTGTGCGGCGGCTTGATACCACGTTTGCGGGCTGTGGTTGGCAAATGGGGGTGGGGTGAATCGGGTTTCGGTACTCATATTTTTCTTCTCGAATGTAGATTTTCAGGCTGCCTTACCGTACACAATAAAAATCACAGTAGGGTGCGCCGTGCGCACCAAATGGCTTGAATAATTAAAATATTATGGCGAATTTGGTGCGTACGGCGCACCCTATATTTGAGTAAGGCAGCCTGAAAAAAGGGTTATTAAAATCAAATTATAAATTAGCCCATTGCTTTTGTTAAGCAGATAAAAAATGATGATTGAATTTGCTTATTTTATACGCTGTTTCAATTGATTGAGTTGCTGCAACACCAAACGCGTGTGCATTTCAGGCAGCCTGAAATCAATCAATTCACGCATAATTTTCGCTGCCACCACCGCATGTTCGGGCTGACTGAATTGCCCCGACTGAATTTCCGCCAACACCGCACCACGCGCCACCACACCAGATTCAGGCTGCCTGAATGTGTCCACGCGTTGAATCGGGTGTTCAGGGCGTATCCAATAATCATATTGTAATTCAATGATTTGTCCATTGTCATCGCGTGAAAAATCGGGCGCAACGCCCAATGCTTTCAATAGCCGATACTCAAATTGGCGCAACGCCGCAATATGTTGATTTTCAGAACAAATCAGTTTCATCACATCATGCAAAGCCTGATAAATTTCAGGCTGCCCATCTTCACGCGCCGTGAGTTTGTACACCAATTCATTGACATACATCGCGCTAAACAGCGCACGTCCACGCGGTTGCGCCCAACCACCGAGCCATTCGGCGCGGTGCAGCGTTTTCAATTCTTCCTTGCCAAACCATGACGCGCTAATCGGCACAAAGGGAATCAACACCCCACGCAACTCCGAACCCTTTGTCCGTGCACTTCGCGCCAGCAAAGCCACGCGCCCATAATCACGGCTAAATGCTTCAATCCAAAGACTGTTTTCGCGCCATGCTTTACTGGTGAGTAGGAAAATGGGTTGATGGTTAATGCGTTGCGACATGGCGTGTAATTTGTGGGTAAAAGTTGGATTTTATGCGATTTCGCGTTTTCAGGCAGCCTGAATTTGTATTTTTGGGGATTTTGATGATTTTTTGGCGAAATGTGTTCACGAAAAATTATGTTAAAATTCTCGCCGTTTACAAACATGTAGGGTGCGTCCCACATTTCAGGCAGCCTGAAAATCAAATTTCAAAATAAAATCAAAATAATATGAATACAGAATTCAAACGAGGCATACGCGAAACCTTGCCCATTACCATAGGCATTATTCCCTTTGCCCTGATTTTGGGCGCACAAGCCGCGCAAAAAGGCATGACCGCATGGGAAACCACCTTGATGATGGGCATTAATTTTGCAGGCGGTTCAGAATTTGCGGCGGTGGGCGCGTGGACAAGCCCCATTCCCATTTTGCTGATTTGGTCGCTGACTTTGATGATTAACAGCCGCCATATTTTGATGGGCGCGGCGTTTACCCCGTATATACGCCATTTGCCCAAACGCCAATTATTGCCTACCTTATTTTTGATGACAGACGAAACATGGGCGATGAGCATTGCAGAAATCAAAAAGCGTGAACAAGCAGGTTTGCCGCCGTTTAATTTGCCGTATTATTGGGGCATTTCGGCGAATTTATGGATAACATGGGTGAGCTGCGGTTTTCTCGGTTCACAATTTGGTTATTTGTTGGGCAATGATATTGAAAAATTTGGTTTTAATATGGCATTTCCTGCCGTATTTTTGGTTTTGGTGCGCGGAATGTGGCGCGGCGCAAAAGCTGCTCGCCCTTGGCTGGTGAGTTTAATCGTGGCGGCGGCGGTGTACTGGCTATTGCCACAGGGGGCGTGGTATGTGATGGCTGGCGCATTTTCAGGTTTAACCGCCGCTTATTTTTGGGACACGGAAACATGATTTCTTGGCAAGCGTTGATAACCATTTTGGGCATGATGGTCATGACTTATTCCACTCGTTTGGCTGGTTTTTTCTTGCTTAAAAACCGCAAATTCAGCCCAAAAATGGCGCGAGTTATGGAAGCTGCACCTGCTTGCGTGTTGCTTTCCGTGATTGCGCCGCATTTTGTGTCGGATAAACCGCATGAATTAATCGCTTTAGCCATCACCGTTTTCGCGGCGTGGCGACTGCCCATGTTGCCCACGGTGTTGATTGCGGTAAGCAGTTCGGCGATATTGGCTTGGCTGTTTCAGGCTGCCTGAAATTTTTAACTGATTATTTTATTTAAATAAAAAATATGACAAAACGAAAAACGTATTTGATTTTGGTGATTTTGTTTTCCCTATTGTTTGTTGCGCTGATTACGCTGGGGAGTTATTGGCTGTCGCTGAAAACGCTGCCTGAAAAACAATTTGGCATTGCCGCATTTTTATTTGCTTTTGCGGCGGCGTTTGGGCAAATTGGCTGCTTGGCGATGTATATACGCGAAATGGCGCGACAAAAACATTTGGCGCAAATCAAACAAGCCCAGCAAACATCAGAAAACCCATCAGAATAGGACAAACCATGTTGCAAAAAATCGTACTCGCCAGCAATAACGCAGGCAAATTACGCGAATTTTCCGCATTATTCGCCGCGCAACACATTGAAATTTTGCCACAATCCGCATTCAACGTCCCCGAATGCCCCGAACCACACATCACATTTGTGGAAAATGCGTTGGCAAAAGCCCGCCACGCCAGCCGCGTAAGCGGTTTGCCCGCTTTGGCAGACGATAGCGGCATTTGCGTGAACGCATTGGGCGGCGCACCGGGGGTTTTGTCGGCACGATTTGCGGGCGACAATCCCAAATCGGACGCGGCAAACAACGCCAAAGTGTCAGCAGAATTAGCCAATAAATCTGATAAATCATGCTATTATGTTTGCGTATTGGTTTTGGTGCGCCATGCCGATGACCCACAACCGATTATCGCCGAAGGCATTTGGCGCGGCACATGGCAGCCTGAAGCGGCTGGCGAACACGGTTTCGGCTATGACCCACATTTTTATTTGCCAGAACAAGGCTGTACCGCCGCTGAAATGTCGCCCGAACTGAAAAATTCGGTAAGCCATCGCGCTTTGGCATTGCGTGAATTATTGGCAAAAATTCAGGCAGCCTGAAAATAAAAAACACGTTAATTGCATAAATTACGTATTACGCACCGAATTTTTAAGTTATTTGTTAGACAGCCTGAAAATGCACAGAACAATCACCACAAATAATATTCAAATTCGGTTTACCCCACACCGCATTTAAGCAACTAGGGCATTGATATTTCAGGCGATTACTGCGATTTTCGGGCGGTGCAGCAACTGGGTTGTATTCGCCCAATAAACGATGCGGCGCGGCTGGGTCTAGTGTGGATACCCACTCATGATGAGTCGGCAAATGCGGCAATTCGGTTTGGATTAAATCCAATTCAGTTTCAGGCTGTCTGAAAGTGGGTTCTCCTGTAATATCAATGTGTTGTGTATTCGGTTTGACTTGATAAAGGGGGCGCATACCGCGTTCCACCGCCAAAGCGGGCGGACGTTTGAGCGATTGGTCTATGTTCAATAAATAAGTGTGCGTAACCGCTTGCCCAAACGAAGCGGAATAGGGCGGATACACATCGTACCAATGAATAGAAAACTCTGTTTTCAATAAGTTACGCGCAGCCTGCATAAACAAACCGTCTTCCAAAATATAGTCGCCCATGTGTTCGCCTGTGCGTTTGCCCCCAGGTTTGTGGGTGTCGGACGGCATCAAGCCGATGGCTTCCATTTTGTCCGCCCATTCTTTGTTGTGGTAGCCACGTCTGCCGGGTTTACCGAAATGTTGTTGCCACAAATGGCACATTTCGTGAACCAGCGTACTTAAAGTGTCCAACACGGGCAATACACCAAAAAATTCGGGATTCAGCGCGATTTCATCGGTATAACGCCCATCTTCGGAAATAAAACGGCGAAAGGAAAAATAGCCCTGTGTTTTCGCTTTGCGTTGCAGGGAAATCAGACAGGGCGGCAGTTCGCCGAAAAATAGGCTGCGATTGAAAAAATCGTAAGCGAATTGTAGGGCTTGGTGGACTTGGGTGGTGGGGGCGATTTTGGGATAAGGTTGTGGCGACATGATTGTTTTGGTTTAATAATTATATTTTTGGATTGTACAATTCAAAAATAAATTGGGCAAGATTTTTTCGGAAATAGGGCAGTCTTACAGTACACGACAAAAATCGTAGGTAGTCTGAAAATGTTGGGGAAGCTGCTAATTGTGGGGTGGGCAGCGTGGTACGCGGCGCAACGCGTGTTCAACGCAATGATATTATCGCCAATTTTTCTGTTTTCAGGCTGCCTGAAAACACATCATCATTTCGGCTAATTGAACCTTTTACCAAAATACCACATAATCCGCCCCGAATCTCCCCCTTTTATTTGACAAGGAAAACCCCATGACGACCGTAGAAGAATTACAACAATTAATGTTTAATCAAATCGCCGCACAATGCAGGCTGCCTGAAACGGAAACCGTGCCTGTGGCGCAAGTGTCTGGGCGCGTGTTGGCGCAAGATGTGGTGTCGCCCATGAATGTGCCCAATGCAAATGTGTCGGCAATGGACGGTTATGCTTTGCCGCATGAAGCAAAAGCAGGCGATGTGTTTCAATTAATTGGCGAATCGGCGGCAGGACACGCTTTTTCAGGCAGCGTGGGGCAGGGCGAATGTGTGCGGATTATGACGGGCGCGGTGGTGCCTGCCGATTGCATTACCGTCGTGTTACAAGAAAACACGCAAGTGGACAGAGATGGCAACATTGTTTTAACGCAAGACATGGGCGGCGCACAAAATATCCGTTATGCAGGCGAAGAAATTAAAATTGGCACGCATGTTTTGCCACAAGGACGGATTTTGCGGCACGCGGACAGTTTATTGTTGGCGGCATTGGGTTTTGGCGATGTGTGTGTGTATAAAAAAATCAAAGTATCGGTATTGTCCACAGGTGATGAATTGGTTGAGCCATCGCAAGCGCTTTCGGGCAGCAGCCAAATTTATGACAGCAATCGCCATATGTTGATGGCAAGGTTGTCTGAATTTCCAATTGAAATCATTGATTTGAAAAAAGTGGAAGACGATTTGGAAAGCGTTATGCGCGTATTAGACGAAGCGGCGAAAACCTCTGATGTGGTGATTACATCGGGTGGCGTGTCGGTGGGAGATTATGATTATATGCGTGAAGCGGTGTTGCGTTTGGGCGCGATTCATCATTACAAGGTGGCGATGAAACCGGGTAAACCGTTCGTGTTTGGGCGGATGTTGTTGGCGTGGTATTTTGGTTTACCAGGAAATCCGATTTCGGGTTTTGTGGGATTTGATATGTTTGTGAAATCAGCACTTTGGCAATTGTGTGGTGCGCGAGATTTGCCGCAACCTTTGCGTTTTCAGGCTGCCTTGACTGCACCTGTGAAAAAAGCGGCGGGGCGCATGGACATTCAACGCGCTACCATCACGCGCCAAAGCGATGGTTCGTGGACTGTCGCACCGTGTGGTTCGCAGGATTCCCATCGGATTTTGGGGATTAGTCAGGCGAATGCGTATATGTTGTTGCCATTGGAAAGTGGTTCTTTGGCGGTAGGCGATGTGGTGGAAGTGCAGCCATTTGAGCAAGCATTTTTGTAATTAAATCAATGAAATTAACTTTTCAGGCTGCCTATTTTTATAATTAAAATTTAACGATAGGCAGCCTGAAACCTTTTTCACTTTAACTTTCCGTTTCCAGCACATTCATTTGTTGCAAACCAGCCACCAACTGCTCTTTGGTCAGCAAGAACACAAAACCATCGCCGCCGCTCGTTTCCAACCAAACAAAATCCAAAGTAGGGTAGGCGCGTTCCAGCACTTCACGATTATGCCCAATTTCCACCAGCAACACACCATCATCATTCAAATAATCGGCGGCGTGTTTGATGATTTCGCGGGTTGCATCCAAGCCATCTTTGCCGCTACCGAGCGCGAGTTCAGGCTCATGCCAATACTCATCTGGCAGTGCAGCGACCGATTCTTCGTCCACATACGGCGGATTGGACACAATCAAATCGTATTTATTTTCCAAACCTTCAAATAAATTCGTATGCACCAAATGAATGCGTTCACGCAAATCATAGTCATCAATATTGATGGAAGCCACTTCCAGTGCATCTAAACTGATGTCTACTGCGTCAATTTGCGCGTCAGGATAATGGTACGCCATTTGAATCGCCAATGTGCCGCTACCCGTACACAAATCCAACGCGCTGTGAATCAGCTCATCATATTCAATCCAAGGGCGCAACGGCTCACCCAATAATTCGTAAATAAACGAGCGTGGCACAATCACACGGTCATCAACATAAAACTCAAATTCGCCCTGAATCGCGTGTTGCGTTAAATAGGCAACGGGAATGCGTTCCACCACACGACGTTCAATTAAATCAAGCAAATGGTCTTGTTCTTCGGGCAATAAATGCGCGTCCAAATACGGCTCCAGCGTGTCTAAAGGCAAATGCAGCGTGTGCAAAATCAAATACGCTGCTTCATCATAAGCATTGTCGCTGCCGTGCCCGAAATACAGTTCCGCTTCATTAAAACGGCTCACGCTAAAACGCAGGAAATCGCGCACCGTATGCAAATGCCCACGCGCATTGGCAAAAATCGGTGGCGGGGTAACTTCAAGCACTTGGGGTTCAGGAGTTGGGATGTTTTTTTTCTTGGGAAACATTTGGTTTTGTAAAGAATGAAAAAGTGTCATTATAACAGCGAATATGGGTTTTCAGGCTGCCTGTCAATTAAATCAACCTAATTATTTCAAAAATAATCAATAGAAAAATTTAAAATAATCAAAATAATAATAAAACAAAACCCATTTAAATACCAATAAGGCAGCCTGAAAATTCATGTTTACCGAATATTTAATTCTAGACAAATTGAGTTAAACTATGTTATCTTTGCAAGTGTAAGTAATTTCTATTTGTAAACAACCAACAAACCAAGGTCAAATCAGGATTAGAATATGCGTATTCAGCCCATTTTTCATTTAAGCACCATTGCTGCTTTATTATGTTCCACTTTTGCGCAAGCGGATACTCGTGCCGCTTCGCAGGAATTGCCCACCGTTCATGTGAAAGCCAGCGAGCGTGTCCAATCTGTTCGCCGCGTTACCGTGAAAAAAATGGAAGAAACCACCAACACCCAATTAAAAGAAGTGCTGAAAAATGAACCCTCCATCAGCATGGGTGCAGGTGCAGGTACATCACAATACATTTACTTGCGCGGTATGGGACACAACTCCATTGACGTGAAAGTGGACAATGCCTACAACGACAGCCAAATCCACTACCACCAAGGTCGCCATATGCTTGACCCTGCTTTGGTGAAAATTGTGGCAGTACAAAAAGGTGCAGGTTCAGCCAGCGCAGGCATTGGTCAAACCAATGGCGCGATTATCGCCAAAACTTTGGACGCACAAGATTTGTTGAAAAACAGCAGCAACCCCAATTTTGGCGTACGCTTAAACGCAGGTTACAACAGCAATGACGGTCATAATTATGGCGCGGCGGTGTTTGGCAAAGCAGGCATGTTTGATTACCTGTTGTTGGGCAACCGCGTTGAAGAAAACAATTACAAAGGCGGTAAAGGCTATGTGAATACTGCCGCAAATGCCACCGATACCAGCCGCACCACCAATACCGAATTGGACAAAATCAGCTATTTGGCAAAATTGGGCGCAACCTTTGGCGATAACCGCTTTGTGTTGAGCCACATGCACGACCAAATGAAAGGCGAACGTTTGGTACGCGAAGAATTTTTCAATTTTGACAATACCAACCAATTCCCTGCTGAACGCAAAATGTATGTGGACAAAACCGACTTGACTTGGACTGGCAAAAACTTGGGTTTTGCACAGGCTGCCGAAGCCAATGTTTACCGCATGACACACGGTCGCTGGTCGGCTGATGACAGTGGCAATGGTTACGCAGGTGGCAAGCGCAATACCAGTTCAACCGAAAACAAAATCGTTACAACTGGCGCAAATGTGAATTTTGACAGCCGCATTCACGATAAAGTTTTGTTGAAATACGGTGTGAATTTCCGCCATCAAGAAGTGAAACCCAATGCCTTTTTCAAAGAGGGTTTGAATAATCAGGAAAAACGCGATGTGGGCGTGTATGTGGAAGGCATTACCGATGTTACCGATAAATTGACTTTGACCACAGGTTTGCGCTACGACCACTTTGATTTTAAAGCCATGGACGGCAGAAAACGCAAAGACGGTGCATTTAACCCCAGTATCAGCGCAATTTACCAAATTACCCCTGAATTGAGCGTGAATGCCTTGCACAATTATGCAACACGCAGCCCGCGTATGCACGATGCTTTGTTGTCGCATGGTGGTCGTCCTTTGGTTACGATTGCGTCCAATACCAAAGCAGAACAAGCACGCAACACCGAAATTGGCTTTAACTACAACAATGGCACATTTGGTTTGGAAGGTGCTTACTTCTGGCAAAATATTAAAGATGCTTTGGGTTCAACCAATGCACGCCAAGTTCACAATTTAGAAGGTGTATTTAGTGAACGAGATGCCGCCATTATCAATGCGGGCAAAATCAAAAACAAAGGTTATGAATTGTCAGGTTCTTACCGTTGGGATAATTTGACGGCTCGTTTGGGTGTGGCTGCCAGCAAACCGCGTTTTTATGGCGACAAAATGAGCAGCAATCCTGAATATGCGTCTGCCATTGGTCGCACTTGGACGGCATCTTTGGCATACCGTTTTGCCAATCCGAATTTGGAATTGGGCGTACAATGGCGTGCTTTGGAAAAAGTTAAGGCGGAAGACAATTTCTTTGTTCGCAATGACAATGGTATCCCCCAATATGGTCGTGGTGGCGCAACGCCCAAAGCTGGCTATGGCGTGGTTGATGTTTCTGCCAACTGGAAACCTTTGAACAGCGACAAAATGAATGTGAATTTTGCTGTGAACAATGTGGCAAACAAAAACTACAAACCACACGCGCAACGCGGTCAATTCCCTGGTGAGGGTCGTCAATTCCGTGTGGGCATGAATTACACATTCTAATCCAGCAAAAAACGTTTCAGGCAGCCTGAAAATCGCCAATATCATTGAAATTGATGATTTTTCGGCTTTTCAGGCAGCCTGAAACTTTTTCAATAAGGAAAAATCAAATGAAAAAATCCCTGATTACCCTGTTTACATTAGCCGCTTTAGCCGCTTTAACCGCTTGCGGACAACAACAAGCCCAACAAAAACCTGCTGAAAACGCCCCAGCAAGCGCATCTGCCGCTTCAAACGCCGCCACCCCCAAAGCCGATAAAAAAGACGATAAACCCTTGAAACCCCACGACAACATTCAAGGCGAAGTGATTAAAGTGAAAACCACACGCGGCGAATTTCCTGTTCCCAAAAATCCCGAACGCATTGCCGTGTACGATTTGGGCATGATGGACACCTTGTCTGCCTTGGGCGTGAATGTGGGCGCAACCATTGATACCGTACGCCTTGATTATCTGAAACCTGTGGTGGACAAAGCCGCCCACGTTGGCACATTGTTTGAGCCCAATTATGAAGCCCTGAACGCATTCAAACCGCAACTCATCATTACAGGCAGCCGCGCCAACAAAGCCATTCATCAATTGAATGAAGTTGCCCCCACCATTGAAATGACCGCCGACACCAAAAATTTACGCGAAAGTGCCAAAGAACGCATTGATGCATTCGCTCAAATTTTCAACAAACAAGCCGAAGCCGACAAGCTGAAAGCCGAAATTGACCAAGCATTTACCGATGCCAAAACCGCCGCACAAGGCAAAGGCACGGGCTTGGTGTTTATTGTGAACGGTGGCAAATTGTCGGCACAAAGCCCCACTTCACGTTTGGGTGGTTGGCTGCACAATGACATTGGCATTGCGCCTGTGGACACGGCAATGAAAGAAGGCTCGCATGGTATGCCGATTTCATTTGAATACATCAAAGAGAAAAATCCCGACTGGCTGTTTGTGTTGGACAGAAGCGCGGCGATTGGCGAAGAAGGTCAAGCCGCCAAAGATGTGTTGAACAACCCATTGGTTGCCGAAACAACGGCTTGGAAAAAAGGACAGGTGGTGTATTTGGACGCTGGCACTTATTTGGCAGCTGGCGGTGCGCGTCAGTTGGTAACGGCAGCCAAACAAATTACCGAAGCAATGAAAAACGCAAAATAATCTGCCCAATCTTCAGGCAGCCTTTCAGTACACGACAAAAAATCGGACGACCTGTTTTGGGTTTGAAAAATAGTCCAAAGTTGCCATCATCAACATGGCAGCTTTGGCAAGCTGCTCTAAACCAACACGAAAAATACCTTGCGATAAACGTTCATGAGATTTAGGCTTAATTGGATTAAGCGCATGTTGCCAACGCCCGATAACATAAGCCCAAGCCAATGTAACTGCCAGAATCGCAAACAACTTTTCCATTTTAACAGGGTCAGTCATGTGCGTGGCTTCC
>NZ_JQKH01000006.1 GCF_000745955.1 Alysiella crassa DSM 2578 | reverse complement strand
AAAAAACGCGGTTTTGACTTGGAAGCCACGCACATGACTGACCCTGTTAAAATGGAAAAGTTGTTTGCGATTCTGGCAGTTACATTGGCTTGGGCTTATGTCATTGGGCGTTGGCAACATGCGCTTAATCCAATTAAGCCTAAATCTCATGAACGTTTATCGCAAGGTATTTTTCGTGTTGGTTTAGAGCAGCTTGCCAAAGCTGCCATGTTGATGATGGCAACTTTGGACTATTTTTCAAACCCAAAACAGGTCGTCCGATTTTTTGTCGTGTACTGAAAGGCAGCCTGAAAAATGAAACGCACCCATTTGCTCATGCTTTGTTACCTTGTAGCGATTGCTGCCCTGTTTGCCCACACTTATTGCGAACGCCAATCTTTGCACCATTTTAATTTTAAAGCAGGATTGGGCGACAATCAGGCAATGGGCGAATGGTGGCTGGCGCGCGCTGAATGGGCTTTTTTAGCAGGTTTATTTAGCGTGATTTTGGCTGGGGCATTCGCACCGTTTCGGAACAAGTGGGAAAATTTGGCGTTGGAAATCAGCACGATTGGCGCTTATGTTTTGATTGCGGTGTTGGTTTGAGTTTTCAGGCTGCCTGAAAATATTTAATATAATCCTTTTTTAAGAGTATTTAATAAAATGCAAGGTATATCTTTGTTTTCTAGTGCTGGAATTGCTGAAACTTATTTAAAAGAATTGGGAATTGATATTCTTGCTGCAAATGAACTAATCCCCGAACGTGCTGATTTATATCGTGCTTTATATCCTGAAACCAATATGGTTACTGGGGATATTTTAGATGAACAAGTTTTTGCAGAATTAATTAAAAGTACACCTAAAACATTAGACTTTTTAATTGCTTCCCCACCTTGTCAAGGTATGAGTATTGCGGGAAAAAATCGCAATATTCAAGATATGCTAGGTGATAAACGCAACCATTTGATATTTAGGGTTATTGAGTTTATTCAAGTAAAAAGTCCAACATTTGTTTTAATTGAAAATGTTCCCCTATTTTTGAAAATTAGGTTACCTTATAAAAATATGTTACAAACAGTAAAAGAAATTTTGCAAGATTTGTTTGGTCATGAATATCATATCCAAGCCCATGTTTTTGATGCAGCAGATTATGGTGTTGCTCAACGTCGTAAACGCGCTATTATTCAAATGAATAAACATTTTACAAAATGGGGACTACCTGAAAAAGAAGTGCAAACTGTTTCTGTTCAACAAGCGATTGGTTTTCTACCCAGTATAGAAGCTGGACAGAAATCTAATGTAAAGTGGCATTTTGCACGAAAACATGATTCTAATCATATTACTTGGTTAAAACATACACCTACAGGAAAATCCGCTTTTGATAATATAGAGCATTATCCCAAAAAGAAAAATGGTGAAAAAATAAAAAGTTACAATACAACATATCATCGTATAGATTGGGATAGTCCTGCTCCTACTATTACGATTCGTAATGACGCCATCAGCTCTCAATTAAATGTACATCCTGGACGACCATTACCTGATGGTACATATTCGGATGCGAGAGTGTTAACCCCATTGGAATTAATGCTTTTAACTTCGCTACCAATTGATTGGCATATTCCTGATAATACGCCAGAATTACTGATAAGGCGCTGTATAGGAGAATGTATTCCACCTTTATTAATTAAAAAAATTGTCGCACAAATAGGAAAATAAATATGAAAACTGAACGTTCAGGTTGGGTAATAGACAAAGGTCTACAAAATTTCAATACATTATGTGAATTGGCTGGTATTTTAAAAGTTAATTCCGATATTTCAGTAGATGACAAAGCAAAATTATCTGAAATATTAGAAAATAAAGGGATATATCGTAGGCGTAGTAGTGGTAAATCATTAGATGCTACAACACATAAAATTAAAGTATTGTCATTTTATATGTTTGGTTATCGTGATATTTATGGGCAGAATAAGCAAAAATTCTTGTTCAGCCCATTGGGTAATCTGTTTTTAAAACATTTGGAGAATGATGAATACATTAAAAAAATCTTTATTACAATGTTATGGGCAATGCCATTCCCACACCCCTATATTGATACTAATGAAAGTATTCAACTTTACCCGATGAGATTATTATTTCAATTATTATCTGATGAAAGATTAGGTAATAAATTGTACTCATTTGAATATGTTTGTTTGATTTCATTTATCAAACAAATCAATCAAAAAAGTTATGATGATTTAGTTCAAGAACTTTTAACTTTAAGGAAATTGTCTGCAACTGAAATTAGTCAAAAATTAACTACAAAGGGTAGGCATGACCATGACTATGTTAATGCAGCACATGAATGGGAATCTTATCTTTCTGCAGCATTAGACAGTGTAGGTGTTCTACAAAAAACTGAAGGTAGTGTAATTTGTCGCTTAAAACATGGTAATACGGAAACATATCGTAAAGTAACATATAGTGAAATTATTATTCCTGAACAACTCCGTCCTTTTGTCCAAAAATTACAAAATGCCTACCCATTTACAGAAAAGCCGCTTAAATCAAATGACCCCGAACGTCTGAAAATTGATGTCATTAAAGAAATTTACAGCTTCTATCCAAAAGAATTATTAGAAGAGATTGGTGAGCTTGAAGATGATACAGCATATGAATTATTGCAATTACCGAAATTAATTGAACAATATGCTGATAACAATGATGGTTTAGAAGCCTATTTATTTGAAGATGTTTTAGAAATGGGCTTTAATTTGTTTTATAACGTAGAAGCTAAAAAAATTGGTGGTGCAGGTAATACAGATTTAGAATGTTTGTATATTACAAAAAAGAAAAAATTTGCGGTAGAAGCCAAATCCACAAAAAACAAATTATCAAGCATCAATGCGGGACGATTAGAAGAACATCAAAATAAAATTCAGGCAGATTATACTATTGTGGTTACACCACGTTATGTGCCTGCTGTCTTATCTGATATTCGCAAGCGTCCGATTGTGATTATTCGCGCCAATACATTTGCAGAATTTTTGTACAATTGTTTGATTAACAGAACACATTTACCCGAAATAGATTTTAAATACTTTGATGAAATCATTGTTAATCATTTAGGCAAAGATATCAGTATGGAAATTTCTAATTTAACCATTGGACAATTTGCAAGTAATACAACAATGGAAGTTCATAGTTCATGATAACAATTTCAAATGAAGATAACATGACATTAATGTCTAGATATCCTGACCAATATTTTGATTTAGCAATTGTAGACCCGCCTTATGGTATTTTGAATAAAACCAAACGCGGGGGAGATTATAAATTCAATATGAAAGAATATTCACAATGGGATATTAAACCAAATCAAGCCTATTTTGATGAATTATTTCGTGTATCCAAAAATCAAATTATTTGGGGTGGAAATTATTTTGGTGAATTATGGTTGAGAAGTGAATACAATAAAGGTTTTATCATTTGGGATAAAAATCAACCCGAAACATTAAATAATTTTGCTATGGCAGAAATGGCATGGTCATCATTAGATAAGCCATCTAAAATTTTTCGGTTTAGTGTACGCAAAAATCGTAATAAAATTCATCCAACACAAAAACCTATTGAATTGTATCAATGGTTGTTAAAAATGTATGCTAAACAAGGTGATAAAATTTTAGATACACATTTAGGAAGTGGGACACTTGCTATTGCGTGCTATATCGCTAAATTAGAATTAACTGCTTGTGAAATTAGTGAAAATTATTTTCAACAAGCGGTTGAGAAAATACAAGCTGATTTACCAGAAGTTTCCATTAGCTACCCACAATCAGGATTGTGTTTAATTAAATAATTTAAAATTTAACATGCAATCTTCATCAATTTAACTTTTAATTTTTAAGATATTACAAATTATGCAATTCCCCTACTCATGGCTCAAAACCCAAGCCAACCCCAATTTAAGTGCCGACCAACTCGCCCACCTGCTCACCATGGCAGGGCTGGAAGTGGAAGAAACCACCCCAGCCGCCCCCGATTTTTCGGGCGTGGTCATTGCCGAAGTCAAAGCGGTGGAAAAACACCCCGATGCCGACCGCCTGAACGTTACCCAAGTGGACGTGGGCAAAGGCGAATTGTTGCAAATCGTTTGCGGTGCGCCCAATGTGCGCGTGGGCATTAAAGTCCCCTGTGCGCTGGACGGTGCGCTGTTGCCCAACGATTTCAAAATCAAGCCCACCAAAATGCGCGGTGTGGTGTCCAACGGCATGCTCTGTTCCGCCAAAGAATTGGGGCTGCCTGAAGACGTGGACGGCTTGCTGATTTTGGACGACAACGCGCCCGTTGGACAAAATGTCCGCGAATTTTTGGATTTGGACGACACCATTTTCACGCTGAAAATCACGCCCAACCGCACCGATTGTTTGAGCATTAAAGGCTTGGCGCGTGAAGTGGCGGCTTTGACGGGTTGCGAAGTGAATTTCCCACAAATTCAATCGGTTCAATCTGAAAGCAAGCGCACACAAGCCGTGCAAATTGACGCGCCCGAAGATTGCGGACGTTTCATTTCGCGCGTGATTGAAAACGTGAACGCGCAAGCCCAATCCCCCAAATGGCTCACGCAACGCCTTGAACGCGCAGGGATTCGCAGCATTTCCGCGCTGGTGGACATCGGCAATTATGTGATGTTGGAAATCGGTCAGCCCATGCACGTTTTTGACGCGGATAAACTTTCAGGCAGCCTGCACGTTCGCCGCGCCCAAAATGGCGAAACTTTGGCGTGTTTGAATGAAAAAACCGTGATTTTACAAGATAATACATTGGTCATTGCGGACGAGAAACAGGCTTTGTCCATCGCAGGTTTGATGGGCGGTGCGTCCAGCGCGGTTTCCGATGAAACGAAAAATGTGGTTTTGGAAAGTGCGTGGTTCACACCTGAAATCATTTCAGGAAAATCAAGACAATACGGTTTCGGTTCAGACAGTTCCTTCCGTTTTGAACGCGGTGTGGATTACCAATTACAACGAGACGCGATTGAACGCGCCAGCGAATTGATTTTGGCGATTTGTGGCGGTCAAGCTGGCGAAATCGTTGAAGTAAAAGGCATTTTGCCTGAACCTCAAACCGTGTCCATTCGCACCGAGCGTGTGGAAAAAGTGCTGGGCGTGGCGATTGCCAGCGCGCAAATTCAGGCAATTTTGGACAAATTGGGTTTGAATCCTGTCCAAAATGAAAACGGTTTTACCGTTACCGCGCCTTCTTTCCGCTATGATATTGAAAGAAAAGAAGATTTGATTGAAGAAATCGCGCGTGTTTACGGCTACGAAAACATTCCAGACGATTACACTTCGGGCAAATTGGCGATGTTAAGGCTGCCTGAAAACAAAAATCCGCGTTTTGGCGTATCGCAAAAATTGGCAGCGCGTGGTTTTCAGGAAATTGTCAGCTATGCTTTTGTGAATGAGGATTGGGAAAAAGATTTTGCGAATAATCAAGACCCTATCCGTTTGCAGAACCCATTGGCGGCGCAATATTCGGTGATGCGTTCTACACTGATTGGCGGTTTGATTGAGGTTTTGCAAAACAATTTGAACCGCAAACAAAACCGTGTGCGCGTGTTTGAAATGGCGCGAACGTTCCGCAAAGAAAACGGTATTTTTGTGCAAAATGAACGACTTGGCGGTTTGGTTTACGGTTCGGTGCTGCCTGAACAATGGGGCGAAAAAGCGCGTGCTGCCGATTTTTACGATGTGAAAGCGGACGTGGAAAGCGTGTTATCTGGACAAAATGTCCAAATTGAATATGTGCGTGCGACACACCCTGCGTTGCACCCCACACGCAGCGCAAATGTGTTGATTGGTGGCAAAAATGTCGGCTTTATCGGCGAATTGCACCCAAAATGGTTGCAAAAATACGATTTGCCCAATGCGCCTTTGTTGTTTGAATTGGACATGGCGGCGGTGTTGGCAAGCGAAAAAACGCGCTATCAGGCGATTTCCAAATTCCAGCCTGTGCGCCGTGATTTGGCGTTTGTGTTGCCTGAAAATGTGGATTTTGCGACTTTGCAAGCGGCTTTGTGGGCAGTGCGTTCGGATTACATTCAAGAGATTGAATTGTTTGATGTTTATCGTGGTGCGGGGCTGCCTGAAAACCACAAATCTTTGGCGGTTAAAATTGTGTTGCAAAGCCATGACGGCACGTTGAATGATGAAACGGTTGAGCCGATTGTGCAGCAACTGATTGAATCAGCAGAGAAAATTGGCGCAAAATTGCGTTAATGTGAAAAACAGGCAGCCTGAAAGGTTTTCAGGCTGCCTGATTTATTTGTAAAACAAAATCTTATAATGCT
The DNA here is from genome assembly GCF_000745955.1 of Alysiella crassa DSM 2578. Lineage (GTDB taxonomy): Bacteria > Pseudomonadota > Gammaproteobacteria > Burkholderiales > Neisseriaceae > Simonsiella > Simonsiella crassa. The sequence continues at coordinate 71,184 of NZ_JQKH01000006.1, read as the reverse complement.
TCAGGATTCGCCAACCACGCCGCCTGATTGCCCGCATCACTGTAAAACTCCTGTTTCCAAATCGGTACTTCGGCTTTAATTGTATCAATAATAAAACGACACGCCGCAAATGCCGCATCACGATGTCCAGCCGTTACGCCAACCCATACCGCCATATCGCCAATATCCAGCCGCCCCACGCGATGCACGCAAACGGCATTTTCAATTTTAAACTGTTGTTTTGCTTGCTCAATAACCGCATTGCCTTGCGTGTGTGCCAATTCGGGGTAAGTCGTGTAAATCAAATAATCCACGCTTTTGCCATCATTGTGATTGCGTACCCAGCCTTCAAAACAGGTAAACGCGCCACAGTTTGCCGCTTGGGTCAATTGTTCGCGCAGTGCATTGGGGTCAATTTTTTCTTCAGTAATATCAAACATTTTAGCCTCCTGAAACAGGTGGGATAAATGCCACCGTATCATTGTCATTCAAAGGCGTATCCCACGCACAAAAAGCGTGATTAACGGCTGCGCGTAATCTTTCTTTTGGTAAATCAAAAGCGTAGGCAGCCTGCAATTCTGCATACAATTCAGCAGGGGTTTGTGCGTGGGTTTCGTGGATTTCTTGCTCTTTTTGGGCTTGTTCACGCAAAATAGCAAAATACAACACATTGATTTTTTTAAACATATTTTCTTTCATAAAACAATTTCGGACAGCCTGAAAAAATTTAATTTTCCCGATTAAACAATCGTTTGCCACCCGATTTATGCACCAAACGAATCTCGCCAATCACAATATCGTGGCTCAATGCTTTGGTCATGTCGTACACGGTTAGCGCGGCGGCGGATACGGCGGTCAGGGCTTCCATTTCCACGCCTGTTTTGTGGGTTATGCCCACTTCGGCGCGGATTTTTAGGCTGCAATTATCATCTTGATATTCAAGCATTAATTTGCATTTTTCCAACATCATCGGGTGGCACAAGGGAATGATTTGTGCGGTGTTTTTTGCCGCCATAATCCCCGCAATGCGGGCGATTTCGGTAATTGTGCCTTTGGCGGTTTGTCCGTGAGATTGTTGAATCTGTTGATAAATTTCAGGTGGGAAAAACACTCTGCCTTCAGCAATTGCCATGCGTTGCGTGGTGCTTTTGTCGGACACATCAACCATGTGTGTTTGCCCATGTTCATTTAAGTGTGTAATTTGATTCATATAATTCTCTATTTAAATTTCAGGCTGCCTGAAATTGATTTGCCGCCAAAACCGCCTGTTCAAATTCATCTGGCGTATTGAAATTGGACAATTTCGCCCATTCTTTTGGTAAATCAATGGTTTGGTGTGGATTGTGTTTCACAAAATGCTGCACGCGCTTATTACCACTGTCTAACCAATCTTTCAGGCTGCCTGCAACCACCACCGACCAAAATCCCAATAAGGGCAACCATTGCCCATTGTCTTGAAAAATGCTTATCCCTTGTTCAAAAATGGGATTTTGTGTATGTGGTTTCAGCAGCGCAATCATGTTTTCAGGCAACCACAAAGTATCGCAAGACATCACATAAACCCCTGAAAAACCGTGTTTTTCTGCCAAAATCAGCGCAGACAAAATGGCGGACAAAGCCCCTTGTTTATCAGGCAAATAATCGGCAAGGTAAGTTGCGCCATCGGTATTGGGGAAAATCGTGCCGTCTGAAGCCAACCACACAGGGCGATGAGCAATGGAATCAGCCACTTGTCGTGCAATCAGCGTTTGCCCACGATACAGCAAAAGCGGTTTGGGCGACCCCATGCGCGAACTGCGTCCGCCGCATAAAATCAATAAGGGATTATTCATGAAATTTATTGCTTATCCCACATATTAAACACGCGGGTAAAACCACAACTTTCAATACGCGGGTCGAGTTGTTTTTGAATGATTTTTTCCCAAGCCGTGCGACACGCCCCCATAGAACCTGGTAAACAGAAAATCAGCGTTTTATTCGCAATGCCCGCAATGGCGCGTGATTGAATCGTGGACATACCAATCTCTTCAAACGACACCGCGCGGAACATTTCACCAAAACCGTCAATTTTTTTGTCAAACAACAATTCCACCGCATCAGGCGTTACATCACGTGGAAACATACCCGTACCGCCCGTTACCAAAATCACGTGAATATTGGGGTCGGCAATCGCCACCGATACTTTGGCACGAATGTCATACAATTCATCGCGCACCCAATCACGCGAAAAAACAATGTGTTCGGCAGCCTGAACCGCTTCTGCCAAATAATTGCCGCTACCGTCTTCTTTTGCCGTGCGCGTGTCGGTTACGGTCAAAATATGGAAATTGAGCGGACGAAACGCAGGCGCAGGTTTTTTAAAGGGATTGTCTTTATCGGGATAATGTGTGTTGGTATTCATGGATTTAGCCCCCTGTCATGGATAAATTGGTGATTAAGCCGACTTTTTTGTCGTGCAAATAATGATGTTCGGGTTTGAGCAACATGGTTTCGTGCAAAAATTGAGTTAAGCCCACACGGTCGTCTCGGCGCAAAAAATCGCGCAAATCATACGCCACGCCACCGAATAAACACAAGTGCATTTTGCCCTGCGCGGTTACACGCAAACGATTGCAAGTATTACAAAAATCTTTGCTGTATGGCGCGATAAAACCAATACTTCCTGAAAAATCAGTATGATAATATTCACGCGCAGGTCCATCGTGTTCGTGGCGCGGTTTCAGTTGCCAACCTTGTTGAATCAAATTTTTTTCAATTTGCGTGGCGGAAATGTGTTGTTCGTTGAAAAATGCGGCATTGTCGCCCGTTTGCATGACTTCAATAAAACGCAGGGTAACAGGGCGCGTTTTGATGAAATCCAGCGCATCAGGTAGGGTTTCTTGAATGTGTTCTTTTAATAATAAGCTATTGATTTTAATATTATAAAATCCATCCGCTAAAATTTGCTCCACGTCTGCCACAATATGACGACATTCGTCTTTGCCTGTGATTTGGTAAAAGGTTTCGGGATTGAAACTGTCTATGCTCACGTTCAATTTATCCAAACCTGCGGCGCGATACTGCGGAAACAGCTTACCCAATCTAAATGCGTTGGTGGTCAGCGCGATGTGCTCAATTTCGGGCTGTGCGCGACACATGGCGATAATCTCGGGCAAATCACGGCGCAAAGTCGGCTCACCGCCCGTCAAACGAATTTTGCGCGTGCCATTTTGTGCGAAAACCGCCACCAAAGTCGCTATTTCAGGCAGCGTGAGTTCATTGGGTTTGGCTTTGCCTTGGTAACCGTTGGGCAAGCAATAGGTGCAACGGTAATTGCACAAATCGGTAACCGATAAACGCAAATAACTTAATCGGCGATTAAATGGGTCGGTTAGGTTCATCATAAATTATCCAAAAGATTCAGGCTGCCTGAATCATACTCTGCTTCCCATACCAGATGGAATACGCTGAAAGCAGAGAAAATAAGTCAAAAGAATTAGGTAAGATTCATTACTTTGGCAGTACTATTTTCGTAACATAAATCGTTGAATTTCATGCCAATAACCATCTGGTCGCAATGCTAATTCCGCCACCAAACCATCATCATTCCCCACATCAGCCGCCGTCATTTTCAGGCTACCTGAAACACGTGCAGGTGATAGTAAACCATTTTTAGGCAAGCGATACCAATATTTCTCTTGAAAATCATCATCTTCCCAATCCGAAATTAATCGCCCCACCCAAGTATTCGGCGCAAACACGTCCCCAATTTGCAGGCTGCCTGAATGCGAAAACGCCATGCCACGCACCACGCTCACACGCTGCGCCGTTTGCCATTCGCTGGGCAAATGAGTGTTTAATTGTTGATTTAATTTACTGATTTTATTCAATAAAGTATCAGAATGATTTAAGCCAACCATGTTTTCAGGCTGCCCATCAGTCGCGCTAAAATATTTACACGCCAATTCAATATGATACAAGCGACCATGAATTTCTGCGATAAAATCCAATTCACCAATAGATTGATTTTGCTGATTAAAAAGCTGCACATTGCGCGTCAACAAACGACAATGCGGCGCATTCGCCAACCAAAACGCCAACACATTTTCGGCATATTTCCCCAATAGTGGGTGGGCGCAATCTTCAGGCAGCCTGAAATCAGGATTATCATTTAAATCAATTAAATAGCGAAAACCGTGTTCGCCCACCAAATCGCGCACAGGCAATTCACAGCCCGTTTGCCACAAAGGTGGGGCAAACAAAATACTCGCCAAATCACGCACTTGCGGATTAGTCAATCGCCACCATAGCGCGTCTAATGCAAAATTCATGTTTCCGTCCCCAAATCGTCTTCGCTGGCATGGCTGAATACAAAAATCTCTCCAAAGTCATCATCTTGCCGAAATCGCACCAAACCTTCTTTCACCAATTCCAGCAAGGCAATAAAGCTCACCACCACATGCGCCACGCCCTTATTCACATCAAAAAGTTGACTGAATACAGTCTCGCCATTATTCGCATTTAAATGGCGCAATACTGCCGCCATGCGCTCGCGTACCGACACGGCTTCTTGCACCACTTCATGACTGCGCGTGTGTTGCGCCCGCGACAAAATACCCAACCAAGCCTGTGTTAAATCAATCAGATACACTTCAGGCTGCCGCACCACCATCGCCACTTCCAAAGGCAAATACGCCCACGCAAATTCACGCCCAGCGCGTGGCAATTCGTCCAGACCTTGCGCGGCTAATTTCATTTGTTCATAAGCCAATAATCGGCGTACCAATTCGGCGCGTGGGTCAAATTCATCGTCTTCTTCTGCGTGTTCGGGCGCGGGCAAGAGCAGGCGCGATTTGATTTCAATCAGCACCGCCGCCATCAGCAAATATTCCGCTACTAAATCAAGCTGTTGTGTGTCCATTTGGGCAATATAGCTTAAATATTGCTCGGTGATTTTCACCATTGGAATGTCCAGCACATCAATATTTTGCTTACGAATCAAATACAAAAGTAAATCTAATGGACCTTCAAAACTATGCAAAACCACTTTGAGCGCGTCTGGCGGAATAAACAAATCCTGCGGCACATCGGTTACGGGTTGCCCAAAAATATAGGCAATGGTATTGTTTTTATTCATATTATTTTTTGGAAATTTGGCTTTCAGGCAGCCTGAAAATACACCCAAAACATTTAGCTTACCTGAAATCTGTCCCCTCTCACGCTTGCGGGGGAGGGAACAGGTTTACGGTTATTGCAAAAATTGTCGTGTACTGCGAGGCAGCCTGAAAATTATTTTACCTACTTCACAATATGCTCAATCGCGGCGGTGGCGCAATGCAAACCAAAACTCGCCGTTACCAGCATACTCGCGCCATAGCCCGCACAAGATAAGCCTTGTGGTGCGGTGGTATCCGTGTCGCAGGCTGCCTGAATTTGCGGCGGCGTAATCTGTTCACGCGAAAACACGCACGGCACGCGCATTTTACCATCACGCGCAAAACCGTGTTTTTTCCGCAGCGTGTAGCGCAGATTGGACAAAAGCGGGTCGTGCGTGGTTTGCGACAAATCGGCGGTTTCAATCAGGGCGGGATTGCGCTGTCCGCCTGCGCCACCGCTAATAATAAATGCTTGTTTATGTTTAACAAAATAATTAACCATCGCCACTTTCACGCGCATTTGGTCTATCGCGTCAATCACAAAATCGTAAGGCTGGCTGAATATGTCCGCCAAATTAGTCTCATCAACAAAATCTTCAATTTCAATCACTTGGCAATCAGGATTAATGTGCGCAATCCGTTCCTGCAAAGCGCGAACTTTGGCTTTGCCAAAATCGGGCGTGAGCGCGTGTAACTGTCTGTTTACATTGGAAATGGCAATATTATCCAAATCAATCAGCGTGAGTTTCCCCACCCCACTCCGCGCCAAAGCCTCCACCGCCCACGAACCCACGCCGCCCACACCCACCACACATACATGCGCCTGTCGCAATTTCGCCAAACCCACATCGCCATACAATCGTGCAATGCCCCCAAATCGGCGCAAATATTCGTTTTCGTTCATAAAAATCCTATTTATAAATTGATGAATTTGGATTATACTGCGTTTCGTAAACACAAGTTTACACAAATCCCAAACAGGAGATTTTCTATGTATAAACATTTAGTTGTCGCAGTAGATGGTAGCACCACTTCACTCAACGCGTTGAACCACGCGGCTGGTTTGGCAAAATTAAGTGCCGCTAAATTGACTTTGGTAAACGTCGCCAACCCAACCGAATACATGACGCTGGCACCTGAATTTTTGCAACACGAAAGCTATGAAGCCGCCGCAATTGCCAATGGAAACAGCGTGTTGGAAGAAAGCGCAAATTTGGCAAAACAAGCGGGCGTTGCCGATGTGCAAACGCATTTACTGGTGGCTGTGAAAGGCGCGAAAGACATGGCGCATGAATTAGTAGAATACGCCGCTACACAAAATGCAGATTTGCTGGTTTTGGGAACGCACGGACGCACAGGTTTAATGCACTTGCTGATGGGCAGTTTCGCCGAAACGGTGATGCGCCAAACCACTTTGCCTTTATTGGTGATTCGCAGCAAAGTTGAAGATGAAGTTTAATTTTTTGATTTAATTGATGATTCAGGCAGCCTGTAAACATATTTTCAGGCTGCCTGAATATTTTACTCAATCCCACACAATTTATGTGTCTGAATGCTCAATTGCCAATGCGGTTTGCCCACACGCGCATTCAATTGCCCCAATGCCGTGATGGTCGCCAAAATATTCATCTCGCCATTGATTTCGCACGGCGACAGATAATAGCGTTTTGCGGCAATTTTTTGCTCAATATGTTCACAAAATGCTAAAATTTCATCATTATCCACCACAATTCGCACTTCATCAGCCTGTTTCAGGCAGCGTTTTTCATACGCTTCGGCATACAAACGCTTGGGGCTGGTGGCAATATAATCAATCTGCGGCGGCACATCTTTCAAACCATTGGTTTCAATCGCTAAAAAATAACCCTCTGATTTTAATTGATTCAATAATAATTCAATCTGCGGCTGTATGGTCGGTTCGCCGCCTGTGATGATGATGTTTTTCGCTGAATATTCATGCACTTTTGTCATGATTTGCGTCAAACTCATCGCGCCAAATTCATTGTAATTCGTGTCGCACCAATAGCACGCCAAATTGCATTTGCCAAAACGGATAAACACGCTGGGCATGCCCGTGTTATAGCCTTCGCCTTGCAGCGTTTCAAAAATTTCCACAATGCGGTAAATCGGTTCGCTGCTCATTCGGCATACTCACAATAAGAAGACGGCGTTTCCCACAAACGCACCAAACTCACAGGCAAATTCGCTTCTATTTTCAAGGTGTTGAAAATATGGCGTGTCATTTCTTCGGCGGTGGTGCGTGTGGCAATGCCATAGGTTTTGGAATTTAATTGATTTAATAAATCAGCCACTTGGCTTTCTCGTGCGCTGGTGGTGTCGTAAATAAAGGCGTGGTCCATTTTGTCCAAAATATGCTGTTTCACGATGTCTTTCAAATCAGCAAAATCCATCACCATGCCTTTTTTCGCGCCCTCTTCGTGCAGGCAGCCTGAAACTTCCACCTGCAAAATATAGGTATGCCCATGCAAATTTTGGCATTTGCCATCGTGTCCGTCCAGCATGTGTGCCATGTCAAATGTGAATTGTTTAGCGGTTTTAAACATTGTTTTCCTTATCCACTATATTTTCAGGCTGCCTGAAAATACACAAAACCGTTACCTGATAACACGGTAACGGTTTTATTTTCCTAAAAATAAAAATTACGCTTCTTCAGTTTCCTGATTAAAATGATAGCTCAATAAACCATCATCAATTGCCGTAATCAATTGATTTTCTTCCAAACGCACCACAATTCGCTCCGCCAATTCTGTTTGCAAATCAGGGTTTAAAGTCGGCTCGCTTTGCGAAACATAGCGGCGAATATTGGCCACCAAATTGCGGCGGCGGCGTGGGTGATACGCGTCTTTCGCGCTCATCGCGGTCAAAATATTCGGATAATATTTATCTACCAAATCAATAGATTGCTCTGCTTGCATAACGGTTTCGGCTACGATTTCCGCAACGGGGGCGGCTGGTGCAGCGAGCTTATTCGCTGGTTGCACCAGAGAAGCAAAAGGGGAGCTGTTTACCTCCGCAGGCTGATGGAACGCGTTGATTTCACGAGAACGCTCTTGCAATTCCGCCAAGCTGGATACGCGCAAAATGTGTTTCGCTTGCAAACTTTGCTGAACGTGTTCCACCAACACATCGTAGCCGCTGTCTTGCGACAAAATGCCGATAATCGCATCGCGGTCGTGGTCAATGATTTTACCCAAATAAAAACTCAAGTAAAAATCCAAAGCACTCGGCGCATTGTTATGCACATGAATAAAATGAACTTTTTTACCAAAACGGCACAATGACTCCACCAAGCGCAAAGGCAAAGTTTCCTGTTGCTCCGAACCCAAAAACAACCAAACGTGTACGCTGTCCGCATCTAAACAATCCAAATCGGCAGGTTGCACTTTTTCAAAGTCAATAATTAAATGTTGCATTGTCAATTCCTTATGTTTTAACTCAAAATATTTTATCAGTTATCTGAACTCAAAAACCGTTTTCCATCATAATCTGCCCCGCCACTTTATTGCGGTGCATGGCGTAACCCAAATTCAACAGCGTTTGGAACGTGTCTTGCACCATCGCTGGGTTGCCGCAAATCATAAAGCGGCTGTGTTCACGCGTAAATTGCAGATTAAATGCTTGTTCTAACGCGTGATTTTGGATACTTTCAGGCAGCCTGAAATGCAGATTATCCCCATCATTTTCACGCGTGGTCATCGGCACAAAACGCAGTTTGTGGGCAAATTCGCCAATTAGCGGGTGTTCTGCTAAATCACTTATTTGTTGGTTGAAAATCAAATCGTTATTATACGACACACAATGCGCCAACGCCAATGTTTCAAAACGCTGCCAAATTTCAGGCTGCTGCAAAATAGACAAAAACGGCGCAATCCCCGAACCTGTGGACAACATAATCAAATCACGCCCATCAGGAAAACGCTGCGGCAAGAAAAAGCCTTGTGCGGTTTTATCCAATAAAATCTTATCGTTGGCTTGCAAATTCGCCAAATTCGCCGACATCGCACCGTCTTCTATCAAAACAGCAAAAAACTCCAGTGTGTCCGCATATTCCGCAGATGTGAACGAGTAGGCGCGCCAAATATAACCAGCCCCCTCCCGAAACCCCAACCGCGCAAATTGCCCCGCCGCAAAACGGTAACTTTCAGGGCGCGTAATGGCAAAAGTCATCAATTTGGGCGAATGACGTTTCACCCAAAGCACAGTTTCTTCAGTAAATTTTTCTTGTAAACTCATTTTCAGGCTGCCTGAACGGTGGGATTATCGCCCAAAATCATCGTGCCAATCCCTTCATCGGTGAAAATTTCCAACAGCAACACATTCGGCACGCGCCCATCAATAATATGCACCGCTTTCACGCCATTTTGCGCCGCTTCCAGCGCAGACGAAATTTTTGGTAACATGCCACCTGATAAAGTACCATCTTGTACCATAGAATCAATATCTTGTGGTGTTAAATTAGTCAATAAATTGCCCGATTTGTCCATCACGCCCGTGATATTGGTCATCATCACCAATTTTTCCGCGCCCAATTCTGCTGCTAATCGCCCAGCCACCAAATCCGCATTAATATTAAACGCCTCGCCCTGCTCGCCCACGCCAATCGGCGCGACCACAGGAATGTAACCTGCTGAAACCATTTGTTTAATCAGCGTACAATCCATGCTGGCGATTTCGCCAACTTGTCCAATGTCCACCGATTTTTGTTCAGGCGTGTCCACCGTCAATTTTTTGGCGCGGATAAAATGATTGTCGCGCCCCGTAATGCCGACCGCTTTGCCGCCATGCACATTCAGCAGCGACACAATTTCCTTATTCACTTGACCGCCCAAAACCATTTCCACAATATTCATGGTTTCACCATCGGTTACGCGCATGCCTTGTACAAATTCGCCGATTTTTCCGATTTTTTCAAGCATTTCATTGATTTGGGGCCCACCGCCATGCACAATCACAGGGTTAATACCCACCAATTTCAGCAACACAATGTCTTTAGCAAACCCTTGTTTTAATTCAGGTTCGGTCATCGCATTGCCGCCATATTTAATCACCAAAGTACGCCCCGCAAATCGGCGAATATACGGCAAGGCTTCCGACAAAATCCCCGCTTTAATGTGGGGCAAAATTTCCCTAGACATATCCAGTCCCAAATCCATCAAATCTCAAAAACAGATTTTCAGGCTGCCTGAAAACTTATCCTATTCAGGCAGCCTGAAAACAAAATAGGCTTACTGCGCCATTTCGCCCAACACCAAACGGCGTTGCTCATCGGCAGCACCCACCGCTTGCGTTTCATCAAACACTTTCGCCAATGCCAAACGCGCATGAGCAGTCGGTTTAATACCAATACTGGCTTCCAAATACGTTTGCGCCTTGCCCCAAAGCTGCTTGGTAATCGCCAAATCGCCCAAGCACGACAACAATTCCGCGTCATCGGGTTTGCTTTTCAGCCAGCCATCAGCAATATCAATCGCTTTACGCTGTTCCGTATCGTTCAGATAACGCACGCTATTGGCAAAAACATGCAATAAATCAACATGATGCGTATGCGGGTAATAGCTGCGTACCCATGCCGCCGCTTCCTGATGCAAACCCAAAGCAGCGTATTTTTCCGCAATCACCACACACAAATCGCCAGATTTCATCTCATTTGGAATGCGATTTAACGCCTCTTTCAAAGCTTTCGCATTTGCCGCATTTTCTACCAAACGGCGGTATGCCATACCACGATAGTTCAACACTTCTTCCATTGCCAAATGTGAACCTTTTTGCAATTTATCCACCGTTTCCAAAATTTCCAAAGGATGATTTTTTGCCACCGCCAAACGCAATTGCAAACCCAACACTTCAGGCAAATTTTTGTCCAACTGTGCGGCTGCCGTCAAACTTTCTTCTGCAGAAACATAGTCTTTACGCGCCATCGCGCTTTCCGCTTGCAACAAATAGCGTGGCAATTGCGCTTTGGCTGGCAAATGTGTTTCCATGTCTTTCAAATAGCCATCGCGTTTACCTTGTTCGCCAATGCGGTGATTGGCTTGCGCCGCAATCATCAATGCCAAAACACGATTGTCGCCAGCATGTTGATTAGACAATACTTTTGCTGCTTCTGACGCCGCTTTTTGGTAGCGTCCCTCAAAAAACGCCACACCCGCTTCATTTAAAGATTCCAATGCTTTACGGCTTTTACGGCTGCTGCCAAAACGGCTCATTTTCCCAGGCGTCGCCAAGACACCAAAGATAAATTTGAGCAAAAAATGCAGCATAATCATGGTAATAATCAAACCCACCACAAAAAGCCGCACATTCATGCGTATCATGTAGCTACCGACATGTGCATACACATCACCGGGGAAATGCTGTATCAATAATGCGCAGCCAACCGCCGCCGCAAATAAGATAATAATCCAAATTAGACCTTTCATTCACGGTCTCCCTATTCTGTTGGTGCCGCATTATTCAATATACGGCTCTTTGATAATCAAACGATATGTTGTGTTTTTAGGTGTCTGCACACTGCGTGGCGTGGTTTGAACGCGTTGGGCAGTTTTTGCAGGCTGCCTGAAAATCTGTTTCGGTACTTGTTCCGTTTTTGGGGCAACGCGTACTGTGGGTTTTGCCACAGGTTTTTCCATTACCTTTTTCGCTGGTGCAGGTTTTTCCACCTTTGGCGTTTCCACTTTCGCTTTCACGACAGAGCGTGCCAATGGTTTCGGTGCTTGTTGAACCACCGAGCGAGCCGCTGGCTCACGCAAACGACTCAAGGATTGGACTTTCCCACCGAATCCGCCTTTTTGCTTTCTGATTTTTTCTCATCCGCTTTTTTACTGTCAGACGTTTTGGGTTTGGTATTGGTTTTATCGCTTGATTTATCAGATGATTTATTATCAGATTTGTCTTTATCTGATTTGCTCTCTGATTTATTTTCATCGGTGGTTTTGGCTGCGCTGGCTTCGGAAGCGGCTTTATTGGCAGATAATTTATCTGCTAAAACTTTGGCAGCAGACATACCCGTTGCCCCAGCCAAAGCCGCCGACACTTCAGAAGAGCCGCCACTTGCTGCTTTCACTTCTGATTGTTCAGCAGGTTTTTCAGCCGCTTTTTCCACAGATTTTTCAACAGGTTTATCCGTCGCTTTCACTTCAGAGGCAGGCTGAACCTTCTCTGCCACAGGTGCAGAAGCCACTTTTGCGGTATCAGACGGATTGTCCACGATAGACGGTAAAATCACATCAGAACGCGCTTCAATTTCACGCATAGAAATTGGTTGTTTTTCCGTTTCTGCTTGTGTTTGGTAATTGCGTACCGCCGTTTGGCTGCGACTCAAAGCAGTGTCGGACACAATTTGCAATTGCTGATTATTCAATTCGCTCAAGGTTTTCAGCCATTCTTGCGTGGTGGGGGATTGCGTATCAAAATATTGCTCCACTGTGCGTTTGGCTTCGTCCAAGTTTTTCTTATAAATTTCATTATTGTGCTGCAACAAGGCTAAACGCGCGTCCAGCAAACGCAAACGCAAATTGGCACGCACAAAATAAATTTGTTCGGGCGACAATAACATGGCGTCATTGCTTTCTAATTTGCGAATTTCCACCATACCTTTAACCATGCCCACGGTTTTGTCCCATGTGCGTGTCCAGAAATCAGCGTCATTGGCGGTAGGCACGGATTCATTGTTGGCAGGCTGCAAAGTGCTGTCCACCACCAATGGCAAACTCGCCACGCCTTTTTCCAAGCTGTCCACTTTCAGCGATGTACTGGACACGTCCAAATAATTGCCGCCTTGCGCACGCAAATCGCTCAAATCATCGGCAATTGCTTTTTTGATGGCAATCAATTCGGGTTGGTCAAAGCGTTTCAAACGCTGTTCAATCGTATTCAAAGCCGAAATCGCCACAGGCACATTGCCCGACAGCAATAATTGCTGCGAAGCCACATTCAGGGTAACTTCAATTTCGTCCACCAACCAATTCACGCGCCCTTTGAGTAACTCATTGTAGCTGCGCTGCATATTGGCTAAATGTTGATGGTCTTCATTTTGGTCTTTGGACAAAGCCATCACGCTTTGATTCAATTTTTCTTGTTGCTGCAAGGCTAATTTCAGGCTGTGTGCATTATCTGTTTCACCCAAAGCAGCGTCTTGCAAGGCATTTTGCACGATGGTTTCTTGCTGTTTCAGAACATTGCGCCCCTCCACCCACAAATAACCACTCGCACCCAATGCCAATACGGACAACACCAAAGCACCCGTTGCCGCACCGCGTCCGCCTGAACGCTCTATGACTATGGGTTGTTGTTGTGGATAGGGATTGGCTGCGGTGGGCGTGTTACGCGCAACAGGCGCAGGCTGTGTCATCGGCACTTCCGCTGGTTTATCAAAAGATTGGTTATCGGACATGATATGTTGTACCTATTTCGGGTTGAACAAATGTGCCGCTCACATGCCGTGCAGCAGCCAACGCTGATAGCCGATGGATTCTCCCACAGGAAAACACATCAGCCCAAACAGCATGATTGATAAAAAAATTTTCAAAATCAAAACAAACAGTTTTTCAGGCAGCCTGAAAAAACAGGGTTGTAGTAGGGGCAAATTATACGCTGTATTTATCCAGCCCTTCGGCTAAATTTTTTACCACCCTAACTTGTGCCACACCTTTTTCTTCTAAAGCCGCCGCAATCCGTTCATGATGGGTGAAGTATATCAAGGATTTTAGCGTTTGCGTGAGTATCATCGGCACTTGTTGAAACAAAATATCCACCATTTGCGCCGAAGTTATCCATGCAAAATGGGGGCGTTTATTGCGAAATTCAGTCCAATCAAGGGCTTGCTCTTCGCGGTGATAAATTTCCCAATTGCGCGGCTGAAAACCACGCCATGTTAATTCTTGCGATAAATGCGGACGACTCGCGCCACCATTTACAATTAATACCCGCGCATCGTGCGGCAATTTTGCCCAAATCGGCAATTCCAACACGGCTTCACTGTCGTGTCCATTTTCGGGATACCAAACCCACGCCGCGCCTGATTTTTTCAGGGCTTTGGCGGTGGCAGTGCCTACGGCTATATGCGGTTTCAGGCAGCCTGAAAGGTCTAGCCCAGCCGTTTCCACGGCGGTGGGGCTGACCCAAAACACGGCATCGGATTGTAAAATTAAATCGGGTAATTCGTAAATATTGTCATCATTGGGAACAATATTCAGGGGCGGAAACGGTATCGCTTGCCAACCAAACTGTCGGCAGATTGCCACGTCTTCGGGTAAACGATTGGCAGGGCGAACCAGTAAAATTGTGGTTGGAGCCATTTTGTATCACACCAGCAAAAAAGGGGCATGATACCGCAATTTGTCGCCAGCGACCATTTCCAGCAGCGTGTTTGGCAGAAAAACAACAGGGTTTTCAGGCTGCCTGCACGCTTATTTATCCAAATCAAATTGATACACCGCAAAGCCTTTGGCGTCTTGCCCCACCCACAAATAGGGGCGCGTGGCTTCCAAAGCGGTGTAGGCGCGCGCGCGTTCACTCGGCGATGTTTCAAACGACACGGTGGCATTCATAGGCGCAAATTGCCAATTTTTATCGGCGCGTGTTTCGGCAACGCCATTTGCCATCGTTTGGGCGCGGACAAATTCGCCAACCACTTGTCGCGTGTCCACCGCGCCTTTCAGCACTACTTTTTGTTTGCCCGTACCTGCGAATTTGCCTTCGCTGGCGCGTTTTTCATTGGTGGCGACAATAAATTCTGCTTTCGGCTCAACCAATTTGCCGCGATAACTCAAGTTTTTCACGCGTTGGCTATTCGCGTTCACCAAACGACAATCTTGGTTATAACGCGCAGGCTGTACCAAATCAAATTGGTAAGACACGCCATCAATCACATCAAAATTCTGTGAATGAAATTGCCAATTCATTAAAGGTTGCGCTGTTTTACTGGCAGCCTGAATTTGGTTAAACGCGCCTGCGGAACATTCCAGCCATTCTTTCAATTCCGCGCCGTTCACTTTCACCGCCGCCACTTTTTCGCCAGCCGCCACCAAATCCGCCAATTGGCGTTGGCTCACATCGCCCTGTTCAATTTTGGTGAAATCATACACATTGCTGTGTTGTTTGCCTGTTTTCAGGGGCGAAGTGGCACTTAATACGGGCAATTTTGCTAATTCAGGCTGCCTTGCCAATTGGCGTTGCACAAAATCTTTTTGCGCCGCATTGACCAATTGCACGGCAGAATCGTCTTGCACCAAAGACAAATAGCTGTACAAATTTTCCGCCACTTTGCCCACAGGTTGCGCCATAAATTGACGGGTGGAACGATGATAATGACGCAACACCCATTTCATTAACCAACTGTTGCCAGCATTGGCTTTTTGCGTTTCTGGGTTGAACAAGGGGCGTGTTGCCCATGTTTTATTCATCACGCGCCATCTGCCTGAATTATTGTTTAACAATAAATCCATCGTGCCAATTTCGCTGCCGTAGGCTTTCAGGCTGCCTGCATTCAGCAGCACATCAATGCCATCTATTTGCGACAAGGCGTTTTGATGGGCTTCGCTGTGGTTTAGGACAATAATCACATCCGCGCCCAATTGTTTGAGCAAAGGCACATATTTTTTCGCGGTCAAAACCACATCGCTGATTAAAATCTGCCCACGTAAATCCTGTTGGCTATTGTGAAACACATTGGGCGAAGTCAAACCAAGAAACGCGACATTAATGCGTTGTTTTTCGCCTTGCGTGTCCACCAAATCCATGATTTTAAATAAATAAGGTTTGTAACGCGGTGCTTTGGTGTTGGCATCAAACACATTGGCACTCAACACAGGCACATTGGAGGTGGCGATGGCTTTATCCAAATAATTCAAACCGTAAGCAAATTCACGTTCCCCCACCACACTCGCCATTGCGCCTGCTTTTTCCAATGCCAAATAGCTGGGGTGGATTTCGCCCACTTCCAAGCCTTTGGTCAGCATAAAATCGCCGATGGCTGAACCTTGCAAGATATTGCCATTGTCCACATAGACATGGTTTTTCACTTCACGCTGGGCTTTTTTGACCAAAGTAGCAGTGCGTGTGTAGCCTAGTTGGGGATTGGATTTATCTTGGTCGTAGTCAAAATCGGTCAATTGTGCTTGCACATTGCTGGTTTCAATCACGCGCAATTGCAGCTCTGCCGCCCAAGTGGGCAATGCCAATAGCGCACCTAATAGGAGTGTGCCAACGCGTTTTGCAAAGGAAAACATAGGGTTCACTAAAATAAAAGTTGAAATTGGCTGAATTGTATCAAAAAAATAGGGGAAAATTGAGATTTTTATTAGGTGGATTTTTTTCAGGCAGCCTGCAAACTTTGCCACATCAACGCCACCGTAATCGCATTATTCACAAAATGCGCAAGCATGGCGTATTTCAATTGGCGTGTCTGCCAATAACACGCGCCCAATAATCCGCCCATCATCAGATAAATCAGAAAATCCAAACTGGTCGGCGGCGCATGTGGCACGGCAAACACAATGGACGTGATAAGCCAAATCGCCCACACAGGCAGTTTACCCAACAAACGCCAAAATAAACCGCGAAACAGCAACTCTTCCAACACAGGTGCAAGAATTACCGCAAATACAATTAATTGGAATGGTGCTTGTTTCATCACATTTAATAATAGTTGTTGGTTTTCAGGATTGCTTTCAGGCAGCCCGAATAATTGGCGAATTTGGTCGTAGGCGATTGTAAACAAGAGCAGCAGTAAACCATAACCCACCGCCCACGCAGTCGGCTTGATTTGCCAATTGGACAATAAGGGGTCGGCAATTTGGCGTTGATAATGTTGATTAAATTGCCACGCCAACATCATGCCCACCGCCAATAATAAAACCGCTTCCACCACATGAACCAGCCACGACACGCCCCCCAATCGCGCATTAAACAACAACATACCACCCAACACGCTAGACAAACCCAGCAAATACGCCAAAAATTGGGCGAGCAAAATCAAAAAATTTTTCATAATTATCTTTTCAACATAATGGTTTGATTCAATTTTCAGGCAGCCTGAAACCTTATTCCCCTACTCCACCCAAAGCCCGCGATGGTCAGATTGCCCCCATTCCATCGCCCGCACACGCACGTTTTCACGCGACAAAACATGGTCAATATTTAAACCCAATAAACCCCAAGTGGGCAACCAGTTTGGCGTGTGCTGAACCAGATTTGCCGCGCTCACAAATTCACGAAACACAGGTGAAAACGGACTGGCATTCAAATCGCCCACCACCAAAACCCTTTGTTCACGCGCAATCTGTAGCGCAATTTCTCGCAAATACCGCAAACGCGATTGCGCCAACTCGCCATTAATCGGCGGCGGCGGGTGCAAAGCGTACACCACTCGCCCCGCCTGTTCTGCGCGAATATAAGGATAGCCGTCCACAAAATGCACCGCGCACGATTGCCATGCCTGCCTACTCCACACCGCCAAAGCAAAGGGACTCGCCGATTGATGTTCACAGCCATGTGGCAAGGCAGCCTGCAATTTGCGCCAATGCGGATTATCCAAATCCATTTCCGCCAACGCCACAATCTGCGGCTGATACGCCAAAATTCGCTCGGTTTCGCCCAATGGGTCAGCATTGTTTAAATTCACGTTATACCAAACGGTTTGCCAAGATTGCGCGTTTTCTTGATGATGGGCATGCGTGGGCAGGACAAATAAATAAGTCAAACAAATCAATAAACTGACCGCCCACACCCCACGCCAAATTTTGCCACGCGCCCACACAGCCGCTAACGCAAACACCAGCGTGTAATGCGGCACAAAATGGCTGAATAATTCGGCAAACCAATTTATTTGCCCCAATATTTGCCCGACCAGCAGCGCAATTAAGGTCAAAATTGCCAAACTATGTAGGCGTTTTACAATAAAGTTTTTCATGATTTTTGTGTTATCCAAATCATCACATAATGGTTAAAAAAATAGGCTTTCAGGCAGCCTGAAACCATTTCTGTTAAAATCACCCTATTTTCATTTACAGGCAGCCTGAAATGCACATTCCTCATGAAATCCGCTTAAATAAAGAACGTAACACCCTGATTTTAAAATACGAACACGGAGAACATCATTTACCCGCCGAATATTTACGCGTCTATTCACCCAGCGCAGAAGTGCGCGGACACGGCGTGGGACAAGAAGTTTTGCAAACAGGCAAACGCTTTGTAACCATTACCGATTTGGAAATGACGGGTAATTATGCGTTAAAAATCAGCTTTTCTGACGGACACGATAGCGGTTTATACGACTGGAATTATTTGCACAATTTGGGCGCAAACCACGCCGCCTTGTGGCAAAATTACCTAGACCAACTCGCCGCCGCAGGTTCCAACCGCGAATTTGATGAATCCGCCCCGAAAAATCAATCAGGCGGCGGTTGCGGTGGTGGCTCGTGTGGCTGCAAACATTAAATATGATTGATTGTTTACAGGCTGCCTGAAATATTCACCCAAACACAATAATACCATGAATTTAATAGAACTTATCCCAGCTTTAGTGATTTTAATCACCTGCGCTACCAGTTTAATTGGCTTTAACAATCAATTTGTGTTTCAACGCTACCAATTTCACATTGGCGCGATTCTCCATGACAAGCAATATATTCGTTTGCTTTCGTCTGCGTTTTTGCATGCGGACATGATGCACTTGTTTTTTAATATGTTTACCCTGTATTTTTTCTCGCGGATTATTGCGGTGGTGTATGGGGTGTGGTTGTTTTTGGCTTTGTATTTTGCGGCGATTTTGGCGGGTAATTTGTTTACCCTGTGGCTGTACAAAAATCGCCCGAGTTACGCGGCAATTGGTGCATCGGGCGGCGTGTCGGGCGTGTTGTTTGCGACTGTTGCACTGGTGCCATTGGAAAATTTATATGTTTTCTTTATCCCGATGACTTCGTGGATTTTCGCCACACTGTATTTTGCCTATTCGGTAACGATGATGTTGCGTCCACAACAATGGGATAATACGGGACACGCCGCACATTTGGGCGGTGCAGTATGTGGCATGGCGTTTATTGGGATACTCACACCTATGGCTTATGTGATAAATGGTTTGTATATTGGTATTATGAGTTTGCCATTATTGTATTTGGCTTATGAAATTTTGATTAACAAGAAAGTACGTTAAAATGAAAAAATTAATATTTATCAGCATGATAATTGCATTATCTGCCTGTCAAAAAACCAACCATACACCCAACAATACCAACGCAAATGAAACCGTGATGGCTGCGTCCAATACCCACACAGGCAATGTGCAAATCCGCCAAAACTTCAACCAATCGTGCGTACATTCCGCGCTGGGCAACCAAGTCGCCAGCAATCCAGCCAAACAGCAATTTGCAGAACAAGTGTGCAACTGTGTCTATGAAGAAGGCATTCAGGCTTACGGTAGCACAGACAAATGGGAAGTCGCTATCGCCAATTTTGATAAAAAACAAGCCGATAGCCAATTGCAAAAAGTCAGTGATGATGCCATTCAAGTTTGCTTACACAAACATTTGCCACAAAATAAAGCCAGCGCGAGTGCAAGTGCCGCCCAATAATTTTTCAGGCAGCCTGAAACAAGTTTTATCAATTCAATCCAGAAAGTATCTCCCATGAACGACAAACAAACCCATTTCGGTTTCCAAACCGTCAATGAAAGCGAAAAAGCCAATAAAGTGGCACAAGTGTTTCATTCTGTAGCACAAAATTATGACATCATGAATGATGTGATGTCGGGCGGCTTACACCGTGTGTGGAAACATTTCACCATTCACACCGCGCGTATTCCCAAAGGCGGCAAAGTATTGGACATCGCAGGTGGCACAGGCGATTTATCACGCGGCTGGGCAAAACGCGTAGGCAAAGATGGTGAAGTGTGGCTGACCGACATCAATTCGTCCATGCTCACGGTGGGGCGCGACCGTTTGTTGAACGAAGGCTTGATTTTGCCCGTTGCCGTGTGCGATGCGGAAAAATTGCCTTTTCCAGACAATTATTTTGATTTGGTGTCCGTGTCTTTCGGTTTACGCAATATGACACACAAAGACGTGGCATTGAGCGAAATGTATCGCGTATTAAAACCTGCTGGCACTTTGCTGGTACTGGAATTTTCCAAAGTGTATGAACCACTTGCGCCTATGTATGACGCGTATTCATTTAAATTATTGCCATTGATGGGCAAATTAATCGCCAAAGATGCAGACAGCTATCAATATTTGGCAGAATCCATTCGCATGCACCCCGACCAAGAAACGCTCAAACAAATGATGTTGGACGTGGGCTTTGACCAAGTGGATTATCATAATTTGACGGCTGGCGTGGTGGCACTCCACAAAGGCGTGAAATACTGATTTTGACAATTTAGGCAGCCTGAAACATATTCAGGCTGCCTTTTATTTTAAATAAATCAATTTTTTAGAAAAATATGACCACCTTAAGCCAATGGCTATCCGCCACCCCACTACCGCGCAATGAAGCCCGTTTGCTGCTGCAACACCTCACAGGCTACAGCCGCGCCCAACTCATCACCCACGACCATGAAATCCTGTCCCATCAACAACTTGAGCAACTCAAGGCACTCACTCAACGCCGCGAATTGGGCGAACCCATCGCCTATTTATTGGGGCAACGCGAATTTTATGGGCGCAACTTTCGCGTTTCCCCAGCCGTGCTGATTCCGCGCCCCGAAACCGAGCATTTATTGGAAGCCGCCCTGTGCAGGCTGCCTGAAAACGGCGCGTTGTGGGATTTGGGGACAGGCAGCGGCATTATTGCCCTTTCCGCCAAATTAGAACGCCCCGACAGCCTTGTTTTTGCGAGCGATTTCAGCGCAGCCGCCCTACACATCGCACAAGAAAATGCGGCAAATTTGGGCGCAGAGGTGGCATTTTCGCAAGGTTCATGGTATGAAGCGGCGGAGCGTTTCAGGCTGCCTGAAACGGGTTTGGACATTATCGTGTCCAATCCACCGTATATTGAAAACAATGACTTGCATTTATCGCAAGGCGATTTGCGTTTTGAGCCACAACACGCATTAACCGATTTTGCCGATGGTTTGGCGCATATTCGCGTGTTGATTGAGCAGGGAAAAAATTATTTGAAACCAAATGCTTGGCTATTATTGGAACACGGTTACAATCAGGCGGCGGCGATTCGCGCCCTATTCGCGGAACACGGTTATCAAAATATTGAAACAAAACAAGATTTGGCGGGTTTGGACAGAATCACATTCGGGCAATGGCGCAGCTAAACACGTTTCAGGCTGCCTGAAATATGCAGCAGAATTTGTGATGTGCCACAATTTAATCCCCTCTCCTTATGGGAGAGGGTAAAGTTCGCAATGCTCAACGATTTTTCCCTCTCCCCAGCCCTCTCCCACAAGGAGAGGGAGTAAAATGGCTGGTACATTAATGACTTCTAACAAAATTATTATTTTTGTCGCGTACTTTCAGGCTGCCTACCCAGTTATTCTCCGCGACTTTGCGCGTCTGCGACTATTTTCGCGCCGTCCATGTCCAATTCGCTCAACACGCCGTGTTTCATGGCAATCATGCGTTCGGCGTGGTGGAAATATTTATCGTCATGGCTAATCGCAAACACGGTATAGCCTTGATTTTTCAGCAAAGGCAGCAAATTTTCATAAAACACACGGCGAAATTGCGGGTCTTGGTC
The DNA here is from genome assembly GCF_000745955.1 of Alysiella crassa DSM 2578. GTDB lineage: Bacteria > Pseudomonadota > Gammaproteobacteria > Burkholderiales > Neisseriaceae > Simonsiella > Simonsiella crassa. The sequence continues at coordinate 49,366 of NZ_JQKH01000006.1, read as the reverse complement.
AGCCGCCCACTCGTCCAAAATCATCAAACTGCGGCGTTCCAGCGCAGCTATCATCAGGGCAAGGCGTTTGCGTTGCCCTTGTGATAATTTGCTGTTTAATATGCGTTTTTGTTCAATTTTAACTTTATCGCTTAATTGTAAATGCGCCAACCATTCGTCAATTTTTTCGTCTGCCACGTCTGCGCCCACGCCGTCCATCAATTGTTCAAAAATATGAAAATCGGTGAATACGCTGGCAAATAATTGACGATAAGCATCACGATTTTTCTCTGTGATTTCAATATCATCAACAAAAATTTTCCCTGCAGTCGGCGTGTACAAACCCGCCAACACCATAGACAAAGTGGATTTACCCGAACCATTGCCACCAATCAAAAACACCGTTTCGCCGCGTTTTAAAGTCAAATCAATTGGTTGCAATGAGAAATGCTGCCCACCTTGCACGGGATAAGCATAGCTGATTTGTTCCAAACGTATGGTTTGCCAATTTTCAGGCAGCCTGAAATCACCATGAAAATCAGCATGATAATCTGCCAAACCCAAACGCTGTAACGCCTTCAAGCCCACCTGACTTTGCAACATGGCAGGAAACGCGCCAATCGCCGCCGTGAGCGGTGAACGCATAAACAGCACCGTCATGGTAATCGTAGCGGCATCGGACAGGCTCGCCCAATCATATTGTATTGATAAATAAAAGATAATTCCCACCACCGCCAACATCACGCTATTACCCCAATTCACCGCCACCGCATGATACGCGTCCGCTTCCACATGGGTGCTGCGGCGTTGTTCGGCTTGCGGCAAAAAATCTTCGCGGTAAAAACGCTCGGCACGAAAACGGTTTAATTTCAATTCCTTATGACCGTCCAACGCAGTTTCATAATGTTGCTGAATTTCGTCTTCAGCATTGCGCATGGCGCGGAAACTGCCATAGTGTTTTTTTACCACAAAATGCGTTCCCACAATCATCGCCGCCATCAAAATTGCCGTAACCAAAAATAATTTAAACGATAAAACAATCAGATACAAACTACACACCAGCGTAAACAACGCCCCCTGCACCAATTCAGGCAGCCGAGTAAACGCAATGGACAAGCTGCGTATGTCATTAGACAAACTGGCGAGAATTTTGGGTTTGCCTATCCATTGAATTTGCTCGTCATGGCTGTCCAAAATGCGTTTCACAAACTGGGTTTGCGTGTCGTAAATGAAACGCTGCCCCAAACGCGCCAGTTGTATTTGCGCCACACTCGCCACAACAAAATACACCGCCACCAACAATAAAAATGTGCCAATGCCGCCACTATTCAATTGATTATCGCGCAATAAATAATTGTTTATATAGGATAATGTTGCAATCCCCAAACCACCCGACAGCAGTGTGAGCGCAAACATTTGCCAAAAAGCGCGTTGATGTTGTATATAAATCAGTTTAATAATTTCCATAATATTGATTTCTTTAAATAAAAATAGTGAATCAATTTTTCAGGCAGCCTGAAATTTTATTTTCTTGTTATGCTATAGCACAGCAAATTTCTTTTATAATCAATAAATTACTTGCAATTTTATATTTATTTATTTACAATGCAGACATTCTTAACCAAACCCAAATAGGGAGTAACAAAATGACTTGTCAAACTCATGCCAACCACGACCATCAACACGGCGCAAATTGCGGACACACCGCCATCAAACACGGCGACCACATTGACTACTTGCACGATGGTCATTTGCACCACGAACACAACGGACATTACGATGAACACGTTTTGGACGTGAACGAGCAAAACCCAGACGGCTGCAACCCCACCCACGAATGCGCGGGACACATTCACGGCGAAGGCTGCGGACACGAAGCCGTACCACATGGCGACCACATTGACTACATTGTAAACGGTCGTTTGCACCACCAACACGGCGACCATTGCGATGACCACGGCGCAGTGGAAATTGTTAAATAATTTATTAACTGAATTTTTTCAGGCTGCCTTGATACTCAGGCAGCCTGAAATATTTTTATTCGCTCAATGTCCAATCCTGCTCATTGATGTGAATACTATCGCCAAATGGACGGTCGTTGTGGTAGCGCTCTTTTTCAAAATGATTTAAAAATTCAATCATTTCCTCCTGTGAAATCGGGAAATGCTCCACAGTCTCCAAATCTATGCCCTCGCCATAATTGGACACATAAGTGGGTGGTGGATTATCAGGCAGCGTGGCAGCAAATTTTTGCCATGCTTCTTCTAGCAAAGTCATGAGTGTTTGATTTTGTTGAATAAAATCAGATAATTGTTCAATTGTTGCCTGTGGCTGCCAACTGTGTAATTGTTCAGGTTTCATTTTGCAATTTTTGGGAAAAAGGTTAAAATTAGAACCATTTTACGCGAAATCATTTTCAGGCTGCCTGAAAAATCAATACTTAAATTTAACTTATTGCTTTTAAAAGTAAATTTATTTATCATTTACTCTAAAACCATTTCATTCAAACATCAAGGATTTATCATGTCTAGACCACCTTCTCGTACCAATACGGCAAATCGTATTGTAGAAGCCAGTTTGCAGCTATTCAATGAGCAGGGCGAACGCAACATAAGTACCAACCACATCGCCAGCCACATGGGGATTAGCCCTGGTAATTTGTACTATCATTTTAATAATAAAGACGAAATCATTATTCAATTATTCAAACGCTACAGTAATGAATTATTGGACTATTTGTCCAAAGCCAAGCTGCCTGAAACCATTGAGCAAATGATTGATTATATGATGGGCATTTACGATGTGATGTGGGAATATCGCTTTTTGTTTAGCGATGTCAATACTTTACTCAATCGCAGCGTGGAATTGGTCGGCGAACACAATGAGTTTACCCGCGCCAAAATTGCCCCATTGTTGGTCAAATTGTTCACCCAATGGCACAGCTTGGGCATGATAGACATTGATGAACGCGGCAAACAGGATTTGTCCATCAATATCTGGCTGGTAACCAAATATTGGTTTGATTTTGACAGCTCCATGCAGCCCAATGTGAAAATCACCGAAAATGCCAAACAGCGCGGCGTGTACCGTTCATTGAGCTTAATTCGCCCCTATGTTCGCGCAGAACATCGGGCAGAGTTTGACGCTTTACTGGTAGCCAAATAATTTTGCACACAATCTTCAGGCAGCCTGAACCATCGTTTTCAGCAGGCTGCCTGAAGTGTTTTTTCAGAATGTTTTTGGTGGTCTAGCCCCTACTCTGTGTTCATAGATTTTCAGGCTGCCGCAAAAACATTACTGCGCTACACGATAACAAAAGCCCTTGCCATTTGTTTCATCCATTTGTTCCACCAAAACTTTTTTGGAGTCCTTTTTATCACGTGTCCATTTTAATGAAATGGTGCGCTCGGCTTCATTGGCGGGCTGCTGGCTCAATGTTTCGTATAAACCGCGTTCCAATTCAGCAAATGACCTTTTCTGTTTAACCAGTTGAAAATTCTATTTAAAAATATATTTCAGGCAGCCTGAAAACCATTTTCAGGCTGCCTGAACATTTTATCCACGCGTCCAAGTTGTGCCATCTGCGCCATCGCGCACCGTGATTTTGTGTTCCGCCAAAATATCACGAATGCGGTCAGATTCCGCCCAATTTTTGGTTTCACGCGCAATTTTGCGTTGTGCAATCAAATCATTAATTTCATCTGCCGACAAACCTTCCGCCGTGTCGCCACCTTGCAAAAACGCCTGCGGATTGTCCTGCAATAAACCCAATACACCGCCCAAAGTTTTCAGGCAGCCTGAAAGTTCCGCGCTGTTTTGCTTATTCGCTTCATTGGCGATTTCAAACAACACCGCCATCGCTTCCGCCGTGCCGAAATCATCGTCCATTGCCGCGAAAAATTTTTGCGTGTACTCGTTTGCCTGTTCGGATAATGCAAACTCGGTGGGCGCAATATTATTCAAAGTATTGTATAAACGCGCCAATGAGTTTTTCGCGTCATCTAAATGCGCGTCTGAATAATTCAAAGGGCTGCGATAGTGGGCGCGTAAAATAAAAAAGCGGATAACTTCGGGTTGGTATTTTTTCAACACATCGCGAATGGTGAAAAAATTGCCCAGCGATTTGGACATTTTTTCATTGTCCACGCGAATAAAACCATTGTGTAACCAATATTTTACATGGCTATCAATGCGTTTTTCGCCAACTTGAGGCGCATGGTGTCCGCACAAACCGCCGTGTGCACCACAGCTTTGCGCAATTTCATTTTCGTGATGGGGAAATTGCAAATCCGCGCCGCCGCCGTGAATATCAAACGTCTCGCCAAACAAATCGCCGCCCATCGCGGAACATTCAATATGCCAACCAGGGCGACCATTGCCCCATGGGCTTTCCCAATGTGGTTCTTCGGGTTTTGCCGCTTTCCACAACACAAAATCCAATGGGTCGCGTTTGAAATTGTCCACTTCCACACGTTCGCCCGCGCGTAAATCGTCCAAACTTTTGCCTGATAATTGTCCATAAGCGGCAAATTCGCGTACGGCGTAATACACATCGCCATTGGCGGCGGGGTAGGCTTTGCCATTGGCAATCAATTGTTCAATCATCGCAATCATTTGCGGAATGTGCAGCGTGGCTTTGGGTTCCACATCGGGGCGTTGCACGCCGAGCGCGTCTGAATCTTCATTCATGGCTTGGATAAATTCTTCGGTCAATGCTTGAATGCTGACACCACGTTCATTGGCGCGGGCAATGATTTTGTCGTCAATATCGGTAATATTGCGGACGTAAGTGAGCGGATAGCCGCGTTGGCGCAACCACCGCGCAATCATGTCAAACACCACCAACACACGCGCGTGTCCCAAATGACAATAATCGTAAACCGTCATGCCGCAAACGTACATGCGGACATTTTTCGGGTCAATGGGTTCAAATTTTTCTTTTTGGCGTGTTAGGGTGTTGTAAAGATGAAGCATGATTTTTCTCTAATCAAAATAAATAAAACGGCGCAATTATAACAAAAGGCAGCCTGAAAATATCATTATTTCCCCAAATCGCGTTTATTCTGCCGATTTACATTTTCAGGCTGCCTTTCACTACCCTACAAATTTTTGCCTACCGCCTACCTGTCCCCTCTCCCACAGGAGAGAGGGAGCGAAATGCTGGTATCTCAACGATTGCAAGCAATATTTTTTGTAGGGTAGTAAAAGACTGCCTGAAAGTACACGACAATTTTTCCAATCGCCAAAATGTAGGATGCGCCGTGCGCACCAAATAACTGAATAATTTAAATATTGTGGTGGGATTGATGCGCGCGGCGCACCCTACTGTTATTTTGTCGCGTACTAAAAGGCTGCCTGAAAAGGCAATCGCGTTTATAATATTCGGCGAAAATATTTTTTATTCAGGCAGCCTGAAACATCATAATAAAAGGACAATACCATGAAACTCCCCCAAATTTCCCCCAACTACGCGCAACATTTGCAAGATTTTGAACAAAAAATCCTGCAAAACCACAGCCGCATTGAAGCATGGTTTCGCCAACAATGGCAGGAACACGCCCCGCCCTTTTATGGCTCGGTGGACATTCGCAACGCTGGCTACAAAATGGCAAGCATAGACATGAATCTCTTCCCAGGGGGATTCAATAATCTCAACCCCAATTTCATTCCACTCGCTACCATCGCCGCCCAAGATGCAGTAGAACGCGCTTGCGAAACCGCCAAATCGGTTTTGCTGATTCCCGAAAATCATACGCGTAACACATTCTATTTACAGAATGTTTTTGCATTGGCAGGCATTTTGCGCAATGCGGGTTTTGTGGTGCGCATTGGTTCGTTCAACCCAGAATTGACCGAAGCGACCGAATTTGAAACCGCCAATGGCGACAAATTGCTGATTGAACCCTTATTACGCACGCGTGAACGCATTCATTTGGCTGATGGTTTTTCTCCTTGTTTTATTTTGTTAAACAATGATTTATCTGGCGGTGTACCCGAAATTTTGCAAGGCTTATCGCAAACCATTTTGCCGCCGCTACACGGTGGCTGGACAACGCGCCGCAAAACCCAGCATTTTGAAGCCTACAACACAGTCGCCAAACAATTTGCTGAGTTATTACAAATAGATGAATGGCAAATTAATCCCTATTTTGAATATGTGGGCGGACTGGATTTCCAAGAACGCGAAGGCGAAGACGCTTTGGCGGACGCGGTGGAACGCGTGTTGGCAAAAATCCAAGCCAAATACGATGAAAAAGGCATTACCGACAAGCCTTTTGTGATTGTGAAAGCGGACGCTGGCACTTATGGCATGGGCGTGATGAGCGTGAAATCGGCGGACGAAGTGCGCGGCTTGAATCGCAAAAATCGCAATAAAATGGCGAAAGTCAAAGAAGGTTTGGAAGTATCGGAAGTGATTGTTCAGGAAGGGATTTATACTTACGAGACTTTGGACAATGCGGTGTGCGAACCTGTGGTGTATATGATGGACAGGTTTGTGATTGGCGGTTTTTTCCGTGTCCACGAAGGGCGCGGCAATGATGAGAATTTGAATGCGGGTGGCATGGTGTTTGTGCCATTAAATCAAAGCATTCCCAATGCGGGCAGCGCAAATGATGTGGAAACCGAAATTCATTGCAAACGCGTGTTTGAACAATGGGACGAATTGGGCATGGCTCGTCCGAATGCGGAACAGCCCGATTGTTCGTCCAATCGCTTGTATGTGTATGGCGTGATGGCGCGTTTGTCTTTGTTGGCGGCTTCGTTGGAATTGGCGAAATAAGTTGCGCCATTTGGTTTCAGGCTGCCTTTCAGTACACGACAATTTTTGTTTACCAATAATCTGTCCCCTCCCCCGCCCCAACGGGGCAGACCTCCCCCGCCAGCGTGGGAGGGGATAGATTTCAGGCAACCTGAACATTCAAATCATTCATTAAAAAGGAAAAAAATGAATATTACCATTGTAGATTACGGCATGGGCAATTTGCATTCTGTGCAAAAATCGGTGCAAGCCGCCGCGCAATTGGCGCACAGCAGCGCAAATATCACGCTCACCGCCGACCCCGAAATGGTGCTTCGCGCCGACAAAATCATTTTCCCCGGACAAGGTGCCATGCCCGATTGCATGAACGCGCTCAATCAAAGCGGTTTGCGCGAAGCCGTGTTAGATGGTTTGAAAAATAAACCTTTTTTCGGCATTTGCGTGGGCGCACAATTATTGTTTGACCACAGCGAAGAAGGCGATACGGCTGGTTTGGGCTGGTTTTCAGGCAGCGTGAAGCGTTTTGCGCCCGCCACCGACTCGCACGGCAATAAATTAAAAGTGCCACACATGGGCTGGAACACAGTTCGCCAAACCCAAACCCACCCATTATTTAAAGATGTGGCTGATTTGGCACATTTTTATTTTGTCCACAGCTATTATTTTGCGCCGAATGATGACCAGATTGTATTGGGTAGCAGCGAGTATCCCAATGAATTTGCTTGCATTGTTGGCAAAGACAATGTGTTTGCCACGCAATTTCACACGGAAAAAAGCCATGACGCTGGCTTGATTTTATTGCGTAATTTTATCAATTGGTAAATTCAGGCAGCCTGAAAATCAAATATTCACATAACGGAAAAACAAAATGAAATTATACATTTACGACCATTGCCCTTTCTGTGTCCGCGCGCGCCTGATGGCGGGCGTGCGCCAAATGGCGGTGGAAGAAATCGTCTTGCTCAACGATGACGAAGCCACACCCATCGGCTTGATTGGCGCGAAACAAGTCCCCATTTTGCAAAAACCCGATGGCTCGCACATGGGTGAAAGTTTGGATATTGTGCATTATCTCAATGAATTATCGGGCAATCCGCCGCTTGCGCCAGCGCGAGCCGAAGTGCAAGCGTGGTTTGAGCGCGTGAACGAATACTACAATCGTTTGGTGCAGCCGCGTGATGTGAAATTGGGTTTGGCGGAATTTGCCACGCCCGAAGCCATTAAGTATTTTGTTGATAAAAAAGAAAAAACCATAGGCAGCTTTGAAAAAAATCTGAATAAAACGGCGGAATATTTGGCGCAAATTCATGCGGATTTGGCGGATTTGAGCGCATTGGCTTTGTCAGAAAATTATTTGAATGGCGAAAGCGTGAGTGTGGACGATGTGTTGATTTTCCCAGTATTGCGGAATTTAACGATGGTGCGCGGATTGGTGTTTCCCGATAATTTATTGAATTATGTGATGAATATGTCGGAACAATCAGGTGTGGATTTGTTTTTTGACCGCGCTTTATAATTACACAAAATCAATCAGGCAGCCTGAAAATAATTTTCAGGCTGCCTGATGTGATGATTTTATTCTTTCTTCTGCGCGTATTGTTCGCCTAATTTGCTTAATTCGCGCAATAAAGTGTTTAATTTCTGCAACTTATTGCTGCCAAAATCGCGTTCCAAAGCGGCATAAGCGGCTTCCATTTGCGCGGCGATTTGGTCGTATTGCTTCACGCCTTTTTCGGTTAAATTGATGAACACGCGGCGTTGGTCGCTGGCGGGTTTCAAGCGCATTAATAAACCCATTTGTTCCAAACGTGTCAAAACGCCTGTTAAACTGGGGCGCAAAATGCTGGTTTGCTCCGACAAATCTTGAAAATCCATCGTGCCATTTGCCGCCAGCAAGCGCAAAATACGCCATTGCTGTTCGGTCAGCCCCGCGCTGCTCAATGCTGGGCGAAAATAGTTCAATACGCCATCTCGCGCTTGCACCAGAGCAATATTGATAAATGAATGTTGCGATGTTTCGGACATGATATTCTCCTAAATTTCAATGAAAAACATTTCATATTCAATCAAACTGTGATTTCCTGCCTAACGGTAATTTACTATTCATTCACTTGTATTGTATGCCTAAAGATTTGCCTTATCAACTGATTTCTGATTTTGTCAATTAAATTTTTCAGGCTGCCTGTTTGTTTTCCCTTAATAGCAGGCAGCCTGAAACCACTATTTACAAACCAAATAAGGCAATATCACCCTTGCCCTGCCGCACCAATTCCACGCCATCGGTCATGTCAATCACGCTGGTCAATTCCGTGCCACACCAGCCACCATCAATAATCACATCCACTGAATGCCCCAAACGGTCGCGGATTTCGTAGGGGTCGGTCAAGGCTTCATCGTCTTCGGGCAAAATCAGGGTGCAAGACAACATCGGCTCGCCCAATTCACGCAGCAACGCCAGCGCAATTTTATTATCAGGCACGCGCAAACCAATGGTTTTGCGTTTCGGGTGCAAGGTGCGATTGGGGACTTCTTTGGTGGCTTGTAAAATAAAGGTGTAGCTACCGGGGGTGGCGGCTTTTAATTGGCGAAATTGACTGTTGTCCACTTTCGCGTAAGTGCCTAATTCGCTTAAATCGGCGCACATCAGCGTAAAATGATGTTTTAAATCCATTTTTCGGATAGCCAAAATGCGTTCCATCGCCGCCTTGTCTCCCAAATGACAGCCCAGCGCGTAACACGAATCGGTGGGGTAAATTGCCACGCCGCCTTTTTTAATGATTTCAACTGCTTGTTTAATTAAACGCTCTTGCGGATTGTCGGCGTGAATGCTCAAAAATTGTGCCATAATGGTGTATTCCCAAAAAATTTTTATCGTAACAAACTTTCAGGCTGCCTGAAAGGGAAATTTCATTTAAAATAAAATTGTTAATCCAAACACAGGAACCAAAACCATGACAGCAAAATTCATTACCCTAGACGGCATTGACGGTTCAGGTAAAACCACACAATTAAATGTGATGAAACAATGGTTTGAACAAAATAATTTGCCCGTTGTGTTTACCCGCGAACCAGGGGGAACGGCGTTTGGCGAAGCCCTGCGCGAAATTGTGCTGAAAGCGGGCAATCAAATTGACCCACGCGCCGAAACCTTGCTGATGTTTGCAGCGCGGCAGCAACATTTGGTAGATGTGATTTTACCAAATTTAAACAAGGGGATAAATGTGGTTTCCGACCGTTTTACAGATGCCACTTTTGCCTATCAAGGCGGCGGCAAAGGGCTGCCTGAAACCGATATTGACACGCTGCAAACGTGGGTACAAGGCAGCCTGCGCCCCGATTTAACCATTTTATTAGACGTGTCTTTGGAAACCGCCATGCAACGCATTGAAGGCGCACGCGAAAAAGACCGTTTTGAACAAGAAGACAGCGCGTTTTTCACGCGTGTGCGCGACACTTATTTGCGCCGCGCCGCCGCACAACCCGAAGCCTACACCATCGTGGACAGCAGCCGCGACAAAGATTGGACAAAAAATCAAATTGAAATGGCATTAAATCAATTATTTAAATAAATTTTTTGGGCAATTTTGTTTGCACCCAAAACAGCGTAAAATAATGATTGTGGTATTTTTATCATGCTGGGGATATTTAGACTTGCCCCATTGGGTTTTGTCTAATAAAATCACGCGCTTTAAATTTTTTCAGGCAGCCTGAAAGCCGCTAAACAGCACGGAGATTTTACTGATAAATCAAAGATTCTGTCCAAAGCTAGGCGTAAGTCTTTTTCATTTCATTGGAGTACGCTCATGACCACCGAAACCCAACCTTATTTGCAAATCAAAGGATTAGCAAAAAAATATGGGGACAATCTCGCCGTCAAACCACTTGATTTGGTGATTAATCAACACGAAATTTTCGCGCTGCTGGGCAGTTCGGGGAGTGGTAAATCCACACTGCTGCGTATGCTGGCTGGCATGGAAACGCCTAGCGATGGTCAAATTATTTTGGACGGGCAAGACATTACCAAACTCGCGCCCTACGACCGCCCCATTAACATGATGTTCCAAAGCTATGCCCTGTTCCCGCACATGACGGTGGAGCAAAACATCGCCTTTGGTTTGAAACAAGATGGTTTGCCCAAAGACGAAATTCAGGCGCGTGTAGATGAAATGTTGCGCTTGGTGCAAATGCCGCAATTTGCCAAACGCAAACCGCACCAATTGTCAGGCGGTCAGCAACAGCGCGTGGCGTTGGCGCGTAGCTTGGCGAAACGTCCGAAATTATTGTTGTTGGACGAACCTTTGGGTGCGTTGGACAAAAAATTGCGCCAACAAACGCAATTTGAATTGGTGAACACTTTGGAAAAAGTCGGCGTAACCTGCATTATGGTAACCCACGACCAAGAAGAAGCCATGACCATGGCAAGCCGTGTTGCCATCATGTCGCACGGCGAATTGCAACAAGTTGGCACACCCGCCGATGTGTACGATTATCCTGAAAGCAAATTTGTTGCAGAATTTATTGGCGAAACCAATATTTTTAAAGGCACTTTGATTCAAAAAGATGACGCACACGCGCTGATTGATTGCCCAGAGTTGCCTGCAAAAGTTTATACCGACCAAAAATTTGAAGCGGAAAATGGTCAAACCATGTGGATTTCCATTCGCCCCGAAGACATTGATTTACACAAAGAAAAACCCGCCCACCGCGACACCCACAATTGGGCAAAAGGCAAAGTGAAAGAAATTGCCTATTTGGGCAGTTTCGCCATTTACCATGTGCAAATGGACAATGGGCGCATTATTAAGAGCCAAGTGCCTGCGCCCTATTGGTATGTGCGCGGTATTGAGCCGCCAACTTGGGGCGATGAAGTGTATTTGGATTGGCCTGAAAACCAGCCCACGCCTTTAACCCGTTAAGAAAGGCAGCCTGAAATGTCTAGTGTAAACATTAAACGCCGCATGAGACCAGGTGGGAAATTGGTGATTGGCATTCCATTTGTGTGGTTGCTGTTGCTGTTTCTCGTACCATTTTTCATTGTGTTTAAAATCAGTTTTGCGGAACAGGAATTGTCTATTCCGCCCTTTACGCCTTTGTTTAAAGACGATGGCAGCCTGCACATTGTTTGGCAAAACTATAAAGATATTTTTGCTGATTTTGGTTCATCGCTGGCGGCTTTGCTCAACCCGTTTGACGACAAGCAAGGCGACAATATTTATTTGCTGACTTATTGGTTGTCCGTGAAAACGGCTTTGACCACCACCATTATTTGCTTATTGATTGGTTATCCGATGGCGTATGCCATTTCACGCGCTAATCCGTCTATTCGCAATGGTTTATTGTTGGCGATTATGTTGCCGTTTTGGACATCGTTTTTGCTGCGTGTGTATGCGTGGATGGGTTTGCTGGGGCAAAACGGGATTATCAACAATTACTTAATCAAATGGGGCATTATTTCTGAACCTTTGAATTTGTTTTACAACACATTTTCATTGAATTTGGTGATGGTGTACGCTTATTTACCGTTTATGATTTTACCTTTGTACACTCAATTGGTGAAATTAGACCATCGCTTACTGGAAGCGGCGGCGGATTTGGGCGCACACCCAATTAAGGCATTTTTCACGATTACCCTACCCCTTTCCAAAACAGGGATTATTGCAGGCAGCATGTTGGTGTTTATTCCTGCGGTGGGCGAATATGTGATTCCCGAATTGGTTGGCGGTCCTGATAACCTAATGATTGGTAAAGTATTGTGGCAAGCCTTTTTTGACCAAAACAACTGGCCTTTAGCTGCGGCTGTGGCGGTAGTGATGGTTTTGCTGCTGGTGGTGCCGATGGCATTGTTCCAACGCTACGAAGAGCGTGAATTAGAAGAAGGGAAAAAATAATGCAAGGCAATAAAATGTCATGGTTTTTGAAAATCATGCTGCTGCTGGGATTTGCATTTTTGTATATCCCTTTGATTATGCTGGTGGTTTATTCATTTAATGATTCCAAATTGGTAACGGTTTGGGGCGGTTTCTCAACCAAATGGTATGCAAAATTATTGGAAAACGACCAGATTTTAAGTGCAGCATGGTTGTCATTGAAAATTGCGGTGGTGTCATCTTTGGCGGCGGTGGCTTTGGGGACAATGGCGGGCTACGCTTTGGCGCGAATCAAGCGTTTTCGTGGCGCAATGCTGTTTGGCGGCATGGTGTCTGCGCCTATGGTGATGCCTGATGTGATTACAGGTTTATCCATGCTGCTGCTGATTATCCAAGTGCAGGGTTTGATTCAGCAAATGGGTGGCAATGCGGAATGGCTAGACCGTGGCTTTTTCACCATTTTCTTGGGGCATACCACTTTGTGCATGGCGTATATTACGGTGGTGATTCGCTCACGTTTGATGGAATTAGACCAATCGCTAGAAGAAGCAGCGATGGATTTGGGCGCACGTCCGCTCAAAATCTTTTTCTTGATTACGCTGCCTTTGATTGCGCCAGCGATTGCTTCGGGCTTTTTGTTGGGGGTAACTTTGTCGCTAGATGATTTGGTGATTACGTCATTCTTGTCAGGGCCAGGTTCGTCCACGCTGCCACAAGTGATTTTCTCCAAAATCAAATTGGGGCTAGACCCGCAAATGAACGTGTTGGCGACCATTATGATTGGCATAGTCGGCACACTGGTGATTTTCATCAATTACATTATGATGCGCCAAGCCACCAAGCGTGAACGCGAAATGCAAGTCGCCTACAAAGTAGAAGCGAAATAATTGCTTGCCTAAATATTCAGGCTGCCTGAAAATGGGGAAACTTATTTTTCAGGCAGCCTGAAGTGTTTTTTATAAACCATGTAGGGTGCGTATTACGCACCGAAATTTCAATTATTTGAATGATTTGGTGCGTGGTACGCACCCTACATTTTTAGGTGTTTATCAAAATAATCGTGCACCCAAAGGCAGCCTGAAACCCCAATCAACCATGATGACAAAATACACAAAAATGGAAACCATCATAGAATTGCGCCACCTGCGCACCCTCATTGCCCTAGAAGAAACAGGCAGCGTATCACTCGCCGCCCAACGCGTGTTTTTAACCCAATCCGCCCTATCCCACCAAATTCGTTTGCTGGAAAACCATTTTGACACGCCACTCTTTGAACGCAAATCCACCCCCCTACGCTTCACCCCAGCAGGGGAACGGCTGCTGAAACTCGCCCACGAATTGCTCCCCCGCGTGGCGCACGCCGAGCGCGATTTAATGCAAATCATACACGGCGAAGCTGGTGAACTGCGCGTGGCGGTGGAATGCCACACCTGTTTTGATTGGCTAATGCCTGCAATGGGCGTGTTTCGTCCGCAATGGCAACAGGTGGAATTGGACATTGTGTCGGGTTTTCAGGCAGACCCTGTGGGTTTGCTGCTAAGCCATCGTGCGGATTTGGCAATTGTGTCGGAAACTACACCAATTATGGGTATTGCCTATCAGCCGCTTTTTGCTTATGAAATGGTGGGCATTTGTGCGCCCGACCACCCACTTGCCGAACAAGAAATTTGGCAAGCCCAAGATTTTATTGATGAAACATTGATTACCTATCCCGTGCCAGACGATATGTTGGATTTACTGAAAAAAATCCTGTTGCCACAAGGGATTAATCCGAAACGCCGCCACAGCGAATTAACCATTGCCATCATTCAACTGGTTGCCAGCAAACGCGGTATTGCCGCGCTGCCCTATTGGACGGTGATGCCGTATTTGGAGAAAAATTATGTGGTGGCGCGACAAATTGGTAACGAACCACTACGCAGCGAATTGTATGCCGCCATGCGCAGTGAAGATGTGGATTGTGCATACATTCTTGATTTTTGTGAAATTGTGCGACAAGAGAGTTTTGCAAATTTAACGGGATTGAGTCCATTGGGGCTTCAGGCTGCCTAATAGTACACAACAAAAATAATCGTAGGGTGCGCTGTGCGCACCAAATTGACCGAAAATATTTAAATCATTCAATTATTTTGGTGCGCACGGCTCACCCTACATTAACTATTTTTATTGTTTACTATCAGGCAGCCTGAAACTCAATCTCGCAAAATCTGCGCCAATTCCGCCGAGCGCGCCGCCGCCGCATTCACACCTTCTATCAAACCGTCCGCCACTTCACACTCTTCAAATTTCGCCAACGCCGCAAAAGTTGTGCCGCCTTTAGATGTAACCTGTTGCTGCAAAGTAAAAAAATCCTCGCCCGACTGTCCCGCCAACGCCACCGCGCCGCGAAACGTGTTCAACGCCAAAGTCCGCGCCGTCTCATCGGCAAAACCCAAACCTTCCGCCGCTTCCTGCAAGGCATTCATCAAATAAAACACATACGCCGAGCCACTTCCCGACACCGCCGTAATTGCGTTCATCATTTTTTCATCGTTTAACCAAATGGTTACACCGCAGGCTGCCATGATTTTTTCGGCAATCGCGCAATCAGACACACTCACACCGTCCGCCGCAAACAGCCCCGACACGCCCAAACCAATCGCGCTGGGCGTGTTTGGCATGACACGGATAATGCGTTGGCTGCCCAACCAGTTCGCCAAAGTTGCCACTTCCAAACCCGCCGCCAATGAAATAATCAATGCGCCATTGTGCTGCACATTTGCCAATGCGTTTTTCATGTCTTGCGGTTTTACGGCTAAAATCAACACATCATCGGGCGACAAGTTTTCAGGCAGCCTGAAATCGGTTTTGACCTGAAATTCTGTTTTCAAAATCAAATTCTTATCTTCGCTGCGATTGGCAACAAAAATCTCATCGTCTGCCGATTGGGCGCGTAAACCCGAGATAATAGCCCGCGCCATATTGCCGCCACCTAAAAAATAAATTGCCATTTAGAACAATCCTTTTCATAATTTAAATTTTTTCACTACGGGAAACTTTTCCCATTCTAAAGATGAGAGTAAAACATGTCCACCAGCAATAAAAAACTCGCCGTCCTGATTGACGCAGACAATGCCCCCGCCGACAGCATAGACGAAATGTTGGAAGAAATCGCCAAATACGGCATCGCCAGCGTAAAACGCATTTATGGCGACTGGAGTCATGGCTTGAGCAAATGGAAAGCCGTGCTGCTGCCCCACGCCATTATTCCCGTGCAACAATTCGCCTACACCAAAGGCAAAAACGCCACCGATATGGCTCTTGTGATTGACGCCATGGATTTGCTCTATAGCGGCAATGTGGACGGTTTTTGCATTGTGTCCAGTGACAGTGATTTTACGCGTTTGGCTTCGCGGATTCGGGAAAGCGGTTTGACGGTTTACGGTTTTGGCGAGAAAAAAACGCCCGAATCGTTCCGCCGCGCCTGTGATAAATTTGTCTATATTGAAATTTTCCGTCCGCAAAAACCGCAACACAATCCACCCAAAAATCCCCAAACCGAAACCACGCAGCCTGAAAACAAAACCAACCCCAATTTGCTGCACCTGCTCAAACGCGCCGTGAAAGAAAATGCGGACGATTTGGGTTGGGCGCATTTGGCGAGCATTGGCAGTTACATCAATAAAATCAACCCTGATTTTGATGCGCGGCTGTATGGTTTTGGCAAACTGTCGGATTTGATTAAATCATTTGATTTATTTGAACATCGCACCGACAACAATCAATTGCAAATTCGCCGCAAAAAATCGGACAATCAAAAAACCGAAACCAAAATTGAAAATAAACCTGAAAACAAAGCCGAAGCCGTTTCAGGCAGCCTGAAAAACAAAAAACGGCGTGGTCGTCCCAAGAAAAATGATAACGAAACCTCATCTGTCAATACTGCAGCCAGCGAGTTAAACAAACAGGAAACTGTTAAACCTGAAACTGCTAAAAACGAAACATCCGAACTTTCAGGCAGCCTGAAAGCCGCCGACAACGAAAAAAGCAAAAAACGGCGCGGTCGCCCCAAGAAAAACAGCAGCGAACAAGCAAGCATCGCCACCACCGAGTTGCCCAAACCTGAAAACCCAAAACCAGAAACCCCCAAACCCGAAACCGCACCCACGGAAACGCCCGAATCTTCAGGCAGCCTGAAAACCGAAAAAAACAAAAAACAGCGCGGTCGCCCCAAGAAAAATCAAGCGGAAACGCCCGTTGTAGTCGTGTTGGAAAATGCGCCAGCCGCCGAGAAACCAGCAGAAAAACCCAAATCCAAAACCAAATCCAGCACGCCCAACAAAGCCCCATTTGGCAAAGTGATTTTGTTGGCGCAAGCGGCGGTGGACGCGGTGGCGGACGCTTCGGGTTGGGCGCGTTTTGGCGATGTGGTGAAACATTTGGAAACGCAAGTTTCTGTTTCACAATATGGTTTTGCCAATGCGCGTGATTTGCTGCATTCGGTGTACGCCGATTGGCTGACGGTACAGAAAATCGGTCGCGGCGAGCGTGTGCGTGTGAATAAGCGGTTTATTAATAAAGAGTAATTTGTTGTAGGGTGCGCCGTGCGCACCAAAATTCGCACAAATATCAAATTTCTCACAAAAATTGGGTGCGCACGGCGCACCCTACAATTGAAATATTTAAATTAAATTCAAAAAACGAAAGCCCTACCATGCAATTTTTAAACAAACAATCCCCCAATTTCCAAACCGAACTGAAAAACTTGCTCGCCTTTGAAACCGCGCAAGACCCGAAAATTGACCAAATTGTCGCCGATATTTGCGCCGATGTGAAACAGCGCGGCGATGAGGCGGTGGTGGCATACACCAACAAATTTGACGGCACATCGGCTCAATCCATGGCAGATTTGACTTTATCGCAAGACGATTTGCGTGCAGCCTTTTTCAGGCTGCCTGAAAACGTGCAAAATGCCCTGAAAACAGCCGCACAACGCATTGAATCCTACCATCAAAAACAAAAAATGGAATCGTGGACATACACCGATGAAGACGGCACGTTGCTCGGTCAGCAAATCACGCCTCTTGACCGCGTGGGCATTTACGTACCAGGGGGCAAAGCGGCTTACCCCAGCAGCGTGATTATGAACGCCATGCCCGCCCACGTTGCAGGCGTACCCGAAATCATCATGGTTGTGCCAACGCCCAAAGGCGAGCGCAACGACATTGTGTTGGCAGCCGCCTACATCGCAGGCGTAACGCAGGTGTACACGATTGGTGGCGCACAGGCGGTGGCGGCTTTGGCGTATGGCACGCAAACCGTACCGCAAGTGGACAAAATCACAGGGCCGGGCAACGCTTTTGTTGCAGCAGCAAAACGGCGTGTATTTGGCGTGGTCGGGATTGACATGGTGGCGGGTCCGAGCGAAATTTTGGTCATCGCAGACGGCAGCACGCCAGCCGATTGGGTGGCTATGGATTTGTTTAGCCAAGCCGAACACGATGAAATCGCGCAAGCCATTCTCATTTCAACATCAAAGAATTATTTGGACGAAGTACAAAAGTCTATGGACAAATTGATTGAAGAAATGCCACGCCGTGCCATTATTGAAGCCAGCCTGAACAATCGTGGCGCGATGATTTTGGTGGACAATTTGGACGAAGCCTGCGAAGTCGCCAACTACATCGCGCCTGAACACCTTGAATTGTCAGTGGAAAATCCCGAAACTTGGGCGAAAAAAATCCGCCACGCAGGCGCGATTTTCATGGGCAAATACACCAGCGAAAGTTTGGGCGATTATTGCGCGGGCCCCAATCATGTGCTGCCAACCAGCCGCACAGCGCGTTTTTCATCGCCACTCGGCACTTACGATTTCCAAAAACGCAGCAGCCTGATTCAAGTTTCAGAAGATGGCGCACAAAAATTGGGCAAAATCGCCAGCGTGTTGGCGCATGGCGAAATGCTGACCGCACACGCTCGTGCAGCAGAAATGCGTTTGAAAGATTGAGTTTGGATTTTTCAGGCAGCCTTTTAGTACACGACAAAAATCTTTGGATTGCCTGAAACCTGTCCCCTCTCCCGCTTGCGGGGGAGGGGACAGATTGGCGTAAATCCCAAAAATTGTCGTGTACTGAAAGGCAGCCTGAAACGATTTTCATAAGGGCAAAATGATGTTAAATAAGATTGTTTATTCAATGATTTTATCATTGGGTTTGGCAGCTTGTGCGACCCAATCCGCGCCACAAACCGCAACCGCACCCCAATACAATGCGGCTGCGTTGGTGGGCAAATGGCATTGTCACGCGCAATTTGAAGAAAATATGGATTATGCTTTTGACATAGATTATCACGCTGATGGCACCAGCCGCGACAAAGGCATTTTAACCGTGCGATTGAGTGAAAAAGATTTGGTATGGCAATTTGAAGCACAAACGCAAAGCAAATGGCGCATTGACGGTGCATATTTCTTTGAACAACAAGCCGCCAAACCGATTGTCAAACTCTTGCCCATTGAAAACAAAAACACGCGCAGATTGTTAAAAGCGTTTGAAAAAAGCAATCCCGAAGTGCTTGAAATGAAAAAAGAACTGCTAGACAGTTTGAGTAAATTTGATGATGAGGCATTTCGTGGCAAAATCATGACCTTAAATGATAAGCTATTTCAAGTAGAAGTAGAAATTGATGACATGAAAGTCATGAGAACTTGCCAACGCCGCTAAATTTTTTTCAGGCAAAAACCCTTGCAAAACACCTAAAATTTGATTTTTAAAAATTTTAATATTTTGAATTTTAATAAATTTATTTTTCAAAAAAGTTCAAAAAATAGGGTTTTGCAAAGGTTTCAGGCTGTCTGAACGTCCAATAAACCCACCCTTATTTATGATACGAAAAGGGTGGGTTTACTATTAAAACTTTTTCCCATCAAACACTTTTTCGGGTTTCCAAAATGCCCATGCTTTGGGTTTTTGGAAACACAATTCGCCTTGTTCGCAGACGATTTTCATCTGTTTCAGGCTGCCCGATTGCAACGCAGCAGCAATGGGGGCGAAAAAATTGCGTTCCCAATTTGCCCATTGTTCGGCGTATGAATACGTGTCTGCGGCGTGAACAAAAGTTTCGCTGAAGATTTTTGTTGCTGATAAATCAATATTTTGTTCGGCACAATCGCGTTGCCAAGTTTGAAAATCTGTTGGTATGGCGGCGCAATCTTGGCTGCTGTGGCTTATCCATGCGCTGTCGCTGGCGATTTTGGCGGCTGGCTGAAACGCTGGCGCGTGGCTGGGCGCGTTCCAAATCCATAAGCCATTAATTGGACAAGATTTTCTGTCTTGATTCATTGGGTGGGCGTGTAAATACATTTGCGTTTCGGTGGCGAGTTGTAGCCAATCGGCGGCGGCTTCGTTTGGGTCAAGTAGTTGATTTAAATTAAATATATTTTCTACTTGCCAATCAATATTTTGGGGAAATTGAATTTGCCATAAATCGGGGCGAATGGGGTGGAAATGCGCGTCTGCGCCGTAAAGTTGGTTTAGCCCATCGCACAGGGTTTGCGCTTCGGCGGCGGTGATGGCGAGTGCCGCACCGTGTTGAATGGTTACGCTGTTCATGCCCATTTGTTGATTGATGGGGCTGGCGTAGGCGCAATTTTGTGGCTGGGCGAGTTGGTCGCACAGGTGGATTTGGTAGAGTTCGGCGGTGGATTTGGGGGCAGCCTGAAATTGGGCGTGGCGCAGTAAATGGTTAAATGTGGGGATATTTAATTCGGGAAGCTGCTCGTGTTCAGAGCGCAATAAATGGGGGAATATAAGTGTGAACATTTTGTTTTTATTTAGAGAAATAGGTTTTCAGGCTGCCTTTTTAAAATATTCAGGCTGCCTGAAAACTGTCCCCTCCCGTCTGGCGGGGGAGGGGACAGATTATTGAAAATAGAAAAAATTATTTCATGCTAATCACGCACGCACCGTGTTTTTGCGTTGGCACAACGGGCGTGTTGGGTGTGCTGGCGGAAGCGGTGGCGGTTGCCGTGTTTGCCGCGCTGCTGGGGGTGCCGCCATAGCACGACCACGCGCTCAATGAGTTTTTCGGCGAACCTTGAATGATTTTATCGCTGTAAACCATGTAGGCAAAGGCTTTGCGTTTGCTGTCGTAATAGCGCATGATTTGCAGGCTTTTGAAGGCGAAACTGGCATCGCGTTTGAATACTTTGCGTGGTTTGGCGACCACGCTTTCGTAATATTCCACCACAGGTGCGGTTTGGACGCAGGACACGGAAGCGTCAGACGCGTCTTCTTCCAAATTCACGGTTTCTTTCAAGCCGCCTTTTTTCGCGTAAGACAAAAAGCAAGACAAGCCTTTCACATCGGGGTCGTCAAATGCTTCCACCTCAATGCGGTCGTTTTTGCCCAGCATATTGAATACGGTGGATGCTTCGCCGATTTTATCGGTTTTTTCGCCACAGGCTGCCAATAAAAAAGCGGCGGCGAGAACACAGAGTTTGGTTTTCATGATTTTTCCTTTGTTGATTCATGATAATGAGATAATTGCAGGCTGCCTGAAAGTACACAACAAAACCCATGTAGGGTGCTTATGACGCACCGAAATGCCACGTTATTTGAATCATTTGGTACGTGATACGCACCCTACATTTTTGGTGTTAGTCAAAATGGTGCGTACTGAAAGGCAGCCTGAAAGTTTACCGCAAGGCTCTCAACAAGGCAAAATAAACGCCGTTGAGCAATCTGGATTAAGCATTATTTTTCGGTTTTAACAATGCGACTGCCACAGCCGTCAATAATAAAATAATCGCCGCACCAAAATACAACTGATTTTTCTGCCAACCCGCGTCCAACAACACGCCCACCGCCAAAGGCGAAACAATGGAACCCAATCGCCCCACGCCAATCGCCATGCTCACGCCTGTGCTGCGAAAATCTGTGGCGTACAAAGTGGGGTTAATCGTGTACAAACCCGCAATACACGCATTAATCAACGCCCCCAATAACACCGCCAAACCCAACGCCAAAGACAAAGCCGAAGTCGCTGGCACAAACACACACACCGCCAAAGCCGATAAAATCGTAAACCATAACAATACTTTACGCGAATCCCAACGGCTCACCAAAAAACCAAACACCAGCGAACCTATCGTACCGCCAATGGAAATGCCCATGCCTACGGTTTGGCTTTTTTCTTTTGCCATGCCTGCTTCTTCCAGCAAAGCGGGTGTCCATGAGCTGATGAAATAAAATGATGCCATCACGCCAATAAATGCCAACCAAATCAACAAAGTCGTCCGAATTTGCTCGGCTTCAAATAATCGTAAAAAGGACACTTTTTGTTGAGCAGACTGGTTTTCTGCCAACACGTCCCAATCGCCCGCCAAACCAATTTTCGCCGCAATCGCATTCAAACGTGCTTTGGCATTGACTGGGCGTTTGCTCATTAAAAAGTCCACACTTTCAGGCAGCAAGACAAAAATAATCACCCATGTCGCCCCAGTCGCCAATGCGCCCGTCAAAAACACTGCGCGCCAACCATATTCTGCCTGCAACATCACCGCCGACATGCCGCCCAACATCGCCCCCACGCCAAAACCCGCCGCGTAAATCGCAATCGCCAAACCGCGCCATTTTTTATTGGCATATTCACTCACAAGCACATTGGTACACGGCAAAATCCCACCCACACCTAAACCTGTAATCACACGAGAAAAGGTAATTATTTCAAAAGAATGGGCAAAATAAGTCAGCAACATGCCCACCGCCGACAAAGCCGTAGAAAGCAGCACCAAAGGGCGGCGACCAAATTTATCCGCCAAAGGCCCCAGCAACAGCGAACCTGCCGCCATACCCAATAAACCCGCACTCATCAGCGTGCCAATTTGTGCGCCACTCAAACCCAACTCCGCTTTAATGCTTTTCGCGGTAAACGCAACCGCCAATACATCAAAACCATCTAACATATTCAGTAATACCGCTAATACAACCACCAACCATTGTTGTACACTCATGGGGCTGGTGGCGATTTTGTGTCGTAAATCCATGTATTTATCTCAAATAAAAAAGGCGTGAATATAACAGATTTTAGACTTTCAGGCTGCCTAAAAATCTATTACACTTCACCTATTATTTTATTTTGAGAAGATTATGATAGGTTTATTAATCATTACCCACGAATCATTGGGTGCGGCATACACACAACTCGCCAGCCATTTTTTCCCCAATTTTAATTTTGACCACATTCGCCTACTCAATGTGGAAAACACCGATGACCACGCCATCATCATTACACGTGCCCAAACCCTGTTGCCCGAAATCAATTGCGGCAACGGTGTGTTGATTTTAACCGATATTTTCGGCGCAACCCCCTGCAACGCCGCCATGAAACTCATCGTGCCACAACAATCCGCCATGATTAGCGGCTTAAACGCGCCCATGTTAATCAAAGCCGTGAGCCATTCCACTCAAGCCCATGATTTAAATGAATTTACCGAAAAAGTGAAACAATCGGGTTTACAAGGCATTATGGCGTTTACCGAATAATTCAGGCAGCCTGAAAGCAAATATGAATATGAAGACGCAAATTATCCAAAAACTCCATGAAATCAGTCAGCAAAAACACATCCATTTTTTGCACGTTGCCGAAAGTGGTAGCCGCGCATGGGGTTTCCCATCGCCCGACAGCGATTACGATGTTCGCGCCATTTACATCTCGCCCAGCGATGTGTATTTGAGCATAGGCGAACACAAAGATACATTTGAATACATTGAAAATCAATGGTTTGATGTCGGTGGCTGGGATATTCGCAAAACCTTGTCTTTGTTACGCAAAAGCAATGCTGTTTTACTGGAATGGCTGAATTCGCCCACGATTTATCAACAGGATACGGAATTTATTGCCCAATTAAATCCACTTTTGCCGCACTACGTTCAGGCTGCCCCTTTATTACATCATTATCGTGGCATTGCCCATAATGCTTTGAAAGATTTGGATTTAGATGGCGAAATTCGTTTGAAAAAATGGTTTTATGTGTTGCGCCCTTTGTTGGCGGCGCGTTGAGCGGTGTTGCACGGTGGTGTGCCGCCTATGGTGTTGCGCGATTTAATGCAAGACTGGCAGCCTGAACATCATCAAGAAATTTTTGATTTAATTGAATTAAAATCAGAAAAAGACGAACAATATCGCCATATTTTAAGTGCCAATTTGCGCCATGTAACGCTCAATTTGGCAAATGAAGTGGCGCAACTGACACCGCCAGACAGCCAAATCAGGGATATTGAACCTTTGAATGAATTGTTCCGCTCCACCTTAAATCGTTGTGATAAAAATATTGTTCAGGCTGCCTGATATGCACACACTTACCCTTGCCGATTTGCATTCACAAAATCTGATTTTACTGGAAACCGTTTCAGGCAGCCGCGCCTACGGTTTGGCAACCCCAGAATCCGATTGGGACATCAAAGGCGTGTTTTATTTGCCACCAAAACAGTATTTTAGTTTGCACTACACACCGCAAATTGCCAATGAAAGCAATGACATTGTGTATTATGAACTGGGGCGATTTGTGGAATTACTGTTGGCGAGCAATCCACACGCGCTGGAACTGCTCGCCGCGCCCACAGATTGCATACGCCAACGTGCGCCGATTATGGACAATTTGCGGCTGGATTGGTTTGTTTCACAAGCATGTCAGCACAGTTTTGCAGGTTACGCTTTGGGGCAAATTAAAAAAGCGCGTGGTTTAAACAAGAAAATCAATAATCCAATGTCGCCCGAGAAAAAATCGTTATTGGATTTTTGTTATATTATTCAAGAAAATGACACAATTGATTTGCCAATATGGTTGGCAGAAACAAATAGGCAGCCTGAAAAAATCGGCTTGGCTGCCGTGCCACACGCGCGTAATTTATTCGCCGTGTTTTATGATGAAGACGGTTCGCTTGGCTATCGCGGCGTTGCGCCGAAAAATATGGCAAACAGTTTGACCGTGAGCAGCATTCCACCCCACGCCAAACGCGTGGCGTATTTGTCGTTTAATCAGGACGGTTACAGCAGCTATTACCGCGAATACGCTTCCTATTGGCAATGGGTACGCGAGCGCAACGAAACGCGTTACCAAAATAATCAAGCCCATCAAGGCGGCTACGACAGCAAAAATATGATGCACACATTCCGCTTGTTACAAATGGCGCGAGACATTGCGGTTCACGGAGAAATTCGGGTGCGCCGTGATAATCGTGATGAATTGTTGGCGATTAAACAGGGGAGTTTGGATTATGAAACTTTATTGTCGCAAGCAGAACAATTGAACCAAGAAGTGCAAGATTTATTTAATGAAAATCCTTGCAGGCTGCCTGAACAGGTCAATTATGAAGCGGCAGAATGTGCTTTGATTGATATGCGGCGTGAATTGTATCGCGCCTATTTTCAGGCAGCCTGAAAAAGCATGACCAAACAATATGTAGGGTGCGCCGTGCGCACCAAATCCATGAAATAATTAAATTTTATGGAAAAGTAGGTGCGCACAGCGCACCCTACGACTACAACAGATTTGCTCATGTCTTAAGGCAGCCTGAAACCCCACCCCACATTTAAACCATTAGGAAAAATCATGCAAAAACAAACCGTTAAAATCATCAATAAATTGGGTTTACACGCGCGTGCGTCCAGCAAATTCACCCAAACCGCCGCGCAATTTCAAAGCGAAGTGTGGGTGTCGCGCAATGGCAAACGGATTAACGGCAAAAGCATTATGGGTTTGATGATGCTCGCCGCCGCGCAAGGCATGCAAATTGAACTAGAAACGCAAGGCGCAGACGAAATCGCCGCCATGAACGCACTCCTTGATTTAATTAACGATTATTTTGGCGAAGGGGAATAATCATGCTGGTGTTACATGGTTACGCGGCGGGCAAAGGCATTGCGATTGGACGCGCGCATTTGGTGGTGCGCGGCGTGTCGGAAGTGCCACAATTTGATTTGGCAGAAAATGAATTAAACAGTGAAATCAACCGCTTTGAAGCCGCCATCAAAGCCACACGCAAGCAATTGGAACAGCTACGCAACGCCATTCCCGAAAATGCCCCCACCGAATTGGGCGCGTTTATTTCGCTGCATTTGATGTTGTTGAGCGATGTTACTTTGTCGCGTGAACCCATTGATATTATTGAAGAACAATTGATTAACGCGGAATGGGCATTGAAAATCCAAACCGATAGATTAAGCCAGCAATTTGATGAAATTGACGATGAATATTTGCGCCAACGCAAACAAGATATGTTGCAAGTGGTTGAGCGTATTCAAAAAAATTTAATTGGTTTGAATACTGAATTGTTGGTGGACACGGAATTATTGGAAGACACGATTTTAATCGCCCACGATTTATCCCCCGCCGACACGGTATTTTTCAAAGACCAACGCGTAGAAGGCTTTGTTACCGATATGGGCGGGCAAACCAGCCACACCGCCATTTTGGGACGCAGCCTGAATATTCCATCGGTGATTGGTTTGGGCAATGCGCGGCAATTGATTTCGGAACACGAATGGGTCATCGTGGACGGCATGGCGGGCGTGTTGATTATCGCGCCCGATGAATTGGTACTCACCGAATACCGCCAACGCCAACGCGAATACCGCAGCCGCCAACGCCAGTTAAACAAATTAAAACACACCGCCACCACCACCGCCGATGGCGAAGAAATTGAATTGTCCGCCAATATTGAAACGGTGGACGATGTGAAAGCGATACACAAATTTGGCGCAGATGGCGTGGGTTTAATGCGCAGCGAATTTTTGTATTTAAACCGCGACACGCTGCCTGAAGAAGATGAACAATTTGAAATCTACGCCGAAATTGTTAAAAAAATGAAAGGCAAGGTTTTAACCATACGCACGGTGGATTTGGGTGTGGACAAAAATCCGCGTTGGTTTGGCAACAATGGCACGCCCAATGCGGCGTTGAATCCTGCTTTGGGTTTGACGGGCATTCGGCTGTGTCATGCCGAGCCTGTGATGTTTCGCACACAATTGCGGGCGATTTTACGCGCGGCGCATTTGGGGCGTGTGAAATTAATGTTCCCGATGATTTCTGGATTAGATGAATTAAAACAAAGCCTTTCGCACCTAGACACAGCCCGCCGACAATTGAGCGAGCGCGGCGATGAATTTGGCGATGTGGAAGTGGGTTGCATGATTGAAATTCCGTCTGCGGCGATGACGGTGGCGAGTTTGTTGAAATGGGTGGACTTTATTTCCATCGGCACCAACGATTTGATTCAATACACTTTGGCGGTGGACAGAAACGATGACGCGGTGGCACATTTGTATCAACCCGCCCACCCTGCTTTGGTGAAATTATTGGCGCATGTGATTCGCACGGCAAATCGGGCGGGTAAAGCGGTGTCGGTGTGCGGCGAAATGGCTGGCGATACGGTTTATACACGACTATTACTTGGTTTGGGTTTGCGGCATTTTTCCATGAATATTAATAATTTGTTAGACGTGAAAGATATTGTTTTACGCAGCGACACAGGTAAATTAGAAAATGAAATTGTGCGTTTATTGCGTAATGAAGACACGGATAAAGTGGACAGTTTGTTGAAAAAATTAAATGAAGAAAATTTTCAGGCTGCCTGAAGATTGTTAGGCGTACTGCCCACAAAATTGATGTAGGGTGCCTACCACGCACCAAATCGTTCAAATAATTGAAATTTTGGTGCGTGGTACGCACCCTACATTTTGTTGCCTGTACTTGAAAGGCAGCCTGAAAACCATTCACGCACCACTTTTTTTGTCCACTATTTGCTCCGACAAAAACCGCCGTTCAAATTCCGCCAATGTAATGTCCAACATTTCAAAACCCGATTGCATAAGTGCCGCCAAAGCAAATTTAATCGGACTGTCTATCGTGGACGGCATGTAAACAAAATGCCCCACCAATTCGCGTAAGGTAATGTGTTCCAAAGATTTTTTCAGCAGCCAACCATTTTTGTGTGAACCAACATAGCCCATATCTTCCAATTGCTCCAGCAAATCGCCCAATTCATCGTAGCCCATATTCACATGCTGCCTGAAATGCTGGACACGCAGGGAACGCCCATCGGCTTGAGCGCGACTCAACATCAGCAAAATTTGGACAATATCGTTAAACAAAGCGTGTTTGCCGCGTGGACGTAAATACACCGCGCCTTGCCAATACGACAAACTCGCCGTCAGCACCGCCCCCAGCAAAATAATCGCCCACAATAAATGCAGCCACACCAAAAACACAGGAATCGCAGAAAACGCACCGTAAATTATTTGATAACTATTGAAATTTTGAATATAGCCATCAAAACCCAATTTGGCGAATTTGAGTAATACAGTCGTCAATAATGCGCCACACAAAGCGTGTTTGGCGGGGACAAATCGGTTAGGAACAACACGATACAAGATGTACAACACCAGCACATCAAAAATAAACCACGCCATCATTTTCAGGCTGCCTGAAAATTCCGCCGTTTGGCTAATCAAAGACACGCCCAAAGCCAATAATACAGGCATAAACGTCAGCAATGCCCAATACACGGGAAATTGTAGCCATGGGGAACGCGGTCGGCGCACGCGCCAAATGCGGTTAAACGTTTGGTCTATGGTTTTAATCAACAAAAGCGAAGTCAGCAACATCATCACCACACCAACGGTGGTTAATTTACTGGCTTGTTTATTGAATTCATTGAGATAATCCCACACAGCAACCGCACCGCTTGGCACAATAATCGTGTTCACAAACTGCATAAATTCCAGCGTTACATCGCCAAAAATGGGAAACGCCGACACCAGCACCAACACAATCGTCAAAACAGGTACCAGCGCGAGCAAAGTGGTAAAGGTCAGGCTGCCTGCCACTTGCCACACGCGAATTTCATTGCACCGCCGCCAAAAAAAGCGCAAAAATCCCCAATACGGCTTTAATCCCAGCAGTTTCAGTTCATCAAATTGAAAAATCATCAATAGGCGGCGCATACAGTAATTTATCCACACGTTCTCGTGTTAAATTCACGTCAAAATATTCAAAAAAATCATAAGTATAATTTCTTAATAAGACATCGGGGCGCAACAAAATTTGCACATCATCGGGCGCAAATAGGGCAGACACATCGCGTTGCACCAAATCCGTTTGCGCCACCGCCATCGTGTCCACCAAACCCACACCCAAACCCAAACGCACATAAGTTTGCAAAACATCTACATCGTGGCTTATCAAGACAATTTTGCAGTCTTTCATATTGGCGCGTAGCAAAGCGCGTCCGAGTGGCGCGGTGGGGTTTAGCATATAATCGTAAGTCAGCAAGGGGTGGGCAATGATGTCGGTTAAAGCAATTTCAGGCTGCCGTGCCAAAAGATGTTCTTCAGGCACAAGCAAACTGTATGCCCAACGCTCACACAGTAAACGGCGCAAATCGCCCGATTGGGGTACTTGATTGCTGATGGCGAAATCTGCTTCGCCGTGCAACACGAGCGCGGCTAATTCATCGGGGGCGGCTTGTTTAATGCTCAATTGCACATCATTGTGTTTCGCCCGAAACGCCGCCACCGTTGCAGGCAGCCTGAAACGCGCCAATGTGGGCGTGGTGGCTATGGTTAAATTGCCGCCATCGTCTTGCGCGAATTGATTGCCAATGTGCTTGATTTGCTGGACATTACGCAAAATTTGTTCAGCGATTTCCAAAACTTGTACGCCCGCAGGCGTAACCGCCACTATGCGTTTTCCGCTCCGAATAAAAATTTGTACACCCAATTCTTCTTCCAGCAAACGAATTTGTTTGGACACGCCAGGTTGCGAGGTAAACAAACGTTCTGCCGCTTCCGAAACATTGAGATTGCAGCGAAAAGTTTCCACTGCATAGCGTAATTGTTGCAACTTCATGGCTAAATACCGCATTTTTGATGGTAAACAAGTGAATGTACCATAATTTCAGGCAGCCTGAAAATATAGTCGTAGAAATGAAAATGCAGTACAAGGCGACAACGCCCGCCGTGTACGAATAGTACATAAGGGCGTTGGCAACGCCGTACTGCTTTTCAGTTCTGCGACTATTACAGTCAAATCATGGATTGCCTAGCATATTTCATCTCTATTTGCTGCCTAACACAAGGCAGCCTGAAAAACTTGTAACATTTTTACCACAACACAAACCCAGACCACTCCAATAAATCCACAAAATAGCCACTCAATAACAAACAGTTACCCCCAAACACCCCCACTCCCACCCCCGCAGAAAAAAACCGCTTATCTATTGACAGAAACAGCTTAACTTTTTATAGTGAACGCTGAAAAGTTAGGTTTAATCCTAAATATCTCGTAACGTGGCAGACACTTTTCAGGCTGCCAATCATTTTTTTAATGAGGGAATAACAAATGACTAAACAGATTAAATTCAGCGCAATGATGGTTGCCCTGTTGGCATCTACTGGCGCGATGGCAGAAGGCGTACACGGTTACACAACCAGTGGTCAATCTGGCTCTGTGGTACGCAACAGCTACGGCGAATGCTGGCAAAACACCCACCTGAACAAAGAAACCAACGGCTTGGTAGAGTGTGGCGACAAAGCACCTGAACAACAATACCGCACCGAATACAAAACTGAACGCCAAGAAAGCGTAAAAACCTTACAATCTAATTTCTTGTTCGGCTTTGACAAAGAAACCTTGCGTCCTGAAGCCATCACTGAGTTGAACAATGTGGCTCGCCAATTGCAAGGCACTGAAGTGGAATCTGTACGCGTAGAAGGTCATACCGACTTTATGGGCAAAGATTCTTACAACCAAGCATTGTCTGAACGCCGTGCAAACGTAGTGGCAAACTACTTGGCAAATCAAGGCGTTCCAGCTTCTAAAATCTCTGCTGTGGGCTATGGCGAATCTCAAGCACGCATGACTGCTTCTTGCCAAGCACAAGTAGCGCAAATGGGCAAAAAAGTGTCTAAAGCGAAAAAACGCGCTGCTCTGATTGCTTGTATTGAGCCAGACCGCAAAGTAGATATCCGCGTGGTATCTAACGTGGTAACTGAAATCAAAGTACCTGTAACTGTACCTGTACAACAATAATCCAGTTAGCTAAAAATCAAAGCTGAATATTCTAATGATTGAATATTCAGCTTTTTCTATTTTCAGGCTGCCTGAACATTAAAAAATCGCTTCTACCCGAAATAAAACACTTGGATAATGTTTCCTATCTTCATCACGATTATTCGCATAACGCACTTCAGGCTGCACAAACAGCCAATCACGCCACACAGGTTGCCGCCAACTGGCAAATAAACCATAACTGTTCAAACGATGACCATCGCCACTTAATGCCCCCCCCACTTGCACGCCATAATTCAGCCGCCGATTCCCCGACAAATTGTGTTGGCGATACAAACTATTGCCCCACGACCAGCCTTTCTCATCGTCATTGTCCACATAATCCGCGTGTACATAATTCGCCACAAACACATCGTCCGCTTGCGCCCGCTTCACTTCCATGCTGCTACGCGCAAAATGTTTGCTGTCCAAACCGTAACGATACATTTGCTCCAATTTCGTGGTGTAATGCTGCCCATGTTTCCAAGTTTTGCTGGCTTTCAGGCGCAAATAAACATCATCGCCTGAACGCACACCAATATCCGCATCGGTATCAATACCTTGTTTTTTGGAAATATTGGACCAGCGCAACGCCAAAGATGAATTTTCATTACGGCTGCTACGCGCATTCAACCATTTATCATTGTTGTACACCATTGGGCGATTCAATTCATCGCGGCTACTGTTCACAATTTCGTGATCCAAATCGTCATCGCCAAACACTACACTCACTTTGCGCTCCAACACGGGCAATTTTACGCGCCCACGCACACGCGGTTTCACGCGCACACCATCATATTTGTCCCAATTCGTGTCCAACATCACACGCAAATTCGCCGAAGCAGGGTGATTCGGGTCGGGTTCACCAAACCAATCGTCCATACGATTCGCCCATGATTTCAAAGTGTTGTGCGTATTTTGGTGTTGCACGTCCACCCAAGTATCGTTTTGTTGCGCAAACGCACACGGCATGGCAAACACCATCAGCGCACATAATTTCATCTTCATATTTCGTTCCTTTCAGGCTGCCTGAATACAGGTTTTTATTTCATTTTCAATAAATTCATCAATAAATTCATTTCTTGTGCATTCAAATTGCCCTTATTTTTCAATAATTCAATTTGCTCGCCCACCGCTTGCCGCACCAAACGGGTCATGCCATCGGCAAAATCCTGTTGTGCCGCTTCGCTGTCATCATCGCCCCACGCTTCCATTTGGCGACAGACATACGCCAAAGTTTCAGCAAAACGCGTTTCGCGGAAAAATTCCAATGCCTGCGCCATGCCCACACGCACATTGCCCGCGTGTTCACGGTAAAAATTCGCCAATGCCCACAAACACGCCATGTCTTCGCCCATAGGCAAATAATCTGGAAAAACAACCTGTTCCGCCCAATCAGGATTGAATAATAATGCCCGAATTTGTTTTTGCACCAAAGTCGGCGTTTCAGGCTGCCTGAACGATTCGCGCGGCAAATGATAAGACTTGGCTTGCACATGACGGCGCGGCGCGGCTTGTCCCATCAAGTGCGCCAAATTGCTCGGGTCTATGCCCGTTTTATGACTCAATTCTTGTTTCAGCAAATACGCCAACGCGGGGGCTTGGCTAATTTGATTCAAAAACGGCGTGGCGGATTTCACCAATTCGGCTTTGCCTTCTTGCCAATTCAAATCCAAATTTGCGGTCAGCGCGTCCCAAAAATACACGGAAAGTGGCTTGCTTTCGTACAATAAGGCTTCTTCAAAACGCATTTTACCAAATTGGCGAACAAAACTGTCTGGGTCGTGTTGCTCGGGTAAAAATAGAAAATACAAAGATTTATCGTCTTTTAATTGCGGCAATGCGTTTTCCAAAGCCCGCCATGCCGCTTTGCGCCCAGCCTCATCGCCATCAAAACAAAAATACACGCTATCGGTTTGACGAAACAGCAATTTAATATGCTCGGCGGTGGTTGCCGTACCCAAAGCCGCCACCGCGTAGCCCACGCCAAATTGCGCCAATGCCACCACGTCCATATAGCCTTCCACCACCACAATGCGCCCCACGTCTTTAATTGTCTGCCGCGCTTCGTGTAAACCGTATAAATTTTTCCCTTTGTCAAACAAGGGCGTATCAGGCGAGTTTAAATATTTCGGTTTACTGTCGTCCAACACGCGCCCACCAAAACCAATCACTTCGCCCCCCACACCACGAATGGGAAACATAATGCGGTGGCGAAAACGGTCGTATTGCCTGCCGTTTTCATTTTCCAGCACCATGCCGCTTTCCATCAAAGGCATGGACGGATAAGGCTGAAACACTTGCGCCAAAGGCTGCCAACCATCGGGCGCGTAACCAATACCATAATGCGCGATGATTTCGGGCGACAAACCGCGTTGTTGCAAATAAGCCATCGCGTGTTTATGCAAAGGCAATTGTTGGCGATAAAAATCGCAGGCAGCCTGAACGGTGGATTGTAGCGTTTGCTGTTGTTGTTTTTTGGCAACGCGTTGGGTGGCGTGTTCTGGATTGTCGCCGCGCACATTCGGCACGACCATGCCCACGCGGTCAGCCAAAAACTGCACCGCTTCCACAAAGCTCAAACCCTGATGTTGCATAATAAAACCAATCGCCGAACCATGCGCCCCACAGCCAAAGCAATGGTAAAACTGCTTGCTGGGACTCACAGAAAAGCTGGGCGATTTTTCCTTATGAAATGGGCAACACGCCATATAATTCGCGCCACCTTTTTTCAGGGGAACATATTGGTCAATAATATCAACAATATCGGTTCTGGCGAGTAGGTCGTCTATAAATTCGTGGGGTATCATGGTTAGGCAATTTTTTTGAATGGGAAATGTTTTGGGGAAAAGTTCAGGCTGCCTGAAAGTTCACAACAAAACTTACGTAGGGTGCGTATTACGCACCGAAATGCCACATTATTTGAATCATTTGGTGCGTGGTACGCACCCTACATTTGTGTCGTTGTCATAAAGGCAGCCTGAAAACTCAATCGCCACTCACATTCAACACAGGCGCAGCATTTTCTTCACTCAACAACACCGTCATCATATTGGTAACCAATTTGGCTTTTTCGCTGTCGCTCATGTTCACAATACCGCGTCTTTCCAGCTCTTTGACTGTGCCGCCAACCATTTCAATCGCACCGCGCACCAAAGTTTTCCGAGCCAAAATCACCGCTTCGGCTTGTTGGCGGCGCAACATGGCTTGCGCGATTTCGGGCGCGTACGCCAAATGCGTAAAACGCACTTCGTCAATCATAATGCCCGCCAATTCAACACGTTCCTGCACCATTTCTTCAAAACGCGCCATGATATTTTCCGAATTCCCCGACAAACTGTCGCTGCTGCCATCATTGGTGTACGGATAATGCGTGGCGAGTGTCCGCAATGCGCTTTCGCTTTGAATTTGCAGGAAATTGTACACATTTTCCACATCCAATACGGCGGCGGCAGGGTTTTCAATGTGGTACACAATCGCGGCAGCAATTTCAATCGGCGTACCAGACGAATCGTTTACTTTCAGCGTTTCGGTAACATAATTGCTGGTTTTTAAAGAAACCACTTCCGTACTGTAAAAGGGAAACAGCCAATAAAAGCCCGAATGCGGCAAAATCCCCGCATATTTACCAAATAATGTGCCAACCAAAGCCGTATTCGGTTGAATGGTGCGAAAACGTGTCAAACAATACAAAAAAGGCGCAACCACAAACATAGCCAAAAAACCGCCTGAAAAAAACGCAACTGCAGAAAATACCGCTACAACAACTAAAGTTACCGCCATCGCAAAACCATTAATATAGGGCATTTCATATTTAGAACTTTGGGTTTGACTCATGATGCTTTCCTTTCGGGCTAAAAATGGTTGAAGTCAACTAAATTATAACGGAAAACAGGTTTTCAGGCTGTCTAAATGAAAAATCCGCAAAACATGTGTTAATTGGTGTAAAATTGCGCCCTATTCTTTCCCAAAATAGTGAACAAAAATGCAATTAATTCCAGCGATTGACTTAAAAAATGGGCAATGTGTCCGCCTGAAACAAGGCTTGATGGAACAAGCCACCGTGTTTTCCGACCAACCTGCTGATATGGCTTTGCATTGGAAAAAGCAAGGCGCACGGCGTTTGCACTTGGTGGATTTGGACGGCGCGTTTGCGGGCGAACCCAAAAATTTTCCTGCCATTCGTGAAATTCTCGCGGCGGTGGCGGCGGATATTCCCGTACAATTGGGTGGCGGCATTCGTGATTTACAAACCATTGAAAAATATTTAGATTTAGGTTTAAATGATGTGATTATCGGCACGGCGGCGGTGAAAAATCCTGATTTTGTGCGCGAAGCGTGTCGTGAATTTGCTGGGCATATTATTGTCGGTTTGGACGCGAAAGATGGCATGGTGGCGATTGATGGTTGGGCGACTGTTACTGAACATCATGTGATTGATTTGGCAAAACAATTCTCTGATGATGGCGTAAACAGCATTATTTACACCGACATTGGGCGCGATGGCATGATGAGCGGCGTGAACATTGAAGCGACGGTGAAATTGGCACAAAATTTGCTTGTACCTGTGATTGCATCGGGTGGTCTGACGAATTTGGACGATGTACGCGCTTTGTGTGCGGTGGCGCATGAAGGCGTGGCGGGTGCAATTACGGGGCGCGCGATTTACGAGGGCAGCATTGATTTTGCCGCCGCGCAACAATTGGCAGATGAATTGTGTGCTTGATTTTCAGGCTGCCTGAAATTTTTTAATTAATTGATTTTTTAATATGAAAGAGAGTTAAATCATGAACGGTACGTTTATGTTGATGGCGTTTGTAGTGGGCTTTTGGGGCATTTGGTCGGCAAACCGCGACCCCAATTCGCTGATGGAAGGCTTGGGCATTACCATTATTGCAATTGTGGCAAAAGCAATTATGGAATGGAATGGTGTTCCAAGCTTTGCGCCTGTGGAATTGGCAACTTGGGGGGTGATGTGGGTGTTTACGGTGGCGGTGATTGAATTGGTGGGACGTTATTCTGTTAGCATGGGTGTGAATTTGAGTATTTCAGTTGGTGGCGCGGTGGGCTGGTATTTCTTGGCGGAATATATTTTTGGTGCTTCAGGGCAAGCATTATTGAAAAACTACGTTGGTTAAAACGATAACTTGTTCAGGCTGCCTGAAAATGGGACAATTCCTAATTTTCAGGCAGCCTGAATTATTTTTGTCAAAAAGGAACACATTATGTTAGCCAAACGCATTATCCCCTGTTTAGACGTAGAAAAAGGTCGCGTGGTCAAAGGCGTGAATTTTTTGGGTTTACGAGACGCGGGCAACCCCGTAGATGTCGCCAAACGCTACAACGATGAAGGCGCAGACGAAATCACATTTTTGGACATCACCGCCAGCAGCGACAACCGCGACACCATTTTGCATGTGATTGAAGACGTGGCAAGCCAAGTGTTTATTCCGCTTACGGTGGGCGGTGGCGTGCGAAGTGTGGCGGACATTCGCCGTTTGCTCAATGCGGGCGCGGATAAAGTCAGCATTAACACCGCCGCCGTTACCAATCCCGATTTGGTCAGCGAGGCAAGCGCGTTTTTCGGTTCGCAAGCGATTGTGGTGGCGATAGACGCGAAAGCGGTCAATGCTGAAAATTCGCGCTGGGACGTGTTCACGCACGGCGGCAGAAAAGACACAGGCTTGGACGCGGTAGAATGGGCGCGTGAAATGCAAGCGCGTGGCGCAGGCGAAATCCTTTTAACATCAATGGACAGAGACGGTACGAAAATCGGTTTCAATTTGCCGCTTACTCGCGCCATTTCGGAAGCGGTGGACATTCCCGTCATCGCTTCGGGCGGCGTGGGCAATGTGCAGCATTTGGTGGAAGGCGTGTTGCAAGGCAAAGCGGACGCGGTGTTGGCGGCGAGTATTTTTCATTTTGGCGAAGTGTCCATACGCGAAGCCAAATTAGCCATGCAAGCGGCTGGGATTGAAGTGCGTTTGTGATTTTTGATTTTGGCTTTGCTGAACAGCGTTTCAGGCAGCCTGAAAGGTATTTTCAGATGAAAAAAACATTTTTGGCGATGATTTTGGCGGCGGCAAGCGGTTTGGCGTTTGCCGATGATGATGTGAAATTATCGGAACAGCAGCAAAAAGATTTGAGCTATTTAATGGGTTATGAAGCGGCAAATATGGTAAATAAGCTACCAATGCAAGCCATTATGCAATGGGATAAACAAGAAATATGGCAAGGGTTGCAAGATGCACTGGATAATAAAGCAGCTAGAGTCAACAAAAAACAGCATCGTCAATTACTTTTGGAAATAGAGAGAAAACTTGACACATACCACCATCATATCGCTCAAGAAAACCTGACCAAAGGCGAGCAATTTTTGGCGCAAAACAAAACGCAGGCAGACATTCACACCACAGCCTCGGGTTTGCAATATCGCGTGGACAAGGCAGGTTCAGGTGCGCGCGTGAAATTGGGCGATACCGTGAGCGTGTTTTACACAGGTAAATTGTGGAACGGCACAGTATTTGCGCAAGTAAATGAGCAGCCCTTTACCCATGAATTGACCCCAGAAAGCATGATTGCAGGCTGGGTTGAAGGTTTGCAACTCATGCAAAAAGGGGGTGAATACACCTTGTTTATCCCCGCCAATTTGGCGTTTGGCGAGAGCTCAGTGGGTGCATACATTAAACCCAATTCCATGTTGATTTTTGAAATCAAAGTGGCGGACATTCAAGCCACACCCAGCAAAAAGAAAACATCGCCCAAAGCAAAACGCAAATGAATTTTTCAGGCAGCCTTTCAGTACACGACAATTTTTACAAACACCCAAAATGTAGGGTGCGTATTACGCACCAAATTGCCACCAAATTGAATTTTGTGTGAAAAAATGGTGCGCACGGCGCACCCTACGACTTTATGACAAAGGATACCCCATGTTAAGCAATAAACAAACAGATAATTTACTGATTAAATTGGTTTATTTTTTCTTATTGCTGATGTTGGCGTATATTTATTACACAGAATTATATATTCTCTATATTTTATGGCTGCCTGCTGCATACTTTGGTATTGGGAGTGTCTATGTTTTGACTGGTAAAGCACCAAATAATTATGCTTTTCCCCTTTCATTTTATGCCAATGTTTTTCTCGCCATTGCCTGCATTCCCTATATAGATTTATTGTATTATTTATATAATGTGTCTATTTTATGGTTTACCTTATCCATTTTGATTGTTTTACTCACCTTAACTTTTGGCGGCTATATTGCGCACATTATTAAAATGATTTTGCTGGCATTGGTTTTTGTCTCTATACCCTTGTTTATCAAAGAAAGTGAATGGGCAAAATGGCACCATACCACAGCAAAACAAACCCTTGCTGTTACAGGCATTGTTCCCAAAAATCTGATTTATGAACGATACCATTGCG
Source organism: Alysiella crassa DSM 2578 (assembly GCF_000745955.1). GTDB lineage: Bacteria > Pseudomonadota > Gammaproteobacteria > Burkholderiales > Neisseriaceae > Simonsiella > Simonsiella crassa. Next base: position 11,247 of record NZ_JQKH01000006.1, on the reverse strand, counting down.
GCAAAAAAACCCCATGTGAAGCTAATTATTTAATCATTGATAAAGTTAAATTATCTTGTTTTTATGGTAGAAAAGATGAATGGTTGATAGATAAATGGACTTGTCAGGATATTTTTGATTATATTGGGCAAAAAGCACACTTCACTTATTTACCAGATGATGAATACCGAAATAGAATTTTCTCCATTCAAATCAATGAAAAAGAATTATTAAGCCATGAGCAAGCCATTGAATTTTACACAGAACAATTCCATCAGTTTTGGCGCAATTTTTTTAGCGGTATTTTCTTGATAACATTGCCATTTGTGATGTTTTATTTTTGGGCGCGAAAAATGATTTTTAGGCAGCCTGAACCCCCATTCCCCCAACCCAAAGGACAATAAAAAATGACAACAGAACAATCCCTTAGTGAAAAATTAAGCGAAACATTGGCTTATTTATTTGCCCGCGATGAATTTACCGCCACGCTTTTGGGGCGCAGTTTCACGCAAATGATAGGTTGGGCGGAACTGGCTTTGGTGCTGGCATTGGCAATGTTGGCGTGGCTGGCGGCGCATTTCATCACGCGCAAACAGTTGCCGAAAATTCAATCGGTTTGGCTAAAACCATTATTGTTGCGGGTCATGTTGCCATTATTATTGACCGTATTTGGGACGGTTGGTTTATTGGGCTGGTGGGCAACGGTGGGGGTAGATTCTTTGTGGTTGCGGCTGATGGTGTTTGCGGCAAACTGGATGTTGGCGATTCGTTTGATTTTAGGTGGTTTGCATTTTCTGCTGCCTGAAAAGTGGTTGAACCATAAGCGTGAATCGTTTTTGGCAACTTTATTGTGGGTGTATTTTTTGTTTTGGGTGTCGGGCATTGATGATTTGTTGATTGGTATGTTGCGCGGTATTCAGTTTGCGGTTGGCAAAAGCACCTTAAATGTTTGGACTTTGCTGACTGGGCTGTTGTGGGTGGGTTTGATGTTGGCGGCGATGATGTCGCTGGGGCGTTGGCTGGGCAAGCAGTTAATGCAAACCGATAGTTTGGACATTAATTTACGGATTGTGTTGTCCAAAATCATTCAGGCTGCCTTACTGATTTTGTCGGTGTTGATTGCCCTGCCTTTGGTGGGGATAGATTTGACGGTATTGTCGGTATTTGGTGGCGCGTTGGGTGTAGGTTTGGGTTTTGGTTTGCAGAAAATTGCCAGTAATTATGTGTCGGGCTTTATTATTTTGGCAGACCGTTCTATCCGCCCAAACGACCGTTTGACGGTAAACGGTTTCACGGGTTATGTAACCGCCATCAATGCGCGTTTTGTCGTATTACGCAGCGCGAGCGGACCAGAAGCCTTGATTCCCAACGAAACTTTTGTAACCAGCACCGTGATTAACGAATCCTACACAGGCAAATCGCTGTACCAAAGTTTGGACGTGCAAGTGGCGTACCACACCGATTTAACCAAAGCCCTACGCATTTTGCAGGAAGCTGCCGCCGCACAAGAACGCGTAGAAAAAGAACCCAAAGCCTTTTTAACCAATTTTGGCGAAAACGGCATTGATTTACGCGTAGGATTCTGGGTAAAAGACCCTGAAAATGGTTTTGCAGGTTTAAATTCGGCGATTTTATTGGCAATTTGGCAGCGTTTTAATGAAGAAGGCATAGACTTTCCCTTTCCACAACGCGAAATCCGCATTTTGCCCGATGAGCAAAATCCCAGCGATTTGGCTTTACTCAAAGCGCAAATTCACGCCAAACACAGCCAAACAGTGGGCAAGGAATTTGATGATGACGATGAACAATAAATTTCAGGCTGCCTGAAAATTAAATTAAGGACAAATCACATGAATACTGTGAAAAAAATATTGTCTGTCATTGGCTTATATATTTTGATTTCACAACTTTTTGTTTGGCAAATGAAAACGAAGCCACGACCGCCTAGTGATTATTTCAATGTTTGTGTCATGGAAAATAATACGCCGAATTTGCTGACCATTAAAAAAATCAAAACCACACAAACCGTTTGTACACAGCCTTTGGATTATGATTTTCCGCATTTTGGTTCCATGCACTTGCGCTTATTACCCAATCAAATTTGGGAACTGGAAACATGGAGAGATAGTATGGGCGACCCAGCTATTTACCGTTATCAAATAGATAATCAGGGCAAAATCACGCCAATCAATTGGGAATATGGCGGCATGATGATGCGTGTGATGGCGTATATTTGGGCAATTTTTATTACCACATTCATTTGGAAATTCGGCAAATGGCTGTATCGCAAAATATTCAAAACATTCAGGCAGCCTGAAAATTAAATTTATGTTGAAAAAGATATTCTTAACGCTCATATTATTCGGTCAAACGGCTTGCACTTCAGTGGTGTGGAACGGCGGCATTTACGATGCCGACCGCGCCATCAACACCCGCACCGTTGTGCAAACCACCGACCACGACCAAATCCACGCCTTTGCCTATGTGCCACACAATGGCGAACCGCTTTCAGGCAGCCTGATGATGATGGGTGGCAAATATTGGTATGCGATTCAATCAGATATATCCACCGAATTGCTCGCACCACTTGCCGCCCGTTTGCCGCAACGCTACCAAATCACCGCCCCCTACACAGGCAAAACACTCGCCGCGCTCCCCGTCAGCATTACCGATGGCAGCCATTTTCACAGCGATTTTTGCCTAGATTACCACGCGCAAAATCTAGATGAACACCAAACCTTACAAAAATTACGCTTCCAGCCGCAAGCCAATCCACAGCATTACCGACTATGCTATGCCACCGAAGGCACAGTTTATACCAAACCACAACAATTTTCCGAAGATTACCGTTTCCACGACAGTATCCCCATAGAATTAACTTTGAAACAAAATCAAACCAATATAGACAAAAGCAAACTCGCCAGCCATATTTTGCTCACGCCACTTGCATTGGCGGTGGACACGGTTAGCGGTATGATTATGTTGCCGATTTTGGTGATTGGCGATTTGTTTTAATTTTTCAGGCTGCCTGAATATGAATATTCAAGAATTAAAAAATAAATTTAAAAAAATCAATCAATTAAAATTAATTTGGGGAATATGGCTCACATTAGCACTCATCACGACCAGCTCACTCACGTTTCTGGACGTTGCCATTCACGCCCCCGAATTGCCGCTTAAATTACAAGACGGCGCACAAGTAAAATGGGAAGTGTGGCGACCTGTTGCCACCCAATCCACCCAATTTGAAATGGGCTACCGCCGCGCCAGCAATGGCGATTTGCGCCTGAATTTGCTCGGCGATGTGGGAAAAGGCGTGATTGGCGAACCCGTGTTGATGAGAATTTCTGTAAATGGCAAAAGTTGCGATTTTATGCAAGATGATGTAACCAGTTGGAATAATTGGGTTTTCCGACCACTCAAACCCGTACAGGCAGCCTGCAAATTGCCCGAACAATCGGGTTGGAACAAATGGACAGCCCAAGTGTTACAAACCAGCCCCAAATTGGTGGGCGAATCCACGCGGCTGGGCATGATTTCGCCTGCTGGCACCATGAGAAATCGCGCCAACAACCGTTATGGCAGCATGGCAGAATGGCTGTTTTGGGGCGAATTGGTGTGGTTGCCGTTTTTTCTGTTTATGAGCATTCCTTTGATTTTGGACGGCATCAATCGTTTGACAAAACGCTTTGATTGGGAACGAAAATTGCGCCAACAATGGCAAAAATTGATTTGGAATTTGCGCCATAAATGGTAGGGGTAAAACGATTTTTCAGGCTGCCTGAAACATTTTTTCATCGCTTGACAGTCATTTCATCAAAACAGATAATCCCATTTTATGTTTTATTTTTATATGAAAAATCAAAATGTTAATTGAAATTAGTGCATTGCCGCCTGCCATTCAAGAGCAAATTTTGTCGGTTCAAAAAGGCGAATTGGTTCAATTTGTGAATCATGGCAAATTAATTGGCAATCTCAACTGCCCCAGCGAAGATTCCTTAATGGCTGCCGCAGGTTTGTTACAAGGTTGCGGCATTGACGGCTTGGAATATGAACGCCAAATTCGCAGCGAATGGGATTAAAAATGTATCTTACGAATATTCAGGCTGCCTGAACAATTTTTATCGTGTAACGTGTTATAATTTCGCCCATTTTTTTATTTTCCCAAACCATGAAACCCCTACTCGCCATAGACACCAGCACCAGCTATTTATCCCTTGCCCTGATTTCAGGCAGCCTGAAAACCGAATTTCACGCCGAAGTGGGCAATAAACAGTCCGCCGAAATCTTGCCACAAATCAATGCCCTATTCTCACAAGCCCATTGCACGGCGGCGGATTTGGGGGCGATTGTGTACGCGCAAGGGGCGGGCGCATTCACAGGTTTGCGAATTGGAATCGGCGTGGCGCAGGGTTTGGCGGCACCGTTTGACACGCCCTTGATTGGCGTACCGTGTTTGGACGCGGTGGCATATCAAATCCCTGATTGTGAATGCGTTTTAGCCGCTACAGACGCGCGTATGGGCGAAGTGTTTTACGCATGGTTTGACACGAAAAACCACATTCGTTTAAGCGATTACGCGGTGGGCAAAGCCGCCGACATCAGGCTGCCTGAAAACGTGTCCGCCGAAAATATGCGTGGCGTGGGCAATGCCTTTGCCTTGGAAATGCCGTTTTCAGGCAGCCTGAATATGCCAACCGCCGCCGATTATCTGGCTTTGGCGCAAACAGGACGTTATCCACAAACAGACGCGGCACACGCCGAATTATTGTATGTGCGCGATAAAATCGCCCTGACCGCCGCCGAACAAGCCGCGCGGAAAATTCAGGCAGCCTGAAAAATTTTAATTTAATCAAATAATTAATATGAAACTAAACCACCCCACAGGACAAGCCGCCGAAGACCGTGCCCTTGCCTTTTTGCTGGAACAAGGTTGCGAATTGGTGGAACGAAATTGGCATTGTCCATACGGCGAAATTGATTTAATCATGCGTTTAGGCGATAAACTCTTGTTTGTTGAAGTGAAATTTCGCAAAACCCAAGCATTTGGCGGCGCAGCATACAGCATTACCCCAAATAAATTAGCCAAACTCCAACGTAGCGCAGAATATTATTTACAAATCAATCAACTAAATACCGCTTGCCGCCTAGACGCGGTTTTGCTACAAGGCACAGCAAGCCCCCAATGGATTACCAACCTCACAGGATAACTCAATGATGATTTTACATGAACGCGTTGCGGCGCATTTTGAAGAAAGCATAAAAGTCAAACAGTTAGCGCAAGAAGTGCTGACCGAAGCCACCGCCGAAGCCGCATTAATGCTGTTTAATGCTTTGGCAAACGATGGCAAAATTTTAATATGCGGCAACGGCGGTTCCGCCGCAGACGCACAGCATTTTGCCGCCGAAATGACGGGGCGTTTTGAACAAGAACGCATGGAATTGGCGGCGATTGCGCTGACCACCGACACCTCCGCGCTGACCGCCATTGGCAACGATTACGGTTTTGAGCATATTTTCAGCAAACAAGTGCGTGCGCTGGGTCGTGCGGGCGATGTGCTGATTGGCATTTCCACATCGGGCAATTCGGGCAATGTGATGGAAGCGATTAAGGCGGCTCATGAGCGCGATATGCGCGTGGTGGCGTTTACAGGGCGCGATGGCGGCAAAATTGCGGCGATGTTGCGCGATGGCGATGTGCTGCTGAATGTGCCGTACCATCGCACAGCGCGTATTCAAGAAGTGCATATTCTCTTAATTCACGCGCTGTGTGATTCCATTGATACCATGTTGATGGAAGGTTTTTAATTTCAGGCAGCCTGAAATGGGGAAGTGGCATTTCAGGCTGCCTAAAAACAACAAACATTTGAAATTGATACCGTTATTTCTAGGAATGTGGGAGTGAATTGTGAATGTTTTAGAACGCAGACAAAAAGCATATCAAAACAGTAATGGTATTTGTATTTTATGTAATCAACCCATTTTAAGTCATGAAAAATGGTCTGTGGAACATTTTATACCTCGCGCAATATATAAATGGATTCAGAAACCAGAGGTTGAATTGCAAGTGGAGAGTGCCGCTAATCTATTTGCAGTACATATGGACTGCAATTTAAAAAAAGATGCAGAAATTCCCACAGTCAATACAATAAATTCTTTAAATGTTTCTCAAACAATTAAAGATGAATTGCTTTTGGTATATCGGGAAATATATGATAGTATTGAACAATATCGTAGTATGAAACAAAGTGTATGGGCAAAACAAGAATGTTCTTGTGCTTTTTGTAAAAAAAGAATCCGATTGGTAAAAGCAACATTGCGGAGAATTAACAATCAGCTTGAACGAACTCGTGAAAATGCCATGTGCCTATGTTTTCATTGTAGCCTTAAAGCATCTCATCCCGAATATAAGAAAAAGATGGTGGATAAAAAGCAACTATCAAAATGAAAATAGAAGAAAAGCTGCCTGAAAAGCCAAAAAACTTTTCAGGCAGCTTTAAATTTTATTGCTGAATCAAAAGATTAAACTTTTGCAGCCGCAGCCACTTCTGCCGCGTAGTCCACAACCGCTTTTTCAATGCCATCGCCCACTTTGTAGCGTGCGAATGACAAGATTTCTGTGCCATTTTCTTTGGCGTATTGGGCAACGGTTTGGTCTGGGTTCATCACAAATGCTTGACCGTTCAAAGACACTTCTGCCAAGAATTTTTTGATGCGACCTTCAACCATTTTCGCAGCGATTTCAGCAGGTTTGCCAGATTCAATCGCTTGTTGGGTGTAGATGTGGCGTTCTTTTTCAACGGTTTCCGCATCAACTTGGTCTTCGCGTACGCATTGTGGTTTCGCTGCAACGATGTGCATGCCGATTTTACGCGCCACGTCTTCGCTGCCTGTGTATTCCACCAACACGCCTTCGGTTGCCAAAGCACCGTGAATGTAAGCCACCAATTCGCCAGAAGTTTCAATTACTTGGAAACGGCGTACAGACATGTTTTCGCCCAATTTGGCAATCACGGCTTTGCGCTCGTCTTCCACCAAAGCCGCCAATTCTTCAACGGTAGCGGGTTTTTTCGCCACCGCAGTTTTGGCAACAAAATTGGCAAATTCAACAAAACCAGCGTCTTTTGCCACAAAGTCGGTTTCGCAGTTTACTTCAACCAATGCGCCCACTTTGCCTTCAATCGCGTAAGCCAACACGCCTTCGGCAGCCGTGCGACCTGCCAATTTACCTGCTTTTGCGCCAGATTTAATGCGCAAGATTTCTTCGGCTTTTTCAAAATTGCCTTCGGCTTCTACCAATGCTTTTTTGCATTCCATCATGCCCAAGCCAGTTGCGGCGCGCAAATCGGCAACCATTTTTGCAGTAATTTCTGCCATATTGTTCTCCAAAAATATCAATTCAAATGAAATTCAAAACAGGCTGCCTGAAACCGTTTTCAGGCAGCCTGAAAAGACAAAAGTCTTATTCAGCAGCTTGTTGTGCAGCCGCTACGGTTTCCGCAACCGCTTGGTTTTTGCCTTCCAACACAGCATCAGCGATGCCACGGCAGTACAAACGAATGGCTTTGGCAGAGTCATCGTTACCAGGGATAACGTGTTTCACACCGTCAGGGCTGTTGTTGGTGTCCACAACGGCAATCACGGGAATGCCCAATTTTTCGGCTTCCACCAAAGTACCGTGTTGGTAGCCTGTGTCAATCACGAAAATCGCGTCAGGCAAACCTTTCATGTCTTTGATGCCGCCCAAAGAGCGTTCCAATTTTTCCACTTCGCGGGTCATGTCCAACAATTCTTTTTTGTTGTAACCGCTTGATTCGGCGTTTGCCAACAAAGCGGCTTTTTCTTCCAAGCGTTTGATGGATTGTTTGACGGTTTTGTAGTTGGTCAGCATGCCGCCCAACCAGCGATGGTCAACGTAAGGCATACCTGCGCGTTGTGCTTCTTCTTTGATGATTTCACGCGCTTGGCGTTTTGTACCAACAAACAAAATCGTGCCTTTGTTGGCAACCAAACGGCGCACCACTTCTTGCGCTTCGTTAAACAAAGGCAAGGTTTTTTCCAAGTTGATGATGTGGATTTTGTTGCGGGCACCAAAAATGTATTGTGCCATTTTTGGGTTCCAGTAACGAGTTTGGTGACCGAAATGTACGCCAGCTTCAATCATTTGGCGCATAGTAACTTGAGAAGACATTGAATTTCCTAAAAAATATAAGGGTTAAAAAGCATACATATTTCTGCCAGAATTTTCAAAATACCTTTTCAGGCTGCCTGAAAACACCCTTAACGCGAAATATGTGTTGCGTCAAAATAAAAAAGTTTCCCAAAAGGAAAACTGGTTGATTATACGGCGAATCAGCAAGATGGCGCAAGGGAAATTTTTACTTGATTTCAGATATATTTAGAATCTGTGTTCATAATCTTATATAGCTTGCTTTTATCGCCACTTCATGCGCCTACTGCGTTGGCTTTTTAAGCCAATCGTCCCGATATTGGCTTAAAAAATCGCCTTATATTCGAAAAAATTTTTAATAAAATCAATATATAAACCTTACAAATACAGGTTATTCGTTATTTTTCATGGGTGGTAATTTGTAAAATTTGTCTCATTTTAGTTAAAATATGATAAATTATTTGTTATTATCAAAAAGTGTACATTTACAAGGGAAACATAATCATGAAATTAAAACAATTGATGATAACCATTTCTATGATACCTCTCGCTAGCTTGGCTCAAGCAGATGTGATTCTGTATGGGCAAATGCGTGGTGGCATGGAAGTGGAAAGCAAAAAAGTGGGCAATACCAAATTATACAATGGTACGCGCACACGCGTGGTTGCCCCAGGCTCTCGTTTGGGCTTTAAAGGCAAAGAAAAACTTTCAGGCAGCCTGAATGCGGTTTGGCAAATTGAACAACGCATTAATTTAAATGGCGATGGTTCGGGTTTTGCTAATCGTGATTCGTATATTGGCTTGGAAGGCGACTTTGGGCGTGTGCATTTTGGTTATGTGAATACACCAATTAATGAGTGGTCAGACGGCTATCTTGACCCATATCAATATATTAGCGATGCTTTAGGCGCGGGCTATTGGACACGCAACAGTTCGGGCAATGATGTGAAACGCCGCCGCACGGCTATGCGTTATTACACGCCACGAATGGGCGGCTTGATGATGCAAGCCTATGTTTCACCAAGCAATAATGCGCCAAACAATGATGAAAATGTGTGGGTAAATTCGCGTAAGATAGACAAAGGTTTGTATGGCGTAGGTTTGGATTACAAACACAAAAATGGCTTTTTCACCAATTTGGTGGGCGCACACACCAAAAATGGCGGCTACAACCCTTTGAAAGATGACGCATTCCAAGCAATTGCACAATTTGGTGTGGAAAAAGACCACTTCACCGCAGGTTTGGCGTATCAATTCGCCAAAAATGTGGACGCACCGAGCGCATTTGACGCGAATATTTTTGACACTTATGTCGCCGCCAATGCAGCCACACCAGCGAGTGGCGTACAAACCCGTGCCATCACGCGCTCACAAGAAGTGTTGGCGATGGCAGCATTCAAAGTTGCGCCTAATCTGCGTTTACGCGCAACGGCGGCGCATGGCTTTGACATCAAAGCCTTACGCACCAACCACACGGCTGGCACAAGCGAAATCCAAAAAGTTGGTAACAATGGCAAGTACTGGCAAGGCGTAGTGGGCGCACAATACACATTTTCCAAACGTACCGATGCCTACACACAAATGGGTTACATTAATATAGGTAAAGGTGATGAAAAAGTTCGCACTGTTGCATTTGGTGTGGGTTTACGCCATCGTTTTTAACAATTGGATTTAAATGGAAAAACACGTTTATCTTTATGATAGATAAACGTGTTTTTTATTTTCAGGCTGCCTTTCAGTACACGATAACTACATGTAGGGTGCGTATTACGCACCGAAATTTCAATTACTTGAATGATTTGGTGCGTGGTACACACCCTACATTTTGGGTGTTTGTAAAAATTGTCGTGTACTGAAAGGCAGCCTGAAAAACTATTCTCGCGCCTGCAAAGCCAAATACATCATCGCCACATTGATGGAATCATTAAGCGCGTCATGGCGTGGTAAATCAGGAATATTCAATTTTTTAATCATGCTCGCCATACGCAAATCCACCACCATATCGTAATATTTCTGGCGCATTTCCTGCTGATAATACAGCGCCGACACTTCAATTTGCCGATTGGGCATGCCCACGCCTATCATTGGTTTCAAGAATTTATTGACCATCGCCACATCGTATTCCAGAAAAAAGCCCACCACAGGACGACCGCCCACAAATGCCAAAAATTGCTTCAAGGCTTCTTCAATCGGTAAGCCGTTACGCAAATCTTTGGGGCGCAAACCGTGAATGGTAACGTTCCGCGCTTCCATCATGCCTTCGGGTTTCACCAAAACGTAAAACGATTCACTGGTAACAATTTTATTGCCACAAATTTTCACTGCGCCGATGGAGATGATTTCCGCTTCTTTCACGTCCAAGCTGGTGGTTTCGCAATCAAAACTGACGTATTCATCTGGGATATTGTCGTCAAACAAAAAGCGGTAGTTAGGGTCGCGCAATTTTTTCAGGGCGAATTGGCGTTTAAAATGTTCAATGATTTTCATGGATTTGTTCCTTTTCGGGAGCATGGCGTTGCGCCGCCATACCCACGCTTTGGGTGGGTGGCGCGTGATATTTTGTGGGCAATAATGTAGGGTGCACCGTGCGCACCAAATCAACCACAATACTTAAATTATTCAGACATTTGGTGCGCACAGCGCACCCTACATTTCGGGGCGACAATTTTTCAGGCAGCCTTTCATTACCCTACAAATTTCTGCCGACCACCCATCTATTCCCTCTCCTTTGGGCATGGGTATCTACACATCTTTTTTGAGATTATGTTGATTGTTTTTCAACAAAAATTTCAAAACAAGCTGACAAAATCTCGCCGTGTTACGCGTGATTTTGAAACTAAAATTAAGGGCTATTGAATTGATATTTCAAATAACCTTTTAATTTTATTGTAAAAAGATGTGTAGATACCCATGCCTTTGGGAGAGGGTAAAACAGTTAATGTACCACGATTTTTCCCTCTCCCCAGCCCTCTCCAAAAGGAGAAGGAGCCAGATGGTGGTATCTCAACGATTACGGGCAATATTTTATTTTTGTAGGGTAACAAAAGGCAGCCTGAAAACATCAAGTATTCAACCGAAAATGCATTCTGATGATGTTT
>NZ_JQKH01000005.1 GCF_000745955.1 Alysiella crassa DSM 2578 | reverse complement strand
AATATTTGCCATGACAATGCAGAATATTTTGCAAAAGGTATTATGCAACATTGGCAGATTGAAAATAAATTACATTGGGTAAAAGATGTTCAGTTAAATGAAGATAAGTCTTTTATTCGCAATAAGAATACCGCAGCTTGCTATTCGGTTCTAATGAGTTGGGCATTAAATATTGCACGATTTAATGGCTTCAATAAATGGAAAGATTGGTTGGCAAGATTTGCCAATCGGATTGACCGTATTGTGAAAATGATTTAGAACTTGGCAGGTCTGGGGCATTGGCTTGGCGTGTGCCAAAACTTTGCTGGAAAACGGCGCAAAAGTGGTTTTGATTGACCGCGATGGCGAAAAATTAGCCCAATTAACCGCCGAATTGGGCGAAAACGCATTTGCCGACCAGCGTGGATTTGTAAAAAATGGGGTTTCAGGCTGTCTTTTTGTTGCATTATTTATTATTATTTATTGATAAACAAAAAGGCAGCCTGAAACCAAATTTCCCAAAAAATTCAGTAGGGTGTGCCGTGCGCACCAAGTTTGCCATCATATTCAATATTTTGGTGCGTGGTACGCACCCTACATTTATTTAGGAAACCAAAAATCATGAAATACCTTATTGGCGTAGATGTTGGTTCGGGGAGCGTGCGCGCGGGTTTGTTTGACACCACAGGCAATATGCTCGCCCACGAAAGCCGAAAAATCCAAGTGTGGCGCGAAACAGGCGACATCGTAGAACAATCGTCCAATGATATTTGGCAAGCCGTGTGTCATTGCGTGCGCCAAGTTGTGCAATTGGCAAAAGTGCAGCCTGAAAACGTGGCAGGTTTGGGTTTTGACGCGACTTGTTCGCTGGTGGTATTGGGCGAAAACGGTGCGCCTTTGCCCGTCAGTTCCAATAATCCCGAGCGCAATATTATTGTGTGGATGGACCACCGCGCCACCGAGCAAGCCGAGCGGATTAATTCGGGCAATCATGCCGTGTTGAAATACGTTGGCGGACGCATTTCGCCTGAAATGGAAACGCCGAAAATTTTATGGTTGAAAGAAAATCGCCCCGAAATTTACCAAAAAACAGAACAATTTTTTGATTTAACCGATTTTTTAACGTGGAAAGCAACGGGCGATTTGGCGCGTTCCGTTTGCACGGTTACTTGCAAATGGACGTATTTAGCGCACGAAAAGCGTTGGGACGCGGGTTATTTTCGCGCCATTGGTTTAAATGAATTGGCGGACGAAAATTTTGTTCGCATTGGACAAAATATTGTGGACGCTGGCACAGCATTGGGCAAAGGTTTGACCGCGCAAGCCGCGCAAGAATTGGGTTTGCCTGAAAACACGCCTGTGGGCGCAGGTTTGATTGACGCGCACGCGGGCGGCATTGGCACGGTGGGCGTGGCTGGTGGCGCGTTGGCGAGCTTGGGCTATGTGTTTGGTACATCTTCTTGCACGATGACGACCACACGCGAAGCGACTTTTGTAGATGGCGTGTGGGGGCCTTATTTCTCGGCGATGGTGCCGCAAATGTGGTTGAACGAAGGCGGACAAAGCGCGTCTGGCGCGGCGATTGACCGTTTGGTGGCGGGACACCCAGCTTTTCAGGCTGCCTGTAAATTAGCCGAACAAGCGAACAAGCCTTTGCCTGTGTATTTGGCGGACGAAGTGTTGGCGCGTGGCACGGCGGCGGAAGCTGTGGTTCGTGCGAAAGACATTCACGTTGTGCCTGAATTTTTGGGCAATCGTGCGCCGTTTGCCGACCCGAATGCGCGCGCGGTCATTGCAGGTTTGGACATGGAAACGGATTTCGCGCATTTATTGAAATTGTATGTGGCAGGATTGTGTGGTGTGGCGTATGGTTTACGGCAAATTGTGGACGCGCAACGCGCCGTTGGCATAGATACGCAAAATATTGTTGTGAGCGGTGGCGCGGGTTCGCATGATTTGGTGCGACAAATTTTGGCGGACGCAACGGGTTTGCCTGTGATTGGCACGGCGGCGAGCGAACCTGTTTTGTTGGGTTCGGCGATTTTGGGCGCGGTGGCTGGTGGCGTGTGCGACAATGTGGAAACGGCGATGGCGCAACTCAATTCCATCGCGCAAACCTATTCGCCCAATGCAGATTTGCACGACACCCACGACAAGCGTTATCAAGCCTATCAGCGTTTGCAAGCAGTGGCGCGTGAAGTGCGTGATTTGAATGTGTAATCCATTTGTTTAGAAAAATATTCAGGCAGCCTGAAAATGGTTTCAGGCTGCCTTTTTTGTTAGGGATTGGATATGGATTTATAGTTAATCCATTTAAAAATAGGACAAGTGTAGGGTGCAACTTATTGCACCATTTTTCTTATAAAACATGGGTTTGGTGCAACAAGTTGCACCCTACATAGTGTCCTATTTTGTATTTGATTCACTATATTTTGAAAATATGGGTTTTGACAATTTTCAGGCTGCCTTTCAGTACACGACAATTTTTACAAACGCCCAAAATGTAGGGTGCATACCACGCACCAAATCATTCAAATAATTGAAATTTCGATGCGTAATACGCACCCTACATGAATTTTGTCGTGTACTGTAAGGCTGCCTGAATATTTTTTATTCCCCCATCACTTTCCCTTCACGGCGTGGGTCTGCACCGCCAATCAAACCTGTGGGCGTAATCACAATCCCCTGCACACCCGAATTCAAATCACGCACTTCGCTTTGAAAACCCAATTGTTTCAAAGGCTCAACCCAGTTGGCAGCAGGTGTATTTTGTTCCAATTCATACGTTCCAAAACGATTCAGCATATTCGGCGCAGCAATGGCAGCCTGAATGTCCATGCCCCAATCAATATGCGCCAACAAGGTTTTCGCCACATAACCAATAATCCGACTGCCCCCTGGCGAACCCACCGCCAAATACGGCTGCCCATTTTTCAATACAATAGTCGGTGCCATTGCCGAGCGTGGACGTTTGCCGCCTTCCACGCGGTTGGCAACGGGTTTACCGTCTTTGGTGGGTGTGAAAGTAAAATCGGTCAATTCATTGTTCAGCAAATAACCATTCGCCATCACGCCCGAACCAAAGGCATTTTCAATAGAAGTTGTCATGGACAACACATTGCCGTCCGCGTCCACAATGGAAATATGGCTGGTGGACGGCAATTCCCATGACGAAGCCGCCGCCGCATAAGTATTGTCCAAATCCCCCGCCGACACCGTTGGCAAAGATTGCTTGTTCAATTGCAACATGGCGGCGCGTTGGTGCAAATAATTTTTATCTAACAATTGCTTGCTTGGAACATTCACAAAATCAGGGTCGCCAATATATTGCTCGCGGTCAGCAAATGCCAAACGTGAAGCGTCCCCCAATACGCGCCACGATTGCACATCATTTTTGGGCAATTGGTGGGGGGAAAACTCATTCAACATGCCCACAATTTGCCCCACCGCAATCCCACCCGAACTGGGCGCACCCATGCCACACACCTGATACACACGATAATCAGCACACACAGGTTCACGCTCAATCAGGCGATAATTTTTCATGTCTGCCATCGTCAGTAGACCTGGATTGTCATTATTTTTCACGGCATTAACAATGCTTTGTGCATGCGAACCATTGTAAAACGGCGCAGCACCTTCACGCGCCAACGTACGCACCGAGCTGGCAAACGCAGGATTTTTCAGCAGGCTGCCTGATTTCAAGGGTATGCCATTGGGCAAAAAATACGCCGCCGTCATCGGATAACGTTTCAGCGTTTCCAGATTTTGCTCAATGGATTTTGCCATGCGTGGCGATACGCTAAAGCCTTGTTCTGCCAACTCAATTGGTTTCACAAATAAATCTGCCCATTGTAAACGACCATAGCGTTTATGCAAATCTTCCATCATGCGCGGCACGGCTGGCACGCCAACAGAACGTCCACCCACCACCGCCGTCATAAATTTCATCGGCTGCCCTGTACTGTCCCCTCTCCTTTGGGAGAGGGCTGGGGAGAGGGAAAAATCGTTGAGCATCGCCAGTTTTCCCCTCTCCCTAACCCTCTCCCAAAGGAGAGGGAATAGGTGGGTGGCACAAAAAAATTGTAGGGTAATGAAAGGCTGCCTAAACGTACACAAGCATTGTTAAACCATAAAAATGTAGGGTGCGCCGTGCGCACCAAATTTGCCATCATATTTAAATAATCCAAATCATTTGGTGCGCACGGCGCACCCTACATCTACGTCAGATTTTGTTGTACATTGAAAGGCAGCCTGAAAAATAAGCGGCTGATTGACAGGTTAAAAAATCTCATTTACTATTAAAAAATCTCATTTTAAATGAAATATTATAGAGTAAACAATTTTGATAATAACTTTAAACACAAAGGCAGCCTGAAAATACGGCAAAATTTTCAGGCTGCCCAATTATTTATTCACTAATTATTCATCAGAATATGTTTGATAACCATGTTCCGCCATCACCGCATTCACCCGCGCCATGTCCCGCGTATTTTTCTGAATCGTAATCACGGCAAACAAACTCATCGCAAACGCAATGCCGTAAAAACCTTTTTCACTCAAACTCATGGTTGCGTTCCACAAACCAATCGCAATCAAAACAATGGACAAAATCAACACCGACCAACTAATCCCATAATACAAGCCCGAAATCGGCAAACCTTCCGCCTTGTCCCGAATCGTTTTTTGCAAACTGATGGCGGAATACAAGCCCAAAATCAAAACCGTAAAATAATAGCCCCTTTCGCTCAACGCCAAACCTTCCGCATTCCACAGCCCAATCAAAAACGCCAATGCGCCAATCCCCAACACCGCCCACGAAGCCCCAATAAACGCCCCAGTTGGTCGACTCATGGCAATCTCCTGCAATAATTCTTGATTTGATTTCATAGACTTACCCACTCTTTCGCAACACATCAATTAGATGAAAAGATTATAATCTGATTTATTTTTTTGTGAACACAATTAACCCAAATTAATCAGGTTTAACCAGACTATCGCTTTTGTAAAACCCATTTCACATCATCGCCCACCGTTTCCACCGAAACCGTGTGCCAATCCGCTTCACGCGTCAAAATATCGCCATTTTCAGGCAGCCTGAACACACCACGCGCCGTATCGCCCAAAATTTTAGGTGATTGAAAATAAACGATTTCATCAAGCAAATCCGCCTGCACAAACGCCGTTGCCAAAGTTTGCCCCACTTCCAGCAAAACTTCGCCCACGCCGTTTTGCGCCAAAGTCTCGCACACCCAATGCAAATCCAATTTGCCCAAAGTGTTTTCAGGCTGCCTGAACACGCGCAGATTATCATATTCCGCCAAACGCGTGGGCGCATTCGCCAAGACAAATACCCACGTTGCGCCACCGTCTTGCACCAAAGCAGATTCTTCAGGCAGCCTGAAATGTGAATCCAGCACCACACGAATCGGTTGTCTCAACACATTGATTTCACGAACATTTAAACGTGGATTATCCGCCAACACCGTGCTAATACCCGTCAGTACCGCGCAACTTTGGGCGCGTAAATGCTGCACGTCCAACCGCGCCGCCGCGCCCGTAATCCATTGACTGCGCCCATCGGACAACGCCGTTTTGCCGTCCAAACTCGCCGCCATTTTCAGCGACACAAACGGACGATGGCGTTCAATGCGCGACAAAAA
Organism: Alysiella crassa DSM 2578; assembly: GCF_000745955.1. Classification (GTDB taxonomy): domain Bacteria; phylum Pseudomonadota; class Gammaproteobacteria; order Burkholderiales; family Neisseriaceae; genus Simonsiella; species Simonsiella crassa. Next base: position 71,884 of record NZ_JQKH01000005.1, on the reverse strand, counting down.
TCCACGATTCAATGCACGCGCTTCTGTCTCCAATAAACCACATTGCACCGCCACACCCGCCGCCGCCAATTTCGCCAAGCCCTGCCCTGCCACCAAAGGATTCGGGTCGCGCATTGCCGCCACCACCCGCGCCATGCCCGCCGCCAACAACCCTTCGGCGCATGGTGGCGTTCTGCCGTGATGAGAACACGGTTCCAGCGTAACATACGCCGTTGCGCCACGCGCCATTTCCCCAGCTTGGCGAATGGCGTGGACTTCGGCGTGGGGTTCGCCAGCGCGTACATGAAAACCTTGCCCGACAATTTGTTCGCCGTGTGCAATCACGCAACCCACACGCGGATTAGGCGAAGTAGAATATTTGCCCAGCCACGCCAAATCCAAAGCGCGGCGCATATGAGCATGGTCTAATTCAGAAAATATGTGTGTATTCATATAGATATATTTTTTAAATAAATTAAATAGCAAAAAAGCCGTTATATTTACCAAAGCAAATATAACGGTTTTATCTCAATATTCAGGCAGCCTGAATTAGAAATTCACTTGACCACCCACACCGATGTAATCTGAACCTTTGCGATCCACATCGCTACTGCGTTTGAATTTGTGGTCATAATCACCGCGTACCGCGAAATTATCGCTTACCGCGTAAGTCGCGCCAACACCAGCCGTGAATTGTGGGCGAGTGGCTTCTCGTTCGCCAATTTCATGACGTACTGCCGCCACGCCCAATTTGCCAAATACACGCGCTTTATGAGCAGTGCTGGTGCCGATGGTGGCACGCGCACCTACGGTATGCGCTCTGATTTTTTGGCTATGGGTGTTGTTTTTGTATTTGAATTTATCGCCGCCTTCGTAATACACTTCGCCGCCCATGTATTCGCTCAATTGCAAACCCACGCCAACTTGACCTGTGGCACGAACATCGCGATCGTTAAACGCGCCATTGCTGGTTTTGTAACCATCTTGTGCCGCGCCCACTGTGCCATACACATAAGGTTTCAATGGCACTTCACCAGCAACACCTTGTGCTTGTACAGAAGTGCTGGCAAATGCGGTTGTCATTGCCAAAATGCTCAACAATAATTTGTGTTTCATGATTCAAATCCTTAAAATAATTCATCAAATGCACACATTTTCAGGCAGCCTGAAAACCACCTGAAAACACGGCATACTTTATTATCAATTATTTAAATTTGTATTGCAAACCCAAACCTGTGTAATGTGATTTACCAAAGCCCATATTGTCGTAATAAACATGGTCAGAACGTTTTACCGCATGGTCATAATCCCAACGAATACCTAATTTATCAGTCAGTTGGTAAACAGCGCCTGCACCAACGGTAAATTGTGGATGATGGTCATCTTGATGTACGGCTGCAACACCTGCTTTACCAAACACGCGCAATTTATCCGTTACATTATGACCCAATACCAAACGTGTACCCGCTTCGTAGCGGTTCAAATCTTGCTTATTGCCTTCTTTGCTGATGTATTTTTTCTCTTGACCGCCTTGAACATACACTTCACCACCCAACCATTTGTTCAATTGCAAGCCCACGCCGACTTGACCAGCCGCCGTAGTAGAAGTGTCTTTGAAAATACCGCGACTGTAGAATGAAGGCTGTCTGCCATTGCTGTGCATTTCTTCAGAATGCGCACCAATCGTACCAAAAGCATACGCGCCCAAACCTGCCACACCCGCAAAAATCGCAGGCGCAGCAGCCGATGTGCTTGGCGTAGTCGCTACAGGTGTTGTGGCTACTTCAGTTGGTGTAATAGTCGGCTCCATAGGTGCTGGGGTTTTCGCAACCAACACTTCCACAGGACGTGGCGCATTGCCAGAGAACCAGTTATCACATTGCTGCATGCTCACGCGCACCGCATTGCCTTTGCCGTCCAAATACACATTTACAGGCATATCAGGGCTGAATGGAATGAATTTGCCTTGCAATTTTTTAGACACACCATCACGACCCAATTTATGCCCCACGCCCAAATCGCACGCACCTGCTTTGTATTGGTCGCCCAAATCTTTAATGGTGGCTTCTTGCACCGATTTTTCGCCTTTACGCAACAAGGGCGATTTGTGTGTAAATGATTGATAGAATTTAGCCGTACCCGCTTGCACCGCCGCATCACATTCTGCCGCCGTATCGTAACCCACGTTACCATGTTTATCATAATGCACCCCAGCGTGAGCATGCACAGAAACCAAAGACGTTACCAACATGGCAACCACAGAGAACAATTGTTTGATTTTCATTGTTTGAATAATCCTTATTTGAATAAATGAATTGAGTGATTTATTTATATTTAATATAAAACTATTTTTCAGGCAGCCTGAAAGCAATAAAATAGCGTAACACGATTTTCCCCTCATATTAACCCACTACTAAATTACCGATACAACTGCATTTTTATTTACCCAATTCATACTAATACCACACCAGCAGCATGTTTATCAAAAAATAAATTTTTGAAAAACAATACAGTAAACAAAAAGTAAAATAATTTCAAAAAATAAACTTGACAATTCAAAAAAAAAAAAAAAAATAGAATTTGAAATTTAATTGCTCAAATTTCGCTGTTTTCTCGAGATGGCGCATTTTAATAAAAAATATTTTGAACGTATGTAAATTTACATTTTTTACACATACAAATAAGATTAAGGGCTTGAAAACAGACACAATTAAAAATTGGACATACAGCGAAATATACCAATCTTAACACTATAAATATGCCAGTTAGAGCAAAGATTTTAAACAGATTTTTTCAAATGAGAATCAAACTATTTGCATTCATAACACATCAAAAAAGCGAACCAATGGCTCGCTTTAATATAAAGTATAATTTGGATACTGAAAATTTAGAACCTGTATTCATAAGCTTGATGACTTGATTTTATGGTTCATTCTTGCGAATACAAGGCGGATTTTCATGCCAATATTGAACATATTGGCGTGAAAAGTCAATGCAGTAGGCGCAAGCTATTGAGATTATGAATACAGGTTCTTAAAGATAAATCACTTCTTTATCGGTCGCTGTAATGATGCCTCCGCCCAAACAAATTTCGCCATCATACAATACGGCGGATTGCCCATGCGTTACCGCCCATTGCGGTTCATCAAATAATAATTCGGCTGAATCATCAGACAAATAACGCAATTCACACGCCGCATCTGCCATGCGGTAACGCGTTTTGCAGGTGTAACGCCCTGCGCGGGGTTTTTCAGGCAGCGTCCAGCTTAAATCGTTCATCTGCAGTGATTGGGTAAACAATAATTCATGGTCGTGTCCTTGCACCACAATCAATTCATTTTTCGGTAAATGTTTGCCGACCACAAACCATGGTTCGCCTGCGCCGCCTATGCCCAAACCTTTGCGTTGCCCGATGGTGTAAAAAGTCAAACCAACGTGTTCGCCGACAATTTTGCCTTCGGGGGTAACCATATTGCCGTTGTGGGTGGGCAAGTATTTTTGCAGAAATTCACGGAACGGTCGTTCGCCAATAAAACAAATCCCTGTACTGTCTTTTTTCGCGGCGGTAGGCAGCCTGAATTCTGCCGCCAAACGGCGTACTTCAGATTTTTCCAAATGCCCCAATGGAAACAAGGCTTTCTCTAATTGGTGCGGTTGCAGGCGATAGAGAAAATAGCTTTGGTCTTTATTATTGTCCAAGCCGCGCAATAGGTGGTGTTGTCCGTTGCGGATTTCTTTGCGGGCATAGTGTCCTGTGGCGATGGCTTGTGCGCCTTGTTCTATGGCATAATCTAAAAAGCATTTGAATTTGATTTCGGCGTTGCACAACACATCGGGATTGGGTGTGCGACCTGCTTGATATTCTTGCAAAAAATAGGCGAATACTTTGTCTTTGTATTGGGCGGCAAAATTCACAATATCAATGTCTATGCCGATAATGTCGGCGACCGCCATCGCGTCCAGCGAATCTTGTTTAATGCTGCAATATTGGTCGTTGTTGTCGTCTTCCCAATTTTGCATAAATACGCCACGCACGTGTGCGCCTTGTTGTTTGAGTAAAGCGGCGGTTACGGAGCTGTCCACACCACCCGATAATCCAACAATAATATTTTGATTTTGATACATTTTTATTATCCAAATAAGATTCAATCGGGCGTATTTTAGCATAATCTGTTTTCAGGCTGCCTGCACATTCTGCAACATTCAATAGATAAATCATTTGTCATTAAGCGCATTTTTCTTTATATTTGAAACCATCTATATTATTTAATTCGTGTTTTCAGGCTGCCTTACAATACACGACAAAAATAATAGTAGGGTGCGTACCACGCACCAAATCATTCAATTTACACGTTGTCGGTGCGTAATACGCACCCTACATTTGTGTGTCGTCTACCCAAAGGCAGCCTGAAAATCAATCAAACCATGACAAAACCCGAAGAAGAACAATCCCCTATCAACGCCGCCAAAGTGCGCCAAACCGCCACGCTGGTTTCTACCGTGTGGCTGATTCCGCTATTGGCGGCGATTATTGGCGCGTGGCTGTTGGCGCAAAATATCCGCACCAAAGGTCCTGAAATCACACTGCATTTGGACACGGCGGAAGGCATAGAAGTCAATACCACCGCCGTGCGAATTTTGAATGTGGACGTGGGACGCATTACCAAAATCCGTCTGCGCCCCGACCAAAAAGGCGTGGAATTGACCGCACGGCTGAATAAAGACGTGGAAGATTTCATGCGCGAAGACACGCAATTTTGGATAGTCAAACCGCGCATTGACCAAAACGGCATTACAGGTTTGGGAACATTGGTGTCGGGGGCGTATATTGCGTTTTCCCCAGGGAAAAGTGCCACCGAAAAACATGAATTCCAAGTCGCCGAATTACCGCCTGTAACCGCGATTGGGCAAAGCGGTATTCGTTTACATTTATCGGGCAAAAACAGCAAAATGTTGGGTGCAGGCAGCCCAGTTTTGTATGAAAATCATACTGTTGGCACAGTAGAAAGCGCGAAATTTGACCCAAGTACGCAAACGGTGAATTACTCCATTTTCATTCATAGCCCCAATGAAAGCCTGATTACGTCCGCCAGCCTGTTTTGGCTGGACAGTGGCGTGAATATTCGCACCGATGGCGCGGGGGTGAGCATTCAAACGCCGCCTTTGTCCGCTTTATTGTCGGGCGCCATTTCGTTTTACACCCCCAAATTTATTGACAATCAAAGCAGCGTGAAAAACGGCGACCAGTTCAAAATTTTCAATGACCGCCGCGAATTGGAAAGCCAACCCAGCCCCAGAACCTTGTATTATGTAGCCTTTTTTGATAACTCGGTGCGCGGCTTGGAAATTGGCGCGCCTGTGGAATACAAGGGCATTAAAATTGGCACGGTGGCAGATGTACCCTATTTTGATGGCGCGGACGGGCTGAATTTGTTGAAAGATGGCAAAATTCCCGTGCGTTTGCGCCTTGAGCCGTATTTATTGGAAACCAATAATCGGCGCGAACATCGGCAATCACGCGAATATTGGGAAGACCAAATTCAGGCTGCCTTAAATCGCGGTTTGACGGCGGCGATGGTGAGCAATAATTTGGTTTTGGGCAGTAAAATGATTGAATTGTCTGATGAACCATCGGATTTGCCGAAATTAAAACCCGTCAGCGAATATCATGGGCATACCGTGATTGCCACGCGTGGCGGTGGCAGTTTGGAAAATTTGCAAGCGCAAATGGGCAAATTATTGGAAAAATTCAATGCCTTACCTTTGGATAAGACGGTGGGCGAATTGAACAGCAGTTTGGCGGAGTTGAAAACTTCTTTGCAGGCTGCCCAAACCATGTTAGCCAGCGCAAATCAGGCAATGGCAAATGTGGACAAAGCCGTGATTTCAGGCGAAAAAACCTTGAAATCTGCCGATAAGGCAATGGCTTCAGTAGATAAATTATTGAATAATAAAAATATTCAACAAATGCCTGTGGAATTAAACAAAACCTTGATGGAATTGCGCGAAACGCTCAAGGGCGTGTCGCCGCAATCGCCTGTGTATCAAGATGTGCAAGCGACTTTGCAAAGCATAGACCGCACACTTAAAGATGTAAAACCTGTGGTCAAAACGCTGAAAGAGCAGCCCAATGCCTTGATTTTTAACAGCAGCACACAAGACCCGAATCCTAAAGGGCAGTAATATTTTTCAGGCTGCCTTTTTAGGGAATTCGGTGCGTAATACGCACTCTACATAAGTGCTTGTGTGTACGTTCAGGCAGCCTGAAACCCCCACCCCGAAAGTTCACAATATGAAAAAATTCTTTATTTACACACTATTAGCCATCGGCTTAAGCGCGTGCGCGAGTCCAGATACCACGCGTTATTATCAATTACCCGACAGCGCGTTTCGTGCGCCGATGTCGCGTGGCAATGAAGTGGCGTTGCGCGTGGAATTGGCGACCCATTTGGCGGGCGAAAATTTGCTTTATCAAACAGATGCGTATCATTTAAATTTTGCTCAAAAAAATCTGTGGGCTGCGCCATTAGATGACGCGTTGGCGGCAAATTTGGCGAATAAATTAAACACGCTTTCAGGCAGCCGTGCTTATGTGCCACACAAATTAGCCAATAGCAAAACGCCTGTTTTAAAAGTGTATTTTGACCGTTTTCAAGGCACATATCGCGGCGAAACGGAAGTGAGCGGCTACGCGCAATTAGGCGATGGGGGGCGCGTGCCGTTTGCGGTGAATACGCCACAACAGGGTGATGGTTATGAAGCGATGGTGGCGAGTTTGAATATGGGTTTGGCGGAAGTGGCTAAATTAGTAGCTTATTGATTTTATTTACAAATAAAGGCAGCCTGAAAACAGGGAGCGGTTTTCAGGCTGCCTATTTTTTGTCTCAATTAGATAGATTGTTATTCTCTTTATCTATTTTCAGGCTGCCTGAAATAAATGGGCGTATAATCCATTTGTTTTCAAACAAAAATTATTTTCCATTTAATTAGGATTCAAAATGCAACAACAAAAATTTACACACACATTAGTGGCAACGGCATTGCTGGCTTTATTTGGGCAAGCGGCAGCCAACGATGTGGCAACGCAGGAATTGGATACGGTAACGGTTCGTGCGGGTTCGATGAACCGTTTGGGCGTGGTGCCATTCAAGCAAGCTAAATCGACAGTTGCCATCAAAGCGGCAGATTTGCGCACGGAAGGCGTGGAAAAAGCCGATGAATTGGGTCGTTACCAAGCGGGTTTTAGCAATCAGGTTTTTGGTAGCGACACCAACACGGAATGGTTCAGAATTCGCGGCACGGAAGCAACTCAAGCGGTTGATGGTAAACCTACTTTCTCTTATGGTTTCTTTACGCCACGCACGGAATTGTATGGCGTGGAAACGGTGGAAGTAACCAAAGGCGCAGATTCTTTGACTTTTGGTGCAGCCAAAGCAGGTGGCTTAATTAACTACATCAGCAAACGCGCCCACAAAAACCAAGTGGGTAAAGGCGAAGTAAAAGTAAACATCGGCAACCACAAACAAGCAGGCATAGGTGCAGACTATACAGGCAGCCTGAATGCAGACAACAGCTTGCGTTATCGCGTGGTCGGCAATTATCGCACCAGCGATGGCGAATGGGACGGCACGAATAACCGTACGCTGTACATTGCCCCCAGCTTACAATGGGACATCACACCAGCCACTCAATTCAATCTTTTAACGAGTTATCAACAAGATAAAGGCGTACCCAGCAGCAATTTCTTGCCACAAGAAGGCAGCTTGGTGGCGTTTCCCGATGGCAGCAAATTAAGCCCCAAAGCCAATTTAGGCGACCCCGTAAACGATACGGAAACAAATAAGCAATACAGCGTGGGCTACGAATTCACACACAAATTCTCACCGAATTTGACTTTGGACAGCAGCTACCGTTTCAATCATGTGGACAATTATCATCGTGGCTCATACGCCTATCCATCGGCTTATGACGCGGCTTGGAATCCGATTCCTGCCAGTCAAGCGGGTTATATTTTGTCGCGTGGCGTGGTGTTTAACGATGGCACAGCAAAAACCCACAGTTTTGACAACCGTTTAACTTGGAAATTGAAAAACAATTGGTTGGACAATACCTTGGTGGGTGGCATAGATTATCGTAAACAAAAAGCTGACGCTTTATACACACTGTTTGGCACAACCAGCTCTGTGAATTTACAAAATATCGCCGCCGCACACGGTCAAACACAAAATGTGTCTGCCGCAACCAAAGTAAATATTGATGCACAACAATTGGGTTTTTATTTACAAAATCAGGCGCGTATTAACAAAAATTTCGTGGTGGGTTTAGGCGTGCGCCATGACCGTACGAAAAATGAAGAGCATACGAGTACGCAAAAAGTGAAAACCAATCACACGTCTTATTCTGGCTCATTGATGTATCAAATGCCGTTTGGTTTGAATCCATACATTAGTTACAATGAAAGTTTCCATGTACCAACAGGTTTGTCTGGCACACAAAAATTGTACGACCCGAATATCACAAAACAAACCGAAATTGGCGTGAAATATTTGCCAACCCAATTTGATGGTCAATTATCGGTGGCGGCGTTCCGCGCCAAAGACAAAGGCGCATTGATGAGCAATGGCGTGGGCGCAACCGTGAGCAATAGCGATGACGTGGTTCGCAAAGGCGCGGAAATTCAAGGCAGCCTGAATATTAACGACAACATTAAAGCAGGTTTGGCATACACTTATTTGAATTCGGTTACCCAAACCACCACAGGCGATGTGCGCAATCCGCTACTCCCCAAACACACGGCGGCATTGCGTGGCAGCTACTCATTTCATTCAGGCAGCCTGAACGGTTTAACCGTTGGTGGTGGTGTGCGTTATGTGGGGCAAAGTGTGGGCGCGAAAAATTTTGCGGTGTACCCATCTATCAAAGTGCCGTCTGCCACCGTGTTTGATTTGATGGCGAGTTATGATTTCGCACAAAATTGGTCAGCGCAAGTGAATGTGGATAATGTCAGCAACCGCCGCTATGTGGCTGGCTGTGATACCTACTGCTACTACGGTCAAGGTCGCAATATCAATGCTTCCATTAGCTATCGTTTCAAATAATGAAATAAGAGCCCTCAATTAGCCCTTCATCATATTAACCCTATGATTATGGGCTAATTTTACATTCAGGCTGCCTAAAAATATGCGTAATTCGTGCTAAAATACATGTTTAATGCTAAAATCCGACACAATTAATTTAAAATATTATTTTATAAATCATTATGAAAACCAAATTCTTTCCTATTTTGCTGACAGCCATCTTGCTAACTGGCTGTGCAGGTGTTACACGCGATAATATTGGCAATCGCATTACCAATATGATTCCAGGTAGCACAGTCAATACCAAAAATAAAGACATTGTTTATTCAGACGAAAACAACACCCAAGAATTAAGCGAAGCCGAACTCAACCGTCGTGCAGCCATTTATCCCATCAGCTTATCCTTACTGCACCAACTAAATGAACCCGAAGCCCGTTCACGCAGCAACCCCGCTTTGGACGCACAAAAACGCAATTACCGTTACCGTTTGGGCGTGGGCGATGTACTGCTGGTGAAAATTTTCAATCAACCCGATTTCAATACTTATCAACAAGTCGTGAGCAACAGCACCAGCAATGGCATTACAGTGGACGAATCGGGGCATATTTTCTACCCTTTAGCAGGCAAAATCCAAGCACGTGGCAAAAGTCTGCCTGAAATCCAAAAAGTTTTGACACAAAGATTGGCAAAATACTATAAAAATCCACAAATTGACGTCAGCATTTCGCAATACCGTTCACAAAGCATTTCGGTAAACGGTTCAGTTAAACAAAGCGGACGTTTCCCACTCAATGACGTACCATTAACCCTATTGGACGCAGTCAGTTTGGCAGGCGGCTTGACTGAAGCAGCCGACACTACCAATGTAAAACTCACACGCAATGGGCGCGACATTACTTTGTCTTTACAAGATTTATTGCAACGCGGCGACATGGCGCAAAATCAATTATTGCAAAATGGCGATATTGTATTCGTGCCAACCCGTGCCGATGTACAAGTTTATGTGTTGGGTGAAGTGGGCAGACAAACCGTTTTAACTTTGGATAACAATGGCTTAAATCTAACTGAAGCCCTTGCCAAAGCCGAAGGCATGAACCAAAACTATGCCAATGCTACAGGCGTATTTGTGTTCCGCAACCAGCCACGTCATTATATGGACGGCAAAGACATTCACATTTACCAATTAAATTTGAAAGACGCGACCGCCTACGCTTTGGGTACACAATTTAAATTGAAACCCAGCGATGTGGTGTATGTAACTGCCGCACCAATCACGCGTTGGAATCGTGTTTTATCGCAAATTATTCCAACAGTTAGCGGTATCGCCACAACACGAAATACCTTTAATCGGTAAATTGAATATTTTTCAGGCAGCCTTTCACTACCCTACAAAAATAAAATATTGCCCACAATCGTTAATCGTTGAAATACTACCATCTACTCCCTCTCCTTTGGGAGAGGGCTGGGGAGAGGGGAAAATCGTGGCACAGTGCCTGCTTTTCCCTCTCCCAAAGGAGAGGGAGCAGGTGAGGGGCAAGCAAAAATTTGTAGGGTAATAAAAGGCAGCCTGAAAATAAAATTTAGGAAGAAATAATATGTTTAACAAAGTTTTGGTTGTGTGTGTGGGTAATATTTGTCGTTCACCCACAGGAGAATATTTGCTGAAACAGCGTTTGCCCAAACACGAAATTGCTTCGGCTGGCGTGGGAGCTTTGGTGGATAAACCCGCCGACCCGCAAGCCCAAGCCGTAGCACAACAACACGGCGTGGATTTGTCGCCGCACATTGCCCGACAACTCACGCCCGAAATCGCCGCGCAATACGATTTGATTTTGGTAATGGAACAAGGACATATTGACGCGGTCAGCAAAATTTCCCCATCGGCGCGTAGCAAAACCATGTTGTTTGGACAATGGTTGCCACAAGGTCGCCGCGATATTGCCGACCCCTACCGCCAAAGCGATGAGATGTTCCAAATCGTCTATACTCAATTGAAACAAGCAGCCGATTTATGGGCAGAAAAATTAAAACAAGCATAAAAATATATTTTCAGGCTGCCTGAAAACATAAGGCAGCCTGAATGCCCTACTACTAAAATAAAACCCATTGATTGAAATAAAGAAACCATGTCTCCAAATATCCAACCCACTTCCCACCAAACTGTCGGTGATGATGAAATTGATTTAGCGCAATTAGGCAGCACGCTGTGGTTTTACAAATGGCGTATTGGCTTTTTCACCGCCTTGTGTACATGTATTGGGGTGATTTACGCCCTAACTAGCACCCCCATTTACCAAGCCGATGCCATGTTAGAAATCACAGGCACCAAAAACCAAGTATTGGGTGAATTGTCTGATTTAATAGGCGGTACGCAAACCACACCTACCGACACTGAAATTGAATTGATTAAATCGCGCTTGATTTTGGGGAAATCAGTCAATGATTTAGGTTTGGATTTGGTGATTAAACCTGTAGAACATCGTTGGGACAAATTATTATCCCAAAGTGATGTGCAGCCTGAATTAACCATTGGCGAGTTTCATGTCGATGTATTGTCTTTAAATAAACCGTTTAAATTGATTGCTTTAGGCGAAAGAGAATACAAAATCATCACGCCCGATGAGCAAACTTATACGGGTATAGTTGGCAAACATTTGCAATTGGGTAATCAAAATACACGCATTATTGTCAATAAAATGGTTGCGCCATTTGGACAAGAATTTACGATTACGCGTTTTACCCAATTGGCAGCGATTGAACGAGTGCGTAAAAATCTATCGGTTGCTGCCAAAGGCAAAAATGTGCCAATTTTGGGTTTGAGCATGACAGGTACTGACCCGATTGCCATTCAAAACACACTCAACCGCATTATCGCCAATTACACCGAACACAACCGCAATAAAGATGTGCAAACTGCGACCAGCGGTTTGAAATTCATCAATGAAGAATTGCCTGTTTTGGAAGACAAATTGCGCGATGCGGAAAACCAGTTAAATGTGTATCGCTCACGCAGTGGTTCTCTAGATGTGCCATCTGAAGCACGCGGCACATTGGAAAGTTTGAACAAAATTGAAATGCAAATGGTAGATTTGCGTACAGAAAAATCCGCCTTGTCTGAAGTGTACACCAATGAACACCCTGCATTTAAAGCATTGGAAGAAAAAATGAAAGTGCTGGAACAAGCCAAATTGCGCTTGAACACCAGCATTTCCAAAATGCCACAAACGCAACAGGAGATTATTCGCCTGACTCGTGATGTGGAAATCAACCAAGCTATTTATGTACAATTATTGAATAAACGCCAAGAATTGAGTATTTTGAGTGCCAGTTCACAGGGTAATGTGCGCCTGATTGACAGCGCAATGACTGCAGAAAAACCAATTAAACCCAAAAAAGCCATTATTGTGGCGTTGGCGAGTATATTGGGTTTATTTGTGTCGGCTGGCTATTATTTACTCAAGTCTTTGTTGAAAAAAGGCATTTCTTCAGAAGAAGAAATATCGGCTTTGGGTTTGGACGTGTTGAGCACCATTCCTTTGTCGGAAGTGCAATACAAACGCGATACCATGTTCCGCAAAATCCGTAAAAATAAAAATGCACGTGCCAACAGCCTATTGGTGATTCAAGACCCTACCGACCCATCTATTGAAGCCTTACGTGCCTTGCGAACCAATCTGCATTTCCGCTCTATGGGGCAGGACAATAAAGTGGTGCTGATTTCGGGTGCCACGCCTGAAGTGGGCAAATCGTTTGTATCGGCAAATTTGGCGGTATTGATGGCACAAGCTGGGCGTAAAGTGTTGCTGATTGATGGCGATATGCGTAAGGGTTATTTGCATACTTTATTGGGGCAGCCTGAAAAAGTGGCAGGTTTTGCCGATGTGTTGCAATTAAACAAATTACCCAAACAATTCAATGAATTTATTCAAAAAACCGCCATTGATGGTTTGGAATTTATGGGCATAGGTTCAAATACCCCTAAAAATCCATCTGAATTATTGTTGAACAATCACTTATCGCAATTTTTGGATTGGGCAAATCATCATTACGACCATGTGATTTTGGACACGCCGCCTGTTTTGGTGGTAACGGACGCGGCGGTAATGGCGCAATATGCGGGTACAGCATTGTTGATTAGCCGCTTTGGGCAAACCGATGTGCGTGAATTAGACCATTGTATCTCACGTTTTGCGGTCAATAATGTCAACATTGACGGCGTGATTTTGAATGGCGTGGAACGCACGGCGAAAAATTATTATGGTTATTATGATAAATATGCCAAATATGGCGCAAAATCGTAAATCATAATGGAATCATTCAATCTTCAGGCAGCCTGAAAAAGGGAACCCCCGTTTTCAGGCTGCCTATTTTTTAAGTATAATCACAGACTTGTTTAACCCCAAATCATGTCCATGCGCTTTCGTCAAATTATTCAAGATTATGCCAATCAACGCTGGCTGCAATGGTATTTGCCCAGCGCGACCTTGCCTGCCCACACGGTGGATTGCCCAGAATGCGGTTTGCGCGTGGCGTTGCCGAAAACGCGGCAGGGGCAGGAATGTGCCTGTCCGCGTTGTGGGCATACGCTGGTGCGGATTGAAAGTCGGGCGTTTCAATTACCGTTTGCTTGTGCGATTGCGGCGTTGATTTTGGTGGCTTTGGTGTATAGCCAAACTTTTGCGACTGTGATTATTGGCGGAATTTACACGCGGCTCACGCTGCCTGAAATGGTGGTGTCGCTGATGTCGCAGGATTATAGTTTTTTAAGTAGTGTTTTGTTTTTACTGACATTTGGTACACCTGTTTTGTTTTTATTGATGGCGATTTATGTGTATGGCTCGCTGGTGTCCGACACGCCTTTTCCGTATTTATTGCGCGTTACGCGGCTTTTAACGCGGCTGAATCAATGGATTATGGTGGACGTGTTTTTTGTGTCTGCACTGGTTGCCGACATTAAAATGAGCAGCGTGTCGCAGGTAACATGGGGAGCGGCGTTTTGGCTGATGCCTGCGTTGGCTTTATTGCTGTTGCGTACCGCCAACGCTGTGCCGATTCATTGGGTGTATTACCAAATTCACCGCCATGAAAACCACACCCTATTTCAGGCTGCCGATGAACAGCATATTTGCTGCACACGCTGCCTGTATTTTCGCCCGAAAACTTTGGCAAATTGCGATGTGTGTGGCTCACAATTATTTGACCGCCGACCGCGTAGCCTGTGGATTTCATTTTGCTTTTTGCTGGCAGCCACCCTACTCTACATTCCAGCGAATGTGTTGCCCATTATGATTTCCGCCGACCCGACCGAGAAAATGATTAGCACCATTATGAGCGGCATTATTTATATGTGGCATGACGGCGACCGTTTGATTGCCACGATTATTTTCAGCGCGAGTGTGCTGGTGCCGAGTTTGAAAATTCTCTCTATGGCGGTGTTGTTGTGGAGTGCGGCGGTGCGCCCTGTGATGGCGGTGGAAAAATTATCGCTGCAATATCGGCTGACTGAAGCGGTGGGGCGGTGGTCTATGATTGATATTTTTGTGATTATTATTTTGATGACCGCGTTTCACACCCCTGTGGCGCGTGTTACCCCCGGCCCTGCAGCGTTTTATTTTTGCGTGGTGGTGATTTTGACCATGTGGTCGGCATATTTTTTTGATATGCGCTTGATTTGGGATTGGAAAGAAGCACAGGAAAAACACCCAAATAATCAGGCAGCCTGAAAAATTTATTTCACATTTCAGCACACCGCATTTTTTTGTAGGGTGCGCCGTGCGCACCAAATGGTTGAATTATTTAAATATTGTGGTGTGTTTGGTGCGCACAGCACACCCTACATGATTCTACAATTTCAAATAAAAAAACAATTTAATCAAGAGAATACATTATGCAAATCTATTTAGTCGGCGGCGCAGTCCGCGACCGCTTACTTGGTTTAGAAGTGAAAGACCGCGATTGGGTGGTGGTCGGCACGGACGCAGACCATTTATTGCAACAAGGTTTCCAGCCAGTCGGCAAAGATTTCCCCGTTTTTTTGCACCCGACCACCCACGAAGAATACGCGCTCGCCCGCACCGAACGCAAAACAGGCAAAGGCTATGCAGGATTTGCCTTTCACGCCGACAAATCGGTTACTTTGGAACAAGATTTGCTGCGCCGCGATTTAACCATCAACGCCATGGCGCAAGACGAGCAAGGCAATCTGATAGACCCCTTTCACGGACAATCTGATTTACAAAACAAAATCTTACGCCACGTTTCCCCCGCATTCGCCGAAGACCCTGTGCGGATTTTGCGTACCGCACGATTTGCGGCGCGATACGGTTTCACCGTTGCACCCGAAACCATGCAGTTGATGCGCGATATGGTGGCGGCGGGCGAAGTGGACGCTTTGGTCGCCGAGCGCGTGTGGCAGGAATTTGCCAAAGGTTTAATGGAACACAATCCACGCCAAATGATTGAAATATTAAGAGAATGTGGCGCATTACACGTATTATTGCCCGAAGTGGACGTGCTATTTGGCGTGCCGCAACGGGCGGAATTTCACCCCGAAATTTGTTCGGGCGAACACACTTTATTGGTGCTGCAAAGAGCGGCGGATTTGAATTTCAGGCTGCCCGAACGCTATGCCGCATTGGTGCATGATTTAGGCAAAGCATTGACCCCAAAAGATATTTTACCCAAACACATCGGGCATGATGAACGTGGCATAACCCCCGTCCGCGCCGTGAATGCGCGTTGGCGTGTGCCGAAAAATTGTGCGGAATTGGCAGAATTGGTGTGCCAATTTCACATTCGCATTCACCAAATTGGCAAAACCAAAAAACCAGCCAAAATATTGAATTTATTAAAAGAAGTGGACGCAATTCGCCGCCCAGAACGCTTTCAGGCTGCCTTAAATGTGTGCGTGGCGGATATGCAGGGGCGTTTGGGGCGCGAAACGGCGGCTTATCCGCAACGCGACTATTTGTTGGCGATGTTGGCGGCGGCGATGTCGGTGAACACGGCGGACATCGCCAAGCAATTTGCCGATAAACCCAAAGTGATTGCGGAACAAATTGACCGAGCGCGAAGCAATGCAATTGCCGCTGAGATGGAAAATTGGCACGATTTTCTTAATTTAAATCATTAAGTTAAATCATAAAAAAATCTTCAGGCTGCCTAAATTTTTCAGGCTGCCTGAAGATTTTTATTTTAAACCACTAGATTTAACGCGGTTTGCCCCAGCGTTTTTGTTTACCACTGGATTGGTTTTGCATTTTTGCCATTTCTTGTTGCGCAGTTTGCTTGGTGATTTTTGCGCTCAATTGGCGTTCTGCTTCCTGCACCGAACAATTCATGGCGCGACTGGCAATAAACAATGCGTCTGTCCGCGCAGTACCACCGCTAAAATACATGCGGCGCAAATCGGCGGGATTGATTTTGCCGTTTTTCAAATCAATATTGAATTTGGCTGCGCTGTCCACCAATTTTTTCTGTTTGCGATACATAAACCATGTTGCGCCGCCCACAATTGAAGCCACCAGCAACACGCCAATCAAAATCGCCAACCACCAATCCGCTCCCGAAAAATAGGCAATCATGGCAATAAATGCCGCCATTGCAATCCAAATTATGATGGTTCGTATTCTGTCCATTTTAGGTAATCCTTTGATAGTTATGTGAAAATAAAATGATTTGAGAAATAATAGATTTCAGGCAGCCTGAACATCACGCCGCCAAACTCATTGCCAAATGTTTGAAACTTGTCCACGCGTCCCCATCTGCTGCACCTTTGATTTGACGGTCAATTTTGGCGCATTCTTGCAAAGCGGCAATCAGACGCGTGGGCGAAATTCGCGCAATCGCTTTGGGTGCGAGCGTTTGCTTGTCGCCCCACAAACGCAATTCATTGCGTACCGCTTGCACCGTTTTGCCCTGTTTCAATGCCGCCGTCAGCCGAATCAACGTGCGAATATCTTCCGCCAACGCCCACACCAGCAACACAGGTTCATCGCCTTCCGCTTCCAAACCGTCCAATAAACGTGCCACGCGCCGTCCATCACCACTCATCCACGCCGCCGAAAGCTGAAACACGTCAAATCGCGCCACATTCGCCACCGCCGCCTCCGCGTCTGCCCAAGTCAGCAAATGCCCCGATGGGTACAACAAAGCCAATTTGTCAATTTCTTGCTTTGCTGCCAATAAGTTACCTTCCACGCGTTCGGCAAATAAATCCAAAGCCTCACGCTCAATGTCCAAACCATATCGTTGCAAACGCTCGCGTATCCACGCTGGCAAAGCGGCTGGGGTAACGGCTTTCGCTTCCAGCACCGTGCCGTGTTTTGCTAATGCGCTGAACCACTTACTCTGCGTTTGCGCCTTGTCCAATTTAGGCAAGACGATGACGATGGCGGTATCTTGTGGCGGATGTTCCGCGAATTGCTGCAAAACTTCGCCGCCTTGTTTGCCCACTTTGCCGTTGGGAACGTGAATTTCCAACCATTTCAAATCGCCGAATAATCCTGCGCTGGCAGCCTGCGCCACCAATTCATGCCAATCAAAATTCGCGCCATCGGCAATGTGGCTTTCTTTTAAATAACCATACTGTTTGGCGGCGGCGCGTAATTGGTCAAGTACTTCAATTCGCAGCAATTCTTCTTCGCCGTGCAAAACATAAAGTGGCTGCAAACCGCTTTTCAGGCTGCCTGATAATTGGTTCAAATCCAAATTCATGGCAACACCGTTGTGCTGGGATAAGATGGCAGAAAACCCAATTGGCGTACAATTTGATTGGCGGCATCTTGGCGCATTTCTTGCCAAATGGTTGATTCTTCTTCCATTTTACCCAAAACAAATCCATCGGAATATGGCAAATTGCGGCGAATATGCACTTTTATCGGTTCGCCCCACGCCCTGCCATCACGAAAGGCTTGCGCGGTAACTTGCATGGAAAGCAAATATTCATTGATTCGCGCCGCCCGTGTAATTGTGTACACATCATTACGCATTTGCA
Organism: Alysiella crassa DSM 2578; assembly: GCF_000745955.1. Lineage (GTDB taxonomy): Bacteria > Pseudomonadota > Gammaproteobacteria > Burkholderiales > Neisseriaceae > Simonsiella > Simonsiella crassa. The sequence goes on along the minus strand of NZ_JQKH01000005.1, from coordinate 53,832 downwards.
CATCTAATACGCGAATTTCCGCTTCAGGGCTGCCTGAAAACGGTTTGGGATACGATAAAGCGCGGTTTAATGCGGTTTCCAAAGGCTGCTGCAATTCGCCACCCGACACTTGCCAATGTTGTACAGGCAAATGGTCGTGCGGATACGCGCCCTTGAGTTTAAAGCCGCAAGCAGACAATAACAACAGCGCACAAGTCAAAAACAGTTTGTTTATCATGGCAATTTGGCAAGGGCAAAAATTGGCATTATAGCGGATTTTGGTTAAAAAGAGTTAAGCGGTTTTCAGGCTGCCTTGATTGAAAGGCTGCCTGAAAAACCGCCAAAATGTTACAATTAAGAATATTTTGCAAATGTGAGTATCATCATGTCCCACACCGACCAAGAAATCATTGAAAATACACAAATTTGGTTAGAAAAAGCCGTTATCGGTTTAAATTTATGCCCATTTGCCAAAGCACCGCATGTGAAAGGACAAATCCGCATTGCCGTTAGCCACGCCAAACATTTGGACGCGTTTTTGGAAGACATAGACGCGGAATTGCAAAAATTGCTCACCACGCCAGCCGAAGAATTGGAAACCACGCTACTGGTTCACCCTGATTTATTTGATGATTTTTTGCAATTTAATGATATGCTGGATTTAGCCGACCGCGCCATCACAGATAATCAGGCAGACGGCGTGATACAAATCGCCCCATTCCACCCCGAATTTCAATTTGACGGCACGGAAGCAGACGATATCAGCAATTACACCAACCGCTCGCCCTACCCCACGCTACACCTTATCCGCGAAGACAGCATAGAAAAAGCCGCCCAAGCCTTCCCCGACCCTGCGGTGATTTTTGAACGCAATATGAATTTATTACGCGAAATGGGACACGATGGCTGGGATAAATTGGGCATTCCCCACGTTTCAGGCTGCCCTGTGGCACACAATCGGGAGAAAAACTGATGTTTTTATTGACCAACTCTAGCACAATCAATCCATGGATTAGTATTTCTTTGATGTTACTGGGAGGCTTGATAGCGGCTTCGTTTGCAGTCATTTTTTTGGTAAAAAACCCGAAATTGCGTGAAGCGATCATCCGTGCTGTATTATTAGTGGCGGGTGGTTTGGCTCTATTATTGGGGATAATTGGGATTTTTTTACCGATTATGCCCACTGTGCCTTTTGTCATTTTAACTGCAATGTGTTGGGGACGCGCTTCGCCACGTTTTCATTACTGGCTGATTAACCATAAAATTTTTGGACCAATGATACGCGATTGGCTGGAACGCCGCGCCATTCCGCGCCGTGCCAAATACATTGCATGGACAATGATGGCAATATCTTGCACAGGCGTGAGTTATCATTTATGGACAAAACATCCGCAATATGTCTGGTTGGCTTTTGTTACATCGGGGATTTGTTTGGCGGTGGCGATTTGGATGTCGCGCCAACCCGATGCGTGAGTTTCAGGCTGCCTTGACTTTCAGGCAGCCTGAAATCCCTTTATAATCCCACCCCAATTCATTTTCAAAATTCAATCCATGCTCACCTACACCCCCATCAACCGCCAAGCCACCGAAGCTTCACACGAATACCCATGGTTACTCATGCTGCTTGTTTTTGCATGGCTGTGGCCCGGTGTGTTTTCGCACGATTTATGGAATCCGCAAGAACCCGCACTTTACGCCGTTATCAGCGAAAACAGCCACCCTTTTTTGCCCACTTTGCATGGTGAACCCTATTTTCAGGCTGCCCCCATTTACGTTTGGGTGGCGGCATGGTGTCGCTATTTGCTTACGCCACATATTATGGATATGTATGCAGCGACACGGTTTGCCACCGTTTTGTTCACCGTCATTGGTTTAACGGCTAATGGCATGGCGGCATACCGTTTTTTGGGCAAATCACATGGGCGCAGCACCGTTTTAATTCTGATTGGCTCGGCTGGTTTGTTGAGCATGGGGCATTTTATTGGCACGATGTCGGTAGCATTTGCCAGTATAGGCTTGATTTTATGGGGATTTGCCAGCTTAAATCGCCAAGTGGTGTGGGCGAGCATTTTAATGGGCATAGGCACATTATTATTAGCACAATCAATGGGTTGGCTAATTGCAGGCTGCCTGATTTGGCTTGCGCTACTCGTGGGGCTGACACCACAATGGCGCAATGTGCGTTATTTCACTACCCTATTGGGTGCGCTTGCCATTGTTGTGCCGCTTGCCATATTACAATTTATTGTTTTGTATCATTTAAATTCACACGCATGGACAGATTATTGGCAAAACCACCTATTTGGCGCATACGGCGGCTTACAAAAAATACATTTTAAAATCAATATTGTATATTATTTTAAAAACCTACTTTGGTTTGCCTTTCCAGCCTATCCGCTTGCGGCGTGGACGCTGTACCGTATGCGTGGCGCGTTTTTCCAAACCCGATGGGGCATATTGGCAGGTGTTTGGCTGACCATTTTTGGCGCATTGCTTGCCGTCAGCCCCAGCCCATATCAAGATAACTTAATTATTTTATTACCTATTTTAGCCATTATTGGCGCAGCGCAATTGGATAATTTGCGGCGCGGCGTGGCGGCGTTTTTGAACTGGTTTGGCATTATGGCGTTTGGGCTGATGTCCGTGTTTTTGTGGATAGGATTTGTGGCAATCAACTACGGTTTCCCCGCCAAACTCGCCGAACGCGCCGCCTATTTCAGCCCATTTTACATCCGCGACATAGACCCCATGCCCATGATAGTCGCCCTACTCTTCACGCCTGCGTGGATTTTCGCCATCACACGCAAACGCATTCGCGGTCGCCAAGCGGTGAGCAATTGGGCTTCGGGCATGACTTTGGCGTGGGCGTTGCTGCTGACTCTATTTTTGCCATGGCTGGACGCGGCGAAAAGTTACCGCCCCATTGTGCAACAAATGCACAATCAATTGCCCCCCCATTTTTCAGGCTGCCTGAATATTCACCCCAACCACACTGCCGCCCAATTAGCGTGGCGTGAATATGGAAAATTTCCTATAAAATCAAATGGTTGTACTTATACATTAATCCAATACAATCCGCGTAACACGGCTGCACCTGTGGCGGATAAACAAATTATTTGGCAAGGCAAACGTCCACGCCAAAAAACAGAAGCGTTTGTGTTAATCAAATCTTGACGTCCTCCCCTGCATGAATGCAGGGGATTCCTACGGCGTTTGTGAACAGCATCGAGCCATTCACAAATCGCTTCGGTGGGTTCGTGCTGCTGACAACCTAACTGCATTGTTCACTTCACACGCGCTACGGACACGTCCTGCCCTGAAACTGCGTTTTACTTTTGCGCTGCCAAAATTCCCTGACCGCGCTTTAAGACATTGATTGCCCCCACCACATCAGCGTTATTTTGATAAGCGCATTGCACACATTCAAAGTTTGCCTGCGTTTTGCGATTGTCTTTGGCAGTATGCCCGCAAGCTGGGCAACAACGACTGGTATTTTGTGGCGCAACAGCTACCAAATGTCCACCACCCCACAACAGTTTGTAATCCAACTGACGGCGAAACTCAAACCAAGACTGCTCTAAAATCGCACGGTTTAAACCCGATTTAGCGGCAACATTTTTTTCAGTTGCGCGTTTGGACATATTCGCCACTTGCAAATCTTCCACATACACAATCGCGTGGTTTTGGCTGATTTGGTGTGAAATTTGGTGCAAGTGATTTTTGCGAATATTGGCGATTTTGTGGTGCAATTTGCTGATTTTCGCTTTCAATTTCTGCCAATTTTTGCTGAATTTGGTTTTGTGTTTAAACTGTTTTTGCAGTTTAGCCAGTTTGCTTTTCAGTGTTTTGAACGCATTAATTGGCTCAAAAAATTGACCGTTAGACAAAGTGGCAAACCGCGTAATACCCATATCAATCCCAATTTCGCCACCATTGGGCTGTGGGATTGTTTGTTCCGTTTCCGTTTGAATGGAAACATGCCATTTACCACATTTGCTTGATACGGTTACATTTTTCAGGCAGCCTGAAACGTGTCGGCTGTTGCGATAGCGCACCCAACCGATTTTGGGTAAATAGATACGGTTATTTTGCTGTTGCAATCTGCAACCTTGCGGAAAGCGGAAACTGTCTTTTTCCCCCTTGCGTTTGAATTTGGGAAAGTCCGCACGTTTGGCAAAAAAGTTTTTGAATGCACTTTCCAAATCTTTCAAACTTTGCTGCAAAACTTGGCTGTGGCAATCTTTAAGCCAAAGCAGCTCGCGTTTCCATTCAGGCAGCAGGTTAGCCATTTTGGTGTAGCTGAATTTAAACGAATTATCCTGCTGATATTGCTCATTTTGATACGCCAAAGCGCGATTAAACACAAAACGCGAACAACCGCAAAATTGTTTCATTTTGCGGATTTGTTCGCCATTTGGCATCAATTCAAATTTGAATGCTTTGAGTATCAACATGGTTTCGTGGATAATAGAATTTTTGGCAATTTTACACTTGGTCTATGGAAAAAGACACTGATTTAAGGCGTGGGTTGCGGCGGTGCACCCATTACGATTATTCGGCAGTACATTGAACAACAGAAAACACCTGATTAGACAAAGGTTTTGAAGGGCTGCTACTCAGCCCGCGCCTTATATCTCCGCCGTGAACGGCGAAGTTTTACGGCGTAACCTGATAAAATCAATCAGGCAGCCTGAAACGTGATATTCAGGCTGCCTGAAAACCCATTTTACCAACTATGACGGAAACCCATTTCCACCCCATACGGGCGTTTCAAACGGCTGCCATGCTCTGTTTGGAACTGCAAACCAATGCGGCTAGCCCCTTGATTAAACAACACATCTGTCCCCACTTTCGCCGCCACACGATGACCTGCACTCGGCGCACGGAAGGTTTCATTATTGAATTTCACATCCACACCGCGATGGTCGGCGACATAATACACGCCGATTTTCGGTTGCAACCATGAACCGCCATTGATGACGAATTTGCCTTGCAAATCAGCACCCAATTGGGTTTGCAATAATGTGCTGTTTTCCATCATATTACTGCCCGAAAGTCGCCCAATCGTGATGGCAGCCTGCGGCACCAACGACCATTGCTCATTCAGTTTAACCTGTTTACCGCCTTGAATATTCAAACTATTTACGCGGAAACGGTCGCGTGCAAATTGCGGATTGCTCGCCGTGTAACGCGTGTGGCGCAAAGTGCCGTCCACAAACCAAGTATTAAAATGCGCACCGCCGTATAAGGCAAACGTGTCGCCAATAACTTGAGAATTTTCATATAAATCAACATCATAATCCAACTCATGACGACTTTGTCCCGACAAAAGCCCCACATAACCATTGGGCAAACGGTAATCATAACCTAATTGCCAAGCCTTTGTTTTATCTGTAAAACCTGAAGCATTGCCGCCATTGATTTGGCTGCCTTTGCGCTCGGTTTCGCTGATATTGCCATTTGTCCACAAACCTTGTGAACGCGTGTGTTCATGCAAATACGCTTGACGCTCGTTCAGCACCTGATTTTGCTGCTGCAAACCCAAAGCAGCAGCCTGCGCGTGCGCCAAAGTCCCCATTAAACTGTAATTGAAATTTTTGTTCACAGTTGGTGTAGGAGCAACTGGCTGGCTAGGCGTGATGGGAACAATTGGGGTAATGGGTTGGGTTGGCGGTGGGGTTGGGGTTGTAGGTGGGGTTGGGGTTGTAGGCTGCGTGGGGGTAACGGGTTGGGTTGGCGGTGGGGTTGGGGTTGTAGGCTGCGTGGGGGTAACGGGTTGGGTTGGCGGTGGGGTTGGGGTTGCAGGCTGCGTGGGTGTGGTAGGCTGCGTGTTATCGTAAACCAAATTCCAATCGCTACCATCTTGTTTCAAAGCATATAAATATTTCCCCGCTTCCACCACACCGTTGGCATTACCCAATTTAAACGCATCTGCGCCGCTTGAGCCTGTTTTCACAATGGGGATTTTGCCATCGGTATTGGCTGGTTCTGCTTTGGTATTGTTAATATTCAAAACGTGGCTACCTGAAACTTTGCCTTTTACATTTAACAAATCCGCTTTGCCGCCAGCAATATCGCTGTTTAAACGGAAAATGCCATCGCCTGATAAATCGCCGTTAATGGTTAAAGTGTTGAATTGTCCTGCGGTGGGGTTGCTTAAATTAACGGTGGATTTTTCCAGTTTCAGGCTGTCTATTTCGCTGTTTTGTTGGATATTCCAAACGCTGTTGTTACTTAAATTTAAAGTGATATTGCGATTTTTAGCAGCATCAGCACTTTGATTGTTCAACATACTTGCGCCTGATAATGTACTATTATTGGTATTGAGTGTGATGTTGCCCACCACATCGCCATCAACACCAATATCAATGTTTTCAGGTTTGGCAACCAATAAAGCTGAACGCCCTGATAATTTGCTGTCCTGCAAATTCATGACGTAATTGTATTTATCTTCCTCATCGGACAATAAAAAAATACCATATTCGGCAGATAGGGTGCTGTTGTTGATATTTTGTGTAATGATGGTTTCATCGCCACCGATGTTGTTGGTAACAAATGATGATTTACCTGCTAAATCCACCGTTGAGTTATTCACATGAATATTGTTGCCGATAAAAGCAAAGGCTTCTTCCCCACTACCTAAAATTTTCACATTGTCTGTGGTGATTTTGCCTTTGTTCAAAGTGTCAAAACCAGATGTCCAATCGCCATTCAGTTGAATGCTGTGATTGCTCATGTTTACGGTGGCATTATCGTATGTGCGTACACCAGTCGCATTTTTTCCTGTTAATTCAATATCGGCAGATGTGTTGACTTTGGCTTTTTCGCCATAGGCTTCAATTGCAGAGCCTGCTTGATAATCGTCTTTTTCATATTCACCATATTGCGTCATGTCCACTTGATTGACTTCGGCATAGCTGGGATTGACGATTAAACGCGCATTTTTGTGAATGTTTGCAGTTGTGTTGCCAGCAACATGAATAACCGTACTGTCTTCAGGCTGCATGGATAATGTCGCAACAGTATTGGGCAACACTTCCAATTCTGACACTTCTTCTGTTGATAATCTCCCGTACCAATTGCCGTTAATGGAAACAATATCATCATTATTTTTATCAATTATGGAAGATGGAGAAGATGGTAATTTGATGCCAATACTGTTGGTGGTTTTATTTTTTAAATTGCCCGAAACCACCACTTTCAAATTGTTGCTTGCCAAATTTTCAGATTGCAATGGTGCATCATTATGAAATGCGTCAAAATAATTTTGATAATGCCGCCATTGTTCCACGTTATTGACTTTGTTGTAGGTAAAATGGCAAGTGGTGGTATCGGTGCCAGTACAATTACGGGTAATTTGTGGGTCAGCCGCCCAAACACTAGGCGAACCAAATAAAGCAGCCACCGCCGCCGCCAAAATAGGTTTAGAAAAAGGTGTTTTCATGCGTAAAATCCTTATGTTTTATGAATTAAAATAGAAATTATACAATAAATCGCCCCTTATTTTCAGGCAGCCTGAAAATAAGTTGCCAAAAATCAACGCTTAAATGCCAACACCAACACACCAGCCGCCACCAAACCTATCCCCAACCAATCCTGCCCACTCGGACGCTCCCCCAAAAACACCACCGCAAACAAAGTTACCAAAACCAAACTCAACTTATCAATCGGCGCAACTTGAGACGCGTCGCCCAATTGCAACGCCTTAAAATACATCAACCAAGAAGCCCCCGTCGCCAAACCTGACAACACCAAAAACACCCAATTTTTCATACTCAAACTGTGCAAAGGCTGCCATTTTTTCGTGTACGACAAAAACGCCGCCAACGCCAAAATAATCACAATCGTACGAATAAAAGTCGCAAAATCCGAATTTATCCCCTGCAAACCCACTTTTGCAAAAATCGCCGTCAATGCCGCAAACACCGCCGAAGCCAACGCATAATAAAACCAAATAGGCATAATCTATCCTTTCAGGCTGCCTGAAAATAAAAACAGACAAATGAATACTCATTCACTTGCCTGCCGATTGAATTACATAAAATTAAAAATCTTCACATGATGATTTTTGTTTCACCTTACAACGCTTGAATTTACCACCCATTTCAGAAGTAATAAAATATTTTTTACCCTTTTTAAGTGGTTGAATATCCAACGTGAAACCAATGGGTACTTGGGTAGTTTTATCATTCACAATTGAAGGTGTAAAACTATACAATTTACCAATTCGTGGTGAAACTTTACCAGTAACCTTTTTTAATTCTTTTTGGTATGCATCAGCATTGGTAAACGCACGCGGACGCTGAATTTTTGCCGTTTCAACTTCCTGATACATTGCCACTGCTGCTTGTTTTGCGTCTGCCAATTCCCCTTTTTCAATGTAATCGTTATACGCTGGCAAAGCAATTGCTGCCAAAATTGCAATAATCGCCACCGTAATCATCATTTCAACCAAAGTGAAACCTTGCATTTTTTTCATCTGAATTTCCTTCAATTAATTCGTCATTTCCACATGGCTTTGCAATATCACCACCGTATTTTCATTCTGTCCTTTGGCACGAACTGTTACACGGAAATGGCGTTCTACTTTAGGAGGACTTTGGCGTTCACCTAAAAATTCAATAATATAGCGAATATTATCTCTATATGCACCGCTCGAACCTGCACGACCTCTCGCATCAAATACCGATTGATTATTAAAGGTACGCTTCCACGCCACAGTTCCACGATTCGAACCTGCTGTCTGAATTTCGTAACCTACAGTACCAGGCAAAATTTGCGCGTCTTCCGCAGGCGTACACAAACCATTATTACAATCCACAGTAAACGTAAATGTTCTGTTGTTTGCCCTAATTGCTTCAGGGAATAAGCCAATCACATTTTCCGCTTCACGCAAACCATTTTCTGCCAAAGACATGGCAAATTTACGGTCAGCATCATTCGTACTAATGCGCATTTCCGTAGATGATGACTGGCTGGTTACCACCACCAAAAGGGCAATCACCAGCATAATAATCATCACCATAAACAGCGAAAAACCGCTTTGTTGTTGTTTGGATTTCATTCAAATTCTCCGATTAACTTGGTACAGGTGTGCGGTTACCACAAACATTACCACCACGCACAGTTGCATTGATGATGTAGTCAGCCGTTAATTTCTTTGCTTGATTGGTCGCTGGATCTACCGTAGCCTCTGTATCCACATCATAATTCAAATACACTTGCACCATAGCGGGCAATGCATTTTTCTTGGCAGTGGTGGCTAATGTTTTCGTAAAGGTAAAGGTTTCCGCCACCACACCTTTATCTGTACTCAAACTGTCTATTGGACAATTATCTGCATAAGCATAAGACACACTCATGCTGTTAATACCTTCTGCCACCAATTGTGGACTTTGCCATCTGCCATTACTGCCGATGTCCACACGCATTAATTGTTTTGTGGCTGGATTATGCACATAAGCAGCAGCATACAATTGACTGACCGCCAATTCGCCAGCGTCTGCCAAAGTAAATGGCTGGGCTTGCAAATGGGTATTAAAATTAAGGGTATCATCGTTATTAATGGCATTACCCATATTCAAGGCAATCGCTGTGCGACAGCTACTCACCACAATATTGCCCCTATTGGCTAAAGCTTGGCGCAATGGGTCGGTCGCTTTTTCATTGTCATTGCTCACACCCAAAGTCAATTGTTGTAAATCATTATTTGCTGCAGCAGTTAGACCTTGCGTTTGCGTAACAGGTGTTTCACCCAAGCCATAGATAAAAATCAAGGCATCTTGTTTGCCCACTTTACCCCAACGCACACCCATCGCATTATCTACCGCTTCCAATTTCAATACACCGCCTTCAGTATCATTGCCTTCAGGTGCAACCAATTTCAAACCTGTATTGGTAATGGGGGCATTTTTGTCTTTAATCGTGCTGCTGGTGTTGTAGCAACCAAACGAACCCGCCATACGCGCATCACGCATAATTTGGGTGGTTGCATTACGCAAATTTTGCTGAATGGTTAAACGCTTTTGCGCTTCATCGCTTAATTTGCGGGTCATAAAATAAGTGCTGCCTGCCGCCACAATCACAATCATGGCAAGAATACTGGCAACCAAAAATTCAATCAGGGTAAAACCTTTAATGGTTTGCCCACGCATGGGGTAATTCATTCAATTATCCTTTAGAAACTGGGTTGATTTTTTCAGGCAGCCTGAAAATAAAGGCAGCCTGAAACAGTCATTTTTGCATTATTGTGAAACGTGTAACTGATAAGTAAACACCACAGGAGCAGAAGTCGCATTGTCGCCACGCACCACCCACAGTACTTTAATCACCGTTCTATCATTACCCGTATTAGACGGACGACAATTGGGGTTCATTGTACCGTTATTATAAGTCGGCTCACCCGAAGCATTGTCCAAACAAATTGCATACTGAATGTCCACCGTATTAGGCAATTGTGTCAAACCTTGTTCAAAAATACGGAGCTGATTTTCGGCAACTTGTGCTTTGGTAATGGCATCTCTACTGCCTGAATCGGCTGTCCAACTGCTTGCTCCTGTTAATGGTGTAGGCAATTTATTCGCCGCCGCATCCAATGGGTTTACTTTGGTTACGCCACGAATATAATCAGGATAACGGCGCACAATATTCAAACCATTGGTGGTCACCAAACGCTGCACCGATGGATTCATCTGCATACCGTCCGCCAAATTTTCCGCTGCCAACGCCACCGCATTACGGTTTTCCGCTTCCGATAGACTTGCCACCGAACGCAATTGCGCCGCCATCAAACCCAACACACCAAACGTCAGTAAAAACACAGAAACTATCACTTCTACCAAAGTAGAACCCATCTGCTTATTTTGTAAATTTGTCATACATATACTCCTGAATTTGGTTTATCAGTTGGTTGGCAAATTGCACACGGCGGCAATAATGGTATTTTTTGAACTATCGGTGCTGGGTTTAGTTGGGCGTGTTGCTTGGTCATAGCAAGTATTAACAATCCCTGTTGGGCTAATATACACCACTCGTCCTATGAAATTACGAGCTTTACTGTATTTCACATTATCATACAACTGGAATGTTACAAAACGATTTTGCACTTGCAAACCTGTTAAATCGCCTGTATTTGGTTTAGTGCCGAATGCGCCCGATGACATAAAAATAAATTCAGGCGCAGCGGGCATAATCGGCGTAATCGCACCATTTAATGCCATTTGATAATTTGCCGTACCCAGCTTCAGATTATTTTTGCTGCCTGCATTGATGGTGATGGTGCGCAATTCAGAGTCTGTACCCGCATCAAACACACCATTGCGATTATTGTCTGCATACGCCATCAAACCGCTATTTAATTGTTTATCATCGCACACACCCAATGAACGACCATCATCACGAATCTGTGTGCCGCAAATAATCACAGGTTTACCCAAACGCACCGCTTCCGATTTGGCAAAACGGAATAAATTGCCAATTTGCTCAGCACGATTGGCAATGCGCGCGCTTGCCACAAAATCACGCATACTTGGAAACGCAATTGCCGCCATAATCGCTATCACCGCTATGGTTACCATGAGTTCAACCAGCGTGAAACCTGATGTGTGTTTTTTCATACAAAAATCCTCTTGAATACAATCATTTCCAGCATACGGCAGCTTATGGCGCAAAATATGCACATTGTGAAATTTAAAGTTGTGAAATATTAAAGTTAAAACAATGAATATTTTATCAGGCTTTCAGGCTGCCTGATAAGTCTATTCAGCCTAAATCAATGAATTTGTAGGGCAATCGTTACGCTACACGTTTTCAGGCAGCCTGAAAACTTAATCATCTTGCACCACATGTTCGGGAATATACGCCGCATTTTCAAAACGGGTAAAGTGTCCCAAAAAGGTCAAAAACACGCGTCCTGTTGGACCATTACGGTGCTTACCAATAATACATTCTGCCAAACCTTTGAATTGACTGGCTTCTTTGGTGTAATACTCATCGCGGAACATAAACATAATCAAATCCGCGTCTTGCTCAATCGCGCCAGATTCGCGCAAATCGGACATCATCGGGCGTTTATCGGTACGCGACTCCACCGTGCGCGATAATTGGGATAGGGCAATCACAGGCACTTGCAATTCTTTGGCTAAAGCCTTGAGTGAACGTGAAATTTCGCCCAATTCAGCCGCACGATTATCGCTGCGCCCCGAGCCTGACATCAATTGCAAATAATCAATCACAATCAAACCCAATTTACCATCAAACCGCCGCGCCAATCGCCGCGAACGAGCGCGTAGCTCCAACGCGGTCAAACCTGCGGTTTCGTCAATAAAAATCGGTGCATCGGATAAATTGGCAACGGCTTCGTTTAGTCGCTCCCAATGTTCGTCTTCCAACCTGCCTGTTTTCAGTAAATGCTGGTCAAGTCGCCCAATAGAGCTAATCATACGCAAAGCCAATTGTGAACCGCCCATTTCCATAGAGAAAATCGCCACAGGCTGCTTGCTTTGCAACGCCACATTTTCGGCAATATTCACCGCAAACGCGGTTTTACCCATAGATGGACGACCCGCCACAATAATCAAATCGCCCGCTTGTAAACCCGAAGTCAAGCGGTCTAAATCCACAAAACCTGTGGACACACCCGTTACTTCATCGGGATTATCGCGCGAGTAAAGCATATCAATGCGTTCAATATTTTGTTTCAATAATTCAGGCATTTCCAGAAAGCCTTGTTTGGCTTTGGTGGTGCTTTCGGCGATTTGGAAAACTTTGTTTTCGGCTTCGTCTAATAATCTTTCTGCACTTTTTCCTTGCGGATTGTATGCACTTCTAGCAATTTCCGTTCCAACTTCGGCAAGTTGGCGAATAACGGAGCGTTCGCGCACAATTTCGGCATAGCGGCGAATATTGGCAGCAGACGGCGTGTTTTGCGCCAAAGTAACCAAATAGCTGAAGCCGCCTGCGCTTTCTAGTTCATCATAGCGTTGCAATTGTTCTTGCAGGGTAACGATGTCGGTGGGGCGACCTTCGTTCATTAGGCGGCTGATGGCGCGGAAAATGAGTTTGTGGTCGGGGCGATAAAAATCGTGGTCGGACAAGACATCGGCAATGCTGTCCCACGCGGTATTGTCCAAAATCAAGCCGCCCAACACGGATTGTTCGGCTTCCAGAGAATAAGGCGGGCGGGCGATGGCTTCTACATCGGGGTCGGTGTAATCAGAATAATCTTGCATAGTGTGTTTTCGCGTTTAAAACTAACATTTTTCGGCACATTTTGGGTTTCAGGCTGCCTTTTGGGTGCAGGATAATTTTGCAATCACGAATTCTGTAGGGTGCGCCGTGCGCACCAAGATGGCTGGAATAATTGAAATATTGTGGCAAACTTGGTGCACACGGCGTACCCTACTGTGATTTTTGTCGTGTACTTTCAGGCTGCCTGAAAGTTTTTATTCGCGCCCTGTGCTGCCAAATCCGCCCACACCGCGCTCGGTGGCGACAAATTCATTCACCAATTCAAAATCTGCTTGCACCACAGGCACAATCACCATCTGCGCCACGCGTTCAAATGGTTGAATGGTAAATTCATTTTCGCTGCGATTCCACAAAGACACCATCAGTTCACCTTGATAATCCGAGTCAATCAAGCCCACCAAATTGCCCAAAACAATCCCATGTTTATGCCCCAAACCTGAACGCGGCAACAACATCGCCGCCAAATTCGGATTATCCAAAAAAATGGCAATGCCTGTTGGAATCAGGCGCGTTTCGCCCGCCGCCAAAGTGATGGGTTCGGCGATACAGGCACGTAAATCCAGCCCTGCCGAGCCTGTGGTGGCGTAAGTGGGCAGATAATCTTGAATGGCTGGATTGATGATTTTGAGTTGTACTTTATTCATTTTATTCACTTTATTTAATTAGATAAAAAATACGATTTCAGGCTGCCATTACTATTGCGTTGAACACGCGTTGCGCCGCGTACCACGCTGCACAGCCCACGATTAGCCATTTTCCCCAAATGTTCAGGCAGCCTGAAAACACGTGGGTGCAAGCACCCACCCTACACAAACACTTAATTTTCATGGAATTTTTAATTTTATGATTGTTTGGCTTACTTTTCCAAAAAGTAAGTCGCCGCGCGGCGATAGAGCGCACGCCGTAGGCAAACTTTCATTTCAGGCTGCCTGAAAAGATTTGTCGCGCCACATATAATAATCGCGCAACGGCGGCACGGGCGGATTCAGACAATGTTGGCAAATAGACGTGGTTTCTTCATCGGGGTCGGCGAATTCGTCTGTGATGTGGTTGGCGTTGGGGTCAAAGCGGCTTTGTTGCATAACGGCTTGCGCCAGAGCTTGTGCTTGCAATACGTCAAAATCAAATTTTTCTAATATTTCATGCAGTAAACCCAATTCTGCGGCGGAAAACTGGGCGGCAAATTGGTTCAGCATATTTTGAAAATTTAAATCGGGGATTTTGTCGGCAAGCAATTGGGCGTTTAACATTTTGGTTGGGCAAAAAATAAGATGATACCCGATTTTTCAGGCTGCCTGAAATCCATATTTTTATTTTTTAATCAAATCATTTACAATTCAAACCTTTCCATTTTTCAGGCAGCCTGAAACCATGTTTCAACTCAATCATGTACACTTTTCCGTGCCAGAACGCGTGTTGCTGCACGATATTCATGTGCAATTTTCACCGCAAAAAGTTTATGGCTTAATCGGACACAACGGTTCGGGTAAATCCACTTTACTCAAAATGCTGGTGCGCCAACATCGCCCCACTTCTGGAGAAATTTTATTGGATAACAAAGCATTAGATGAATATTCCAGCCGCGATTATGCCAAACAACTTGCCTATTTGCCGCAACATTTGCCTGCCGCCGCCAGCTTGACCGCCGAAGAATTGGTCAAAATGGGGCGATACGCATGGACAGGTTTAACAGGTCGCGAAACCGCCGAAGACCGCGCCGCCTGTAAACGCGCTTTTGAATTAACCCACACCGAAAAATTCCGTCATAAATTTGTGGACAATTTGTCGGGTGGTGAGCGTTCACGCGTGTGGCTGGCGATGTGTTTGGCGCAACAGAGCCGTTTTTTATTGCTGGACGAGCCGCTTGCTGCATTGGATATTGCTCATCAATTGGAAGTGATGGAATTGGTAAAATCATTATCTAGACAATTGAATTTAGGCGTGATTATTGTGATTCATGATATTAATTTGGCGGCGCGATATTGCGATGAATTGTTGGCACTACACGGTGGGCGCGTGCTGAAATCAGGTACGCCTGACGAGATTATGACCACAGAAGTGTTGCGCGATATTTACAGCGTGAATATGAGCATTATGCGCCACCCCATTTCGGGCGATGTAATGGCAATTCCCTAAATAAAATAATCCATTATCGTATAAATAATGGTTTGGTTTACGCGATTTTTTTCAGGCTGCCTTTCGGTACACAACAATATTCATGTAGGGTGTGTATTACGCACCAAAATACCAAATTATTCGAATAAATTGGTGCGTGGTACGCACCCTACAATTCTATAGTCGCAGAACTGAAAAAGCAGTACGGCGTTGCCAACGCCCTTATGTACTATTCGTACACGGCGGGCGTTGTCGCCTTGTACTGCATTTTCATTTCTACGACTATATTCTCCCACCCAATTTCCCAATCATCACATTTGCCAAATCAGGCTCAATCCGCGCCCGAATCGGCAAAACCCACACATTATCAAGTACTTGCCCCGACAATTTTACCGCATCTTTTTCTGTGATAAACACATAATCGGCATGGGGCAAATCGTCCACATTTATGGCGGCATGGTCGGGCAACACAATGGTTTGCGATAAATAAAATCCCATATTATTCAAAGCATTAAAAAAACGCTGCGGACGCGCAATCCCCGCCACCGCCACGCACGCCGCCCCCGTTTTCAGGCTGCCTGAAAGCAGTTTTTCATCGGGATTTGCCAAACGATAAGGTTCAGCCGTCAAAGTTTCGCTGGCAAATAATTTTGTTTCAGGCAGCCTGAAATCTTGGGCGAATTGGGCAACTTGCGCCGCAGTCGCATTGCTAATAATCACAAAATCAACATCTTGCAAACGCGCCACCGATTCGCGTAACGCGCCATTGGGCAAAACGTCTAAATCCACACGCCCCACGTCTGCCGCAGGGAAAACGCAAATTTCCACATCTCGCGCCAAACGATAATGTTGCAAACCATCGTCTGAAATAATCATTTGTAAATCAGGACATTGTGCCAATAATGCCATGCCTGCCGCGTAACGGTCTGCGCCTACGGCGGTCGGCGCACCCGTTTGGCGGAACAGCATTAAGGGTTCATCGCCTGCTTGTTCGGCGGTGCTGTGTGCGTGTAAGACGTGGATTTCACGCGATTTTCTGCCGTATCCGCGACTGATCACGCCCACTTTCACGCCACGCGTTTGCAGCGCGGACACGAGCGCGGCGGTAATCGGCGTTTTGCCCGTGCCGCCCACATGAATATTGCCCACCACCACCACAGGAATGGGCAATTTTTGCGCGTTCAGGCTGCCTGAAAGGAAGTCGGCACGGCGTTTGGCGGCAATTTTGGCGAATATTTTGGATAAGGGCGACAAGCAAATTCGCAAAATAGGTTGTGGATTTTGCCAATGTTTTTCAATGATTTGGTGTAGATTCATGGTTTCAGGCTGCCTTACCGTTATACAACAATTTTTTTGAAATGACCACAAACCTGTCCCCTCCCCCGTCCCAAACGAGGAGGGGACAGAGTTCAGGCAGCCTCAACAATTTGTCCGATACCGAAAGGCTGCCTGAAAATCAATTAAACAAAATCCAACCAATCCGCATAACCCTGCGCCGCCATCTCATCATACGGCACAAAACGCAAACTCGCGCCATTAATACAATAGCGCAAGCCGCCGCGTTCAGGCAGCCCATCGGGAAAAACGTGTCCCAAATGCGAATCTGCCGCGCCGCTTCGCACTTCCACACGGCGCATATTGTGCGACAAATCAAGCTGTTGTACCAAAGAATCAGGCGAAACAGGCTGGCTGAAACTCGCCCAACCACAGCCCGAATCAAATTTATCGCGCGAAGAAAACAAAGGTTCGCCACTCACAATGTCCACATACAAACCACGCGCAAACAAATGGTCATATTCATGGCTAAACGGGCGTTCCGTGCCATTTTGTTGCGTAACATAATATTGCTCATCAGTCAGGGTTTGGCGCAATATTTCATCGCTGGGCTTGACAAATTCGGCAGCATAAACGGGAAAATCCGCCAATCGCACATCAATATGGCAATAGCCATTGGGATTTTTATGCAAATAATCTTGATGATATTCTTCTGCCGAATCAAAGCGTTGCAAAGGCAAATTTTCCACCACAATCGGCTGGGGGTATTTGCGCTGCTCGGCGGCAAGTGCGGCGGCGATGATTTTTTCATCAGCCGAATCAAGATAATACACGCCTGTGCGATATTGTTCACCCACATCATTGCCCTGCTGATTCAGCGAAGTTGGGTTGATGATGCGGAAAAAATACTGCAATAATGTTTGCAAATTCAACAAATTATCATCGTAAACAATTTCCACCGTTTCCGCGTGTCCCGTGTGGCGGCGGCAAACATCTTCGTAAGTTGGATTTTCTGTTTTGCCGTTGGCGTAGCCCACGCGTGTCGCCACCACGCCGCGAATGCGTTGAAAATACGCTTCCACACCCCAAAAGCAGCCACCTGCTAAATAAATGGTTTTATTCATCTTTTTTCCTTAATTAATGTGTGTTTTTGCTTTTCAGGCTGCCTAAATAAATGGCGACCATGGTCAGCACCGCACCAAACCATTGCAATCCATTGATTTCCTTATCCAAAAAAGCAAAATCAATCATCAGCGCGGCAACGGGTTCGGTTAATAATAATAATCCAGATAAACTTAATGATAACAATGGGATAGAATAAGCAATCATGCCCCACGCAAAACATTGCATCACCGCGCCATACACCAAAATCCAGCCAATTTGCGACCATGTAGTAGGCAACATATTGTTATCATTCAATAATAAAGTTGGCAAAATCAAAATCGCCATGCCCCCCAAACTAATCCGAAACATCAAGGGAAAAATCGGCGTGGGCGCGGCTTGCTGCGTTTTACGCACAAAAACCATAGACAGCGACAACATCAACCCCGACAAAATCCCCGATACAAAGCCCCACATCGCATTTTGATTATGCCCAAATTCGGGGCTGCCAATCAACACAATCCCTGTTAACGCCATGATTAAACTGAATATTTGCAATTTGGATAATTTTTCTTTGAACCAAATCACGCCTATCATCGTCAGCCAAAAAATTTGCAAACAATTCAATACGGTAGAAATACCCGGTCCTACGGCGTAAATGCTTTCGTGCCACAACGCCAAATCCAGCCCCAAAAACGCCCCCGCCCACCATGCGTAGCGTTTGGCGTGGGTATTTTCAGGGAATTTTTGCGCGAACCAGCGCGCGAGAAAGGCAAAAATCACCGCCGCCACCGCCAGCCGCCAAAAAGCAATCGCGTATGCCCCAATCGGTAAATGCGCCACAATCACACTGCCCAAACCAAAAACAATGCAACCAATGGTTAATCCAATCGGGGCGAATTTTTTTTGTGCTTCTGTATTCATAAAATATTGTTTCTATTTAAATTTAATTATTTGAATAAAATAATATGCCGAACTATTTTCAGACTGCCTTATACCACCCAACCATTTTTCCCATGCCAAAAAATGTAGGGTGCGTACCACGTACCAAATCATTCAATTTAAACAGAATTTGGTGCGTAATACGCACCCTACATGATTATGTCTCCTATTTTCAGGCAGCCTGAAAACCCAATCCCGATTATAACAATCGCTCAATCGGCAACACCGACAAAATTTTGCTAATCGTGCGTTTCCAAAAACCTGCTTCGGGTTCGCGGGTGCTGGCGGTTTGATTTTCTGGGTCGTGCCACACTATCTGTTTGTTTGGATTTAGGGAAACTTGATACGCGGTTTGTTGGGTTTCGCGCTGAAGCTGGTTTTGCATTTCGGTCGCCAGTTTTGCGTTGTGAATCACCACGCCCATTTCCGTGTTCAAACCAACCGAGCGCGGGTCCAAATTCAGCGAGCCCACATACACGCGCTGCTTGTCCACCACAAAAGTTTTGGCGTGTAAACTGGTGGTGGAGCTGCCCGTTAAACCCTTGTCGGTTTGTTTTGGAACGGCTTGTTCTGCTTTAAATTCATACAGTTGCACCCCCGATTGCAAAAGCGGTTTACGGTAACGCAAATAGCCCGAATGCACCGCCGACACATCGGTCGCCTTCAGCGAATTGGTAAACACGGTAATGCCCACCCCCTGTTCGCGCAATTGCTTAAACCATGCCACGCCTGTTTTGGTTGGCACAAAATAGGGGCTGACAATGTATAACTCCTGTTGCGGCTGTTTCAGGGCTTCATCTAATTGATTGATAATATTGGGTTTAATAATTTGTTTATCCAATGCTTTGGCGGGGTCATCGCTAATTAGCTCGGTTTGCGCGGGAATGTGTTTCAGGCTGCCTGAAACTTGGGCGCGATAAAATGGACTTTGCGCCACATCGTTTAAATAATATTGCTGGTCGGGAGTGAGTGGCGCGGTGAGCTGGTGCTGGGCTTGGGCTAATTTTTTTGATTTTACTTTTTTAACAATTAAATCAATTGGATAAGCAGATTGACTGCGCCAATAACGGTCAAAATCCGCCGACACTTCCGTAACCATGCTGCCTGAAAGCAACACGTCCATATCGGAAAACGCGGTATCAGCGTGGTGGCTGAAATATTCATCGCCCACATTGCGCCCACCAATGATGGTGGCGCGATTGTCGGCGGTAAACGATTTGTTGTGCATGCGGCGATTCACACGCGGAAAATCCGCCAAATACCCCAAAGCCCGCCATTGGCGATTTAAAAAGGGGTTAAACAAGCGTACTTCTATATTAGGGTGTTGATTTAAAATGGTTAAAATCGGGTCAAGTCCACGCGTATTATTATCGTCTAATAATAAACGCACGCGCACACCACGCTCCGCCGCTTGCCACAATTCGCGCGTGAGCAGGCTGCCTGAAACATCGTTGCGCCAAATATAATAGCGCACGTCCAGCGACACCGCCGCATTCGCCGCCAACGCCGCGCGCGCCGCATACGCGTCATGTGCATTGTCCAAAACGTGAATATAGGCATTGGGCGGACTGTCGCTTTGGGCGGGCAATTGCAGCGCGGTTTCCAAACTGGGGCTGGTGTAAGTGGGAATGTAAATGCTGGGGCGGCGCGTGTCTAAACTTGGCAAACTGTGGCAGCCTGCCAGCAAATACATTGTCATTACAATAATGATTTTATTCATAAAAAATAATATTTTAGTAGAAATTATCTTTCAGGCTGCCTGAAAATACCACAACCATTTTTAAGTTTATCAACCATCTGTCCCCTCCCCCGTCCACAACGGGGGAGGGGATAGCTTACAGGCAGCCTGAAAATCATTCCATTGATTTTAAAAAATTATTTTTCTAACCAAATCGCGCTTACCATACGCCCCGTTTGCCCATCGCGGCGATACGAGAAAAACGTATTGCGCTCCAACACCGTACAATGCTCACCGCCAAAAATTTGCGTAACGCCTTCGCGTTGCAAAATCAGTTTTGCCAATAAATAAATATCCGCCAAATACTTACCGCCACCAATCGCCTGAAACGCGCGTTCTGCGGACGGCAAATCCGCCACAAACGCGTCAAACACATCTTGCCCCACTTCAAAGGCTTCCGCGCCAATCGCAGGGGCAAAATACGCCATGATTTCAATCGGTTCTACGCCCATCGCCGCCACCGTGTTTTGCAACACGCCGCCCGCCAAGCCGCGCCAACCCGCATGCGCCGCCGCCACCACCGTACCCGCACGGTCGCAAAACAGCACAGGCAAACAATCCGCCGTCATCACCGCACACGCCACCGTGCCTGTGTTATCCCATGAAGCGTCCGCGTTTAAGGGAGCGTGAACGCTGGTGGCAGCCTGCACCACATCTGCGCTGTGAATTTGGTTTAAATAGGCAAGTGGAACGGCGACTTGCTGTTGCACCAAAGCGCGGTTTTGGGCAACATGGTCGGGGTTGTCGCCCACATGTGCGCCCACATTTAGGCTGCGGTACACGCCTTCGCTCACGCCGCCGTTGCGCGTGGTGATGAGCGTTTTGACGTGGCTGGGCGCAGACCAGTTGGCATGGAAAAAACTGCCCGTAATGGGCTGGCTTAAATGAATGGCTTGGTTGAGTGAATGATTCATATTAATTATTTTTTTAATCAATGGGTTAATCAAATTTTCAGGCAGCCTGAAAAAAAAATAAAAAAATCGGTGGGCAAATCAACGCCCACCATTATTTTTAAATCGTTAATGCCGATACGCATTCATCAGGCTGCTGGCAAACGGTGTCCACACCACCGCTTTTAAGCCGCTTTTTTTCAATTTACTGTTTGTCCACGTATTGCAAGTGTTAAACAGATGGTAAGTGCCTGTGGCCTCGTAAAACACATCGCTGTCGTGATAAAAAGCGTTGGGAATTTGAATCGGTTGCTGTGTTTGCGGATTGAATTTGAAGCTGGGCAAAATATCGTTAATCAGCCGTTCATATTCCGCAGCGGTTAATTGAATGCGAATGCTGTCCACATGTTCCTGCGGCGCACGTTCATAAAACGTAACGTGCATGGCAGAACCGCCCATGCCACTAATCGCCCGAAACGCCGTGTCGGGGCGCAAATCTGCCCAAGTTGGGCTTTCCAGATAAAAACCACGGTCGCCCCAGCCCATGCCCACATATTGCGCGGAACGTCCAGCGCGTGTTTGTAGCGGGCTAACCACCTGATTCCAATCATAAACCACCGTTTGCATGGGCATAACAATATCGGTATGCACGCCATTGCTGACCAAATAAATGCTCACTTCGCCCTGCTTATCATTGCGGTCGGCGTGGACTTCCATTATCCCCAATGTCAAAGCCACCAATAAATACACAAACACCAGTGTCATCACGCCAATCGCCATTTTTAGGACGAAATTGATTACAGATTGTTTATTTATTTGCTTAATTTTACTGATATTTTTTTGAATGATTTTTTGAAAATCCATTTTTCAGATTGCCTTTGGCTGGGTCATTATGGGATAAATCGGGTTTCAGGCTGCCTGAACATAAATCACATATTCAGGCAGAAAATGTAGGGTGCGCCATGCGCACCAAATTTACCGAAATCTTTAAATTATTCAATCATATTGGTGAGCACAGCGCACCCTACGATTATTTTTGTCGTGTATTGTAAGGCAGCCTGAAAAGCATTACGCTGCCTGTTTTGCTGCCCACTCCGCAGGCGTGGCGGCGGTTTGAATAGACAAAGCGTGCAATTCATTGCTCGCCAATTGCGCCGCCAAACCATCTTTAATCAAACGATGACGCGCCAAACGCATTTTGCCTTCAAATTCGCTGGACACAATGTGGGCAAAAAAGTGATGACCATCACCTTCCACCGCCACAAATTCGCAGGGAATCACGTTTTCAATCATTTGTTTGACTTGTTCTGGGTGTAACATAATTTGTTCCTTTGGAAATTATTTTTTCAAAATATATTTGCGTACTGCATTATTGTGTTCTTCCAGCGATGTGCTGAAATAGCTGCGGTTGGTACCATCTAATTTAGCGACAAAATACAAATATTTGGATTCATGTGGATGCGCCGCCGCTTCCAATGCCGCACGGCTGGGTAGGGCAATTGGGGTAGGCGTTAAACCTGCACGAGTATAGGTATTATACGGCGTATCTGTTTCCAAATCTTTGCGGCGAATATTGCCATTATACATGTCGCCCATGCCGTAAATCACAGTTGGGTCGGTTTGCAAACGCATGCCAATTTCCAAACGATTGCGGAATACGGAAGCCACATTGCGGCGGTCATCGGGGTGTCCCGTTTCTTTTTCCACAATGCTCGCCATAATCAACAATTCGTATGGATTTTTATAAGGCAATGTTTTATCGCGATTTTCCCATACTTCGTTTAAATGTTGCTGCATAATTTTATAAGCAGCGCGATAGACTTGTAAATCACTACTGCCTTGGTCGGTTTCATAGCTGTCGGGGAAAAACAGACCTTCTGGGTATTGAGATGGCGCGTCTGGGTCAATTTCTGCCAATAATTTTTCGTCTGACCAATCGGCGGTATCGTGTTGTAAATCTGGGTTTTCATTGATGATTTTACGCATATCTTTAAAGCGCATGCCTTCAATAATGCGTATGGTGGTTGCGTCTGGACGTTGACGTTTGTTTTTCAAATATTCCACCAATTCCCAAGTGGACATTTTGGTGGGAATTTTATAGCTGCCTGCACGCAATTCTTTATCCAAGCCATTAATTTTCCCTGCTAATTGCATGGCTAATTTGCTGTACACCACATTATCATTTGCCAATTGTGCTGCCACCGCCGCTAAACCTTGCCCTTTTTCCACGCGTAAGCGGTAATCTTGGGGAATGTCTTTTTGCATCAGCAAAATTGTTGCAAATACGCCACCAAACAACACAAAGGGTAAAGTAAAACCCAGCAAAATTTTTAATAGTTTTTTAAACATAATCGTCTAGCGTGTGAAAAACGTGAAGTATAAGGGATATATTGTAATAATTAAATGGTTTTTATGTACTTTTTGGTGTTCAGGCTGCCTGAAAAATGGGGGAAATGGCTTGATGGAAGCGGATTGTGGTTTATCTAAAAATAAATTAAATTGACACGATAATCAAAATAATACGCGTATCAAAATTTCCCAAATCAAATAAAATCAAATAATGGTGTGTTTCAGGCAGCCTGAAAACACCCCACCCTACTGATACCGCTAACTTGAGAAAAAAACCACTTTTGATTATGATAGCAGCGTAATCCATTCTCCAATTTGAAAGAAAGAAAAATAACCATGTTTCCGCATCAACATAAATTATTGGTCATTTGCGCCGCATTGACTTTGAGCGCGTGTGCAACACAACAAAATCCCGCCCCAGTCGTATCAGGCACCGATGTGTACACCCCCACAATTGACCACAGCATCACTCAAACCCCACCCAGCACCGACAGTAACCCCTACGGCGCACCCCAATACGACCCCAACACCAGCACAGCCACCCAAACCGCGCCAAGCACACAACCCAGCGTAGATAACCCTGCGTATGTAAACACCCCAACCCAACCCAGCAACAACACCGCCAGCACCCCACGCCAACCCTATGTCGGCAATTATTCGCCTGTGGACAAATCCGCCAGCGTGCATACCGTGCAAGCGGGCGACACGGTGTTTAACATTTCCAAACGCTACGGCATTGACCAAGCAGATTTACGCGCATGGAACAATATAGGCGCAGACAACGCCATTCATTTAGGACAAACTTTGCGCGTGAAACCCGCAGGCAGCACCGTTACCAAAACCACCACTACAACTACAACCACCACAACCAAAACCACCACCAGCACCAACCCCATCATGAGCGGTGCCAGCCAAACCGTATCAGGCATTACATGGCAAGTACCGACCGCAGGCAAAATCGTGCGCCATTTTGGTGGCACCAACAAAGGCATAGAAATCAGCGGTTCACGCGGACAACCTGTGTCGGCGGCGGCAAATGGACAAGTGGTGTATAGCGGTTCAGGTTTGCGTGGTTATGGCAATTTGATTATTGTGCAACACAACACGGCTTACCTAACTGCTTATGGACACAATGAAACTTTATTGGTCAAAGAAGGTCAGCATGTGAAACGCGGGCAACAAATCGCCACCATGGGCAGCAGCGATTCCAGTTCTGGCGTGAAACTGCACTTTGAATTGCGCGAAAACGGTACGCCCGTTGACCCAACGCGTTTTGTGAAATTTTAATGATTTGATTTTATAGTGGATTCAATTTAAATCAGGACAAGGCGACAGCGACCGCCGTGTACACATAGTACATAAGGGAGCTAACGCTGTACTGGTTTAAATTGAATTCACTATATAAAATAATCAGGCAGCCTGAAAATGATTCAGGCTGCCTGAAATTTATTCCCCACCCAAACGTGCAATATCAGGCGTATTCACACGCACATCGGCATTTTGCGCCCGATTTCGCAAAGCATGGTCAATCAGCACCAAAGCCAACATCGCCTCCGCAATCGGCGCGGCGCGTAAACCGACACAAGGGTCGTGGCGACCATGCGTGGCAATTTCCACCGAATTACCATAAATATCAATACTTTCGCGTGGTGTGGCAATGGAGCTGGTTGGCTTAATCGCAAAATTTGCCGTAATCGTTTGTCCTGTGGAAATGCCACCCAAAATGCCGCCTGCGTGGTTGGATTTAAATCCTGTGGGCGTGAGTTCATCGCCGTGAACGCTGCCGCGTTGTGCCACCACATCAAAACCATCGCCAATTTCCACCGCTTTCACCGCGTTGATGGACATCAGCGCGTGGGCGATGTCCGCGTCCAAACGGTCAAACACGGGTTCCCCCAAACCGACTGGCACGTTTCGCGCTTCAATGTGCAATTTCGCGCCCACGCTGTCCAGCGATTTGCGAACGCTGTCCATGTAATTTTCCAGTTCGGCGATTTGCGATTGATTGGCGGCGAAAAATGGGTTTTGCGAAATAAAATCTTCATTTTCAAAGGTAATTTCTTTTTCGCCCACTTGCGTTACCCAGCACACGATTTCCGTGCCGAATTGTTCTCGCAACCATTTTTTTGCCACCGCGCCAGCCGCCACACGCGCTGCCGTTTCACGCGCTGAACTTCTGCCACCGCCGCGATAATCGCGTGTGCCGTATTTGTGCCAGTAGGTGTAGTCGGCATGCCCAGGGCGGAATTGTTGGGCGATGTTGCCGTAATCTTTGCTGCGCTGGTCGGTGTTGCGAATGAGCAGCGCAATGGGCGTGCCTGTGGTTTTGCCTTCAAACACGCCCGACAAAATTTCCACTTGGTCGGCTTCGCGGCGTTGGGTAACGTGGCGACTGGTGCCGGGTTTGCGGCGGTCTAAATCCGCCTGAATATCGGCTTCGCAAAGCGGCAAATGGGGTGGGCAGCCGTCAATAATGCAGCCCAAGCCCACGCCATGCGATTCGCCAAAAGTCGTTACGGTGAAAATTTGTCCAAATGTGTTGCCAGCCATCGTGTTTTCCTTGTGAATAAAATAGGTGGGCGGATTTTAGCATATTCAAATCATCTCAATGAGTAAGGCAGCCTGAAAAATCTTTTCAGGCTGCCTTGTTACAAAAATCATTATTTAATATGCTCAATCACATCATCAACGCGTTTATTCTGTTGATGAGATGGATTTTTCACCGTATATTCGCCTTCAATCACATCGTCCTGATTGCCCGAATAACGCGTTTGCGAATACTGAAAACCCGCTTGTTGAAAATCTTGGTTAAACTGATGATTTTGGGGCGCAATCGGTTTCCCCTTAAACGGAATCAGCAGCATTAAACCCAACAAACTGGAAATAAACCCAGTCGGCACCGCCAACAACACGCCCGCCAAAGGAATGCGAATCGGCAACATCATGTCGTAAAACGACACGCCACCGCGCAAAAATTGCCCCGCCATCATCACTTTCGCCACGCCCAAATTATTACGTAACAACGCCGCCCCAGCCAAAAAACCCAACACAATCAAGCCAAAAGTCGCCAAACCACCCAACCAGCTCACCATCAAAAATAAAGTGGTAAATTCCATCACCATACCAATAAAAAAGAAAATCCCCAAAAATCGCATAAGCCACCTTTCGTGCATAAGTGAATTGATAATGCCTGAAAAATAGCGACAATTCGCCCAATTTGCAAGCAAAAAATCTTCAGGCTGCCTGTAAAAACAGGTAAACTATACGCTTTGATGATTTATCACATACAATATCAAGCTGAATCAATCAAACCATTTTAGCAAATAATTGATTTAAAAATGAAAAAGGAATTAATATGAATACGCCACAATCCGCCATTTTGCCCGACCACGCCACAGCCGCCATTTGGTTACTCGCTGATATTATAGATAAAAATCGCATTCAGGCTGCCTGCAAACACGCAGTCGCGGCTTGTGAAGCGGCACAAGCGCGTTATCCCAATGAAAACATTGGTTTAACCATTGCATTTGGCGCAGATTTTTGGGGCAGCCTGAAACACAGCCACGAAGCCGCCGAATTAAAAAATTTCCCCAGCTACGGCACAGGCGCACACCACGCCCCCGCCACACAACACGATTTACTTATTCATATTCAATCACTTAACCATGACAGCAATTTTTCTTTGGCGCAAGACGTGTTACACGCATTTGGCGACAGCATTGTGGTGCGCGATGAAACGCACGGTTTCCGCCGCCACGAAGAGCGCGGTTTGGACGGTTTTGTAGACGGCACGGAAAATCCGCAGGGCGATGATATTGCCGCAGTCGCGCTAAACGAATGGGGTGGCAGTTATGTGGTTTTGCAGCATTATCAACATGATATACCCAAATGGAACGCGCACTCCATCGCCGAGCAAGAAGAAGCCATCGCCCGCCACAAAATCAGCAATGAAGAATTCCCGAAAACAGAACGCCACCCATGCTCCCACATCGCCCGAACCAATTTGCGTGAAGATGGGGTGAAATTGAAAATTGTGCGCCGCAGTTTGCCATTTGGCATGGTTTCGGGGGTACATGGGCTGGCGTTTACGGCGTATTGTGGGCGGCTGCACAATATTGAAGTGCAATTAAAACATATGTTTGGTGATGTGGAAGATGGGCTGACGGATTTATTATTGTCGAGGCTGACTCGGGCGATTTCGGGCGGTTATTATTATGCGCCGAGTGTGGAGCGTTTATTGGATTTGTAATTTTCAGACTGCCTGACAGTACACGACAATTTTTCCAATCACAAAAATATAGGGGGTGCCATGCGCACCAAATTACTGAATAATTTAAATATTGTGGTGGGTTTTGGTGCGCACGGCGCACCCTACGGTTATTTTTGTCGTGTACTGAAAGGCTGCCTGAAAATATGGGGTAAAATCAGCCTATTTTCTTTCCACCAGCGATTTTCAGGCAGCCTGAAAAAATTAAAAAATATTCAAAATCATGAAATTAAGCAAACAACAAATCCACGCCTACATCAAACAAAACGCCGCCACCGCCATCACACGCCGTGCCGCAGAATATGCCCCCGAGCTCGTTTCTGAAACCAACACCCATGCCGAATATCGCTGCCAAGGCACACAGCAAAAACCGTACACCATTCACATTGACTGGGAGAAAAATTTAACCACATCATGCACTTGCCCATATGAAGAAATGTACGAAGGCATTTGCAAACACACCGTTGCCGCGCTCAATCATCTGCAAAATCATTTGGCGGACGTGATTGCTGTTGCCGTTACGCCAGTCGCTTCTGCACCTACTCAATCCGAGCGAAATTTGCGCTACCCACTTGATGAACAAGGGAATATTCCATTTATGCTCATCAAAAATGATTTTGTTGAAAATTTCAAACAATTTGGTAAACAGCGCAATTGGGGCGTGAAAATGGAAAATTTCAATCCTACCCAATCGCGGATTCAATTGAGAGTGGACAGCCCTTATCAATACACGTAAGTCAATATATTTAAATATGAAAATCAAATGGTTATGCAATGCAATTGCGACAGGGCTGCCCGCCACAAAGCCCATTATTGCCAGCCACAATGGGAGGCTTTGCAATTTCTCAACAATCAACTGGGCGAAGGCTGCCTGAAACCCGATTACTTTGACAATCAAATCAACCAACTACTTGCCCCCTACGGTTTAAGCACAGCCGATGATTACATGACCTATTTCGGCGTGGCGTTTGGCAAAAACGGCGTGGAATTGATTAAAAAAGTAGAAGGATTACAAGAAATTAGCAATTTCAGGCTGCCTGAAATCAGCAAAACGCCATCATTTCAAACCACAGCACCACAAACACATGGCGTGGGTTTGATGTTGGAATTTAATGGTAAAGCATTCAGTTACTTAAAACTTGTTTCGGCTAAATTGAAAAATGGCGAACTTGCCACCTATTTTCGCACGCTCACATCTTATGATTTGGCGAGCGAAGAGGCGTTTTTGGGGATTTATGGCGAAATCAATCCATTGTTATTATTGGAAAAATTTGTCAATCATTTTAATCACGAATACGCTGGCTACCGCAAAAATACCGCTCATGCGCTGCTGGCTTGGCGCGAGGTGTTGGCGAATATGCCAGCGCAATATCCCATTTATGTTCACGAAAGTGGCGACAATTTATCGCTGAATCATTTACAGCGCATTGAATTGAACCGCGATTTCACACCTGAATTATCATTTCAACTGTTTGAAGATGAACAATTTTTCCGCCTAGAACCACGCATCAGGCTGCCTGAAAACAGCTACACATTCGGCAGCAAAAATATTTTGTTGTCGCCATTTTTTGTGATACATAACAATCATTTATATCCAATAAACAACCCCGCAGTAGCGAAAGACATTTAGCATTATGAGCAAAATCCAAAAATGCTGTTTATCAAATCGCAAAAACTTGATTTTCAAGAGAAAGTGCTGCAACCATTCAGCCAACGTTACCGCATTCAAAGCAAACATTTTGCCAGCGAAAAACCTGCGAAAAAAAGCCGCAACAAGCAGCCTGAAAACGCCCATTCATCAGAAAATGCTTTTGAAAAACAAATCTATATTTCAGAATATGAAGGCTGGATTCGTTTTCAGGCAGCCGCGCAATACCCCGACAAATTGATTAACGTGAACAGCCCCGAATTGCACGTGAGTGTGAATGAGCAGGGCTAATTTGTCGTGCGTGAGCGAAATATATTTGAAAAACAATCATTTATTGATAAAGTGGCGAACAGCCATGCGGATTTTACACTGGCGGACGGCATGTATTTTTTGCCTACCGATGAGTTGATGCGCGATTTTTGGCTGTTGCATGCGATTGAAAAATGGCGTGCAAACGGTATCGCTTTGTTTGGTCAGGAAAATTTGAAGCTGAAATACAATTTGCATTCGCCCAAAATCACTTATCGCACCACCGCGCAAACCGATTGGTTTGATTTGGAAATTGAGGTTTCTTTTGGCGAACAACAAGTTAGTTTGGCAGATTGGTTCGGGATTTGTTTGCGTGATGTTTCAGGCTGCCCCATTTTTTGAGGCAGCCTGAAACATCACAAATGCGACACAGGCAAAGCCAATAAATTTTCAGCCAACCACATTTTCTGTGGATATTGATTGATGATGGTGCCGTGTGCCATGCTCAATTCGTTTTCAGGTAGGCTGTTTCGCAACAAATCAAATGCCACCGCCATTTTCTTGTTGGGATTGGCGGTGGTTTTGATTTCTATCGGGTACAAAGTTTGCTGATGTTCAATCAAAACATCAATTTCTTTTTGATTGGTGTCGCGATAAAAATAAATCGGCACGTCAATCACACCTTGATTGTGAAACGATTTGATGATTTCGCTGACCACAAAAGTTTCAAAAAATTGTCCGCTTTTTGCGCCGTGTTGTATGGTTTCGGGGGTAAGCCATTTGGTTAAATATGCCATGAGACCTGTGTTCATCATGTAGATTTTGGGCGTTTTAATGGCGCGTTTCAAATGATTGTTGCTGTACGGTGGCAATAAATACACGATGCCCGAAGTTTGCAACACGCTGACCCAACGTTTGACCGTATCCACCGAAACGCCGACATCTTGTGCCACGCTGCTGTAATTCAATAATTCGCCACTTCGTGCGGCAATCGCCACCATAAATCGCGTGAAATCGGTGTTGCTGCTCACATTAATCAGTTGGCGGACATCGCGTTCAATGTAGGTGGCAACGTAGGAAGCGTAATAAATCTGCCAATCGGTTTCAGGCTGCTCGTAAAGACGGGGCATGTCGCCACGATAAATGATTTGCCAGATATTTTCGGTTTCAGGCAGCCTGAAAATGGGTTTTCTCTGCGATACAAATTCAGGTGTTGGCACAAAAGCTGCCTGAAAATCATCGCCACGCATTTCTCGCCAAGATAAGCCATTGAGTTTCAAAATGGCAACGCGTCCAGCCAAGCTTTCGCTGACATTTTTCATCAATTCAAACGCCTGTGAACCCGATAACAAATACAGACTGTTTTGTTTTTGGCGGTCAATGTTCAGTTTGAGTAAAGGGAACAATTCAGGCGCGTATTGCACTTCGTCCAAAATCAAGGGGCAAGTGTTGTTGAGCAAAAACAGGCTGGGTTCATTTTTGGCTTGGTCAAGTTGGAGGGCGTCGTCCAAAGTGATGTAATTGTGTTGTGGGGCAATGTGTTGAATCAGGGTGGATTTGCCGACTTGTCTGGCACCTGTCAGCAATACAGCAGGAAATTGGTTTAAAGTTTTCTGCAAGACATTTTGTAAATGACGTGGGTAAAACATTTTGCTGTTCCATTTTTCAGTTTATTTTAAGATTGGATTTTAGATTAAACTTGAATTTGCTTCAATGTGTTTATTTATAGTGAATTCAATTTAAACCAGTACAGCGTTGCCAGCTCCCTTATGTACTATGTGTAAACGGCGGTCGCTGTCGCCTTGTCCTGATTTTAAATTGAATCCACTATAGCTTATAGCGCGTTTTTTTAGCGTGTTTGGTATGAAAGTTCAAAAAATGGGGTTTTGCAAAGGTTTTATAGTCGTAGAAATGAAAATGCAGTACAAGGCGACAACGTCCGCCGTGTACGAATCGTACATAAGGGCGTTGGCAACGCCGTACTGCTTTTTCAGTTCTGCGACTATAGCCTGAAAAACCAAATGGGGCGGATAATATTATCCACCCCATTATTTTTTAATTTTAAAATGAATTATTTATCCACCAACTGCCAACGCTGCGTTTGCGTATCCCACGCCAAATGGGGCGGCAAAAAACCATCGGCGTAAATAATTTGAAATTGTTGCGCGTTGATTTTGCGGTAATTCGGTTGCCAGCCATTTTTGTTGTGGCGAAAACCCAATTGTTTCAATACCGCTTCTTCATGGTTTTCAGGCAGCCTGTTGTGTTGTTTTTGGTAATTTTGTACTTGGCTAATCAATGTGTTACCCAATTGAATGTCTTTATGCCGCCGCCATTCCATCGGCAAATACAAATAGCCCAATGCCAAAGCAATCAATACAGTAAAACCAATCAGCAATTCTTTGAATAAACTCATGATTTACACCTTAATATTCACCATAAACGCACGCACGGCGTTAATATATGGCTCGTCTTCCATCAAAAACGCGTCATGCCCGTGATGGGACGGCACTTCTATATACTGCACATCTTTACGCGCCGCAATCAAGGCTTTCACCAATTCGTGTGAACGCGAGGGTGCAAATCGCCAATCGCTGCTGAAACTTGCCACAAAAAACTTGGCTTGAACATGGGCAAGCGCGGCGGTGAGATTGTTGCAGTGTTCGGCGGCTGGGTCAAAATAATCCAAGGCTTTGGTCATCAATAAATAGGTGTTGGCATCAAAATGGTCGGCGAATTTGTCGCCTTGATAACGCAAATAACTTTCCACTTCAAAATCAACATCATAATTGAATTTATATTCATTACCGCGCAATTGTCGCCCAAATTTTTTGCCTAAACCGTGTTCGGCTAAATAAGTAATATGCCCCATCATGCGGGCAATGCGTAAGCCGCGTCTGGGTTTGGTTTGGTGGCGGCTGTAGTATCCGCCGTGAAAATCGGGGTCGGTGAGTATGGCTTGGCGGGCGACATCGTTAAACGCGATGTTTTGCGTACTCAAGCGCGGCGATGAAGCAATCACCAGCGCATGACGCACACGGCGCGGAAAATCAATCGTCCATTGCAAGGCTTGCATGCCACCCAAACTGCCGCCCACCACCGCCGCCCATTCGCTAATGCCAAAATGGTCGGCGAGCAAAGCCTGTGAGCGCACCCAATCGCGCACGGTTACAACAGGAAAATCCGCGCCATAATCCAAACCTGTTTCGGGATTGTGTGAACGCGGTCCTGTGCTGCCTGCACAGCCACCCAAATTGTTCACGCCTACCACAAAAAATTTATCGGTATCAATGGGTTTACCCGAACCAACCATATTATCCCACCAGCCAGCGTGTTTATCGTCTGGGCTGTGTCGTCCCGCCACATGGTGTGTGCCTGATAGGGCGTGGCAAATTAAAATGGCATTGCTTTTGGCGGCGTTGAGTGTGCCGTAGGTTTCCACCATTAGGTCAAATCGGGGTAAGGTTTGCCCATTTTGCAGTGGGAAATTGTGTTCAAAAGCAATTAGTTGGGGAGTAACAATGGTGGTACTGGTAACGGACATATTCAGGCTGCCTGAAAAGATTTTTGAAATGTGGAATTATAGTAGATTTTTGGGTTTTCAGGCTGCCTGAATATTTTGTTCATTTGAATATAAGCAAATCATCTAAATCACATAATCACAAAATCTTTTTTTTCAGAAATGAAATCGCGTATCCTGCCTGAAATTTCATTCATCAAAATCATCATGAATACATTGGAAATTCACAATATTTCATTGGGTTACAAACAAAATGGCAGTTTAAAAACCATTTTGCACGATTTCAATTTGCACATTCAGGCTGGCGAATTGGTCAGCTTGCTGGGGGCGAGTGGCGTGGGGAAATCTTCTTTACTGCGCGTGCTGGCGGGGCTGAATCAGCCGCTTTCAGGCAGCGTGTCGCTGTTTGGCGAAAAATTAACAAAACCGCACCCTCGCGTGGGTTTGGTGTTTCAGAGCGCGGCTTTGTTGCCATGGTTGAATGTGCGCGATAATGTGGCGTTTGGTTTGGATTTTGCCCACCAGCCCAAAATCAGCAAAGATGAACAAAATCAACGCATTGAATCTGCTTTGCAAGAAGTGGGTTTGGCAAATGCGGCAAACAAATATCCGTCTGAATTGTCGGGGGGCATGGCGCAACGGGCGGCTTTGGCGCGTGGGATTGTGCGCCAGCCGCAAGTTTTGTTGCTGGACGAGCCATTTTCGGCTTTGGACGCGGTGATTCGTGAGCAAATGCAAACCATGTTGCGCCAAATTGTGCAGCACCACAACACGGCTGCGTTGATGGTTACGCACGATATTGATGAGGCTTTGTTGGTGTCCGACCGCATTGTGTTGGTGGGCGGCAATGGGCGCATTGCGGGAACGTGGCAGCCTGAGTTGCCGTTTCCGCGTACGACACGTTTGGCGGAATTGCAAAATATGCGAACGGAAATTGTGCAAACTTTGCATTCGGCGCAACAATATGCCAATCAAGCGCAAACGGTGGAATTTGTGATTTGAGTTTCAGGCTGCCTGAAAATGTGTGGGGTGGACACCGTTTACCATTTTATTCACTCATAACAATTTGATTGGTTTGATGTTTTTGGTGGACGACATTTTTTGATTTCAATGCCCCGTTTTGGAAAACAAATTGATGACCACCACACCCCCAATAATCATCGCCATGCCCAAAATCGCTGGCAAATCAGGCTTTTGCCCAAACACCACCCACGCAATGAAAGCGGTGGCGACAATGCCCACGCCCGACCAAATCGCGTACACAATCCCCACAGGCAGCACGCGAAACACCAGCGACACCAAATAAAACGCCACGCCAAACGCACACATTGCCACCAAAGTGGGCAGCAATTTGGTAAAACCATCACTTTGTTTCAACATGGTTGTGCCAAGAATTTCGCAAGCAATGGAAATGGCTAATAAAATCCAATGGTTCATTTTTTTATCCTGATAAGATTTAAAATGGGATTATATGATTTTTCCATTTAAAATCATATTCTTGATAAATATTTTATTTTCAGCGCAAAAACCTTTTTCAGGCTGCCTTTTAGTACACGACAAAAATCTTTGGATTGCCTGAAACCTGTCCCCTCTCCCGCTTGCGGGGGAGGGTTAGGGTGGGGGTGGCTCGTTGATTTACAAAAATATTGATTTATTTCCACAAATTTACCCCCACCCTAGCCCTCCCCCGTTTGAGACGGGGGAGGGGACAGATTGGCGTAAATCCCAAAATTGTCGTGTACTGAAAGGCTGCCTGAAACTTTTTCCGCTAACTTATTCATCAAAAAAATCAACATCATGCAAACACGCCGCGATTTTCTGAAACTTTCCGCCCTGTTCACCGCCACAGCCGCCATGCCCTTGTTGCAAGCCTGCCAACAACGCGCTGCCGCCCAAGCCAATGCACCGCTCACCATTGGCTATTTGCCGATTTTGGACGCTGCACCGCTTTTGGTGGCACACGGTAAAGGCTTGTTTCAAAAAAACAATATTGAAACCGTCAAGCCGATTTTGTTCCGCAGTTGGGCGAGTTTGGTGGAGGCGTTTTTGAGTGGGCAAGTGAATGTGATACACGTTTTGTCGCCCATGAGCGTGTGGATGCGCTATGGCAGCCGTGCGCCTGTGCGTGCGCTGATGTGGAACCACACTTGCGGTTCGGCTTTGACCGTGCGCCCCGACATCAATCAAATCACTGATTTACAAGGACAAACCATCGCCATACCCTTTTGGTACAGCATACACAATGTGGTGGTGCAACAGCTTTTGCGACAAGCTGGTTTGCAAATTGTGGAGAAAAATCCGCAACTTGGGCAAGTCCGCCTGACCGTGATGCCGCCTTCCGACATGGTGGCGGCTTTGGCGGCGAAACAGATTGCGGGTTTCATCGTTGCCGAGCCGTTTAACGCGCTGGCGGAAGCCAAAGGTGTGGGCAAGATTTTGCGTTTTTCGGGCGACATTTGGCGCGAACACGCTTGCTGCCTGACGATGATGCACGACCACGACATCAACACGCGCCCCGATTGGGTGCAAGGCGTGATTGACGCACTGGTTCAGGCAGCCGCGTTCGCCAAACATCATCGCGTGGAAACGGCAGAATTGTTGGCAAAACAAGGCATCAACAAATACACGCCACACGATGTGGCGGTGTTGCGAAACGTGTTGCAACCCGAACCCGTGCAATGGGCAAAATACGAGCGCAACGGTGCAATCCGCCATGCCGATTGGCAGCAAAAACGCATTGATTTTCAACCTTTTCCATTTCAATCGTACAGCGAATTGCTGATTAAATTGCTCAAAGAAACGCATTTGGCTGGCGTGAACACCTTTTTGCAAGATGTGCAGCCTGAAATCGCGTCCAAAGAATTGTTTGACACGCGCTTTGTGGAAAAATCTTTGCAACAGCATGATTTAATGAAACAATTTGGTTTAAGCAGTTTGCAACGTGTGGAACAATTTAAGATTTGATTTCAGGCTGCCTGAAAGTACACGATGATTTTTGGGATTGCCACCAATCTGTCCCCTCCCCCTTGCATAGGGGGAGGGGGTAGGTTCGTGGCAACATCAAAAATTGTCGCATACCGTGAGGCAGCCTGAAAAAATAGGGGGAACCCATCTTGTCCCCCCACACAATTACACCACTTCAATCCAATCACGGTCTTGCAATGCACCCAAAGCAATTTGATGAATCAATTCCGTTGGCGCAGTACAAAGCGTTGATAAAACACGAATTTGATAATCTTTGGCAAAAGGCGACAAAGCCGTATGCGTAACACAATTTTGGGTCATGATGCCGCAAATGTCCACTTGTTCAATGCCATTTTCTTGCAAAATATCAATCAGATTGGTGTTTAAAAAACTGTCGGCATGGGCTTTTTGCACCAGCGGCTTGTCTGCCAGCAAAGCGGCAACCGAATCGTGCAACGCCGCACCATGCGAACCTTTCGCAAACAAAGGATAATCGGCTGGCATAATGTGTTGCACGCCAATCACAAGTTGCCCTTGCGCGTTGGCTGCCTGAATGTGGCTGGCGATGTTTTGCGCCACATTGTCCACATTAAATTGGTCAAATTTGCCGTTTGCGCTGGCAAAATATTCGTTTTGTACGTCAATCACGAGTAAAGCGGTTTTCATGTTTTCAATACCTTTGTTTTGAATTGAGAAAAATATTTCAAGTTTCCTGAAACATTATTTTTTTAAATCAATGATTTCACCATCTTTTGGAATGATGACTTTATCTTGGATTTTTTCGCCAATCACGAATTTACGCATATCTTCACGGCTTACGCTGTTGTGGTTGGTGGTGTCCATGTGAACCGTGATGATTTTGGCTTTGGGCGCAATTTGGGTGGCTTTTAACACATCGTTCGTACCCATGATGATGCTTTCGGCAATGCCATTGATTCGCGCATAGCCTGTGTTCATAATCAAATAATCGGGATTGAATTTGTGCAAAGCTTTATTCACATCGGCAGTCCACACCGTATCGCCCACAATATAAGCCGTTGCATGACCGTCTTTTTTGATGACCACACCCATGGCTTCGCCCAAAATTTTGGCAAAAGTGGGATTGGCATACATTTCCACCGTGCCGTGCGAACCACCTGTTTTGTGCAATTCAACACCATTAAAAATCGCTTTACCGTTAATCACTTGTACATTTTTGAAACCTTGTGAACGAATTAACTGGGCATCGTCTTCATGTTGCGTGAAAATGGGCAAATGTTTGGGAATGGCATTTTGCGCAGCTTTGTCCCAATGGTCTTCATGGGTGTGGGTAACGATGACTGCGTCCACGCCTTTCACGATTTCGCGTTCCGACATCGGCAAATCCACCAAAGGCGAACGCAAATGGCTGTTGAATGTGCCTTCAAAACCTGCCATTGAACCTTTTTTGGCAAAAAATGGGTCTACCAAAAAAGTTTGTCCTGCATATTCAATTTTGGCTGTGGCATTGCGAATGTGTTGATAGCTGTCGGCTGCCCAAGCATTCAGGCTGCCTGCAAACAATAAGCTGGCGAGAGCGATGTGTTTCAATTTCATTTTGCGTATTCCTATTTGATAAAAAATGAAATTGTAGCCGTGCCAATCAGGGCTTTACAGCGTAAAATCCACGAAATCATCGCCCCAAACAGAGAAATTGTAAGAAATGAAAAAATTTGACGACAAAATCAGTTTAGCCATTTTGCAAACTTTGCGCCAAAACAGCCGCATAAGTTGGCAAGAATTGGGCAAAACCGTGCATTTGAGCGGACAAGCCACCGCCGAGCGCGTGAAACAAATGCAAGAAAACGGTGTGATTGACGGTTTCACAATCCGCGAAAACCGACCACGCCATTTCATCGGCGTGATGATGAAACACACGAATTTTCAAGCGTTTGAAGATTGGTTGCGCGGCAAACCCAATGTGGAGAGCGTGGACAAAACCAGTGGCGACATTTGCTATCACATTGTTTACGCAACAGAGAATATGGCAGAATTGGAACAATTTTTGAATGAATTGCTGCAACACGGTGGTTATCGTTTAAACAGCAGCATTCGGCGCGTGAAATGAATTTCAGGCTGCCCAACACCAAATTGGGCTGCCTGAACATTTTATTGATGCGTTTACCAATAATTCAAGATTTTCCACCACACGCCGCCAACCACGGCAAACACGATGAAATTGACCACGCTCATGATGAAACCTGCTTTCCACCATTCACCCATGGTGGTGTAGCCCGAACCAAACACAACGGGCGATGTGCCTGTGGCGTAGTGGGTCAAACTCATCATCAGGCTGGACGCAGCCGCAAACATCAAAGCCGTGAGCATGGGTGGCGAACCCAAAGAAATGGCTGCCCCCAAAAATGCCCCAAACATGGCGGTAATGTGGGCGGTGGTGCTGGCAAAGAAATAGTGCGCGTACATGTACGCCAACACCAGCAGCAAACCTGCCATCATGCCACTGACACCAAAACCGCCAATGGTCGTTTCAAGGCTGCCTGAAAACCATTTAATCACGCCCAATTTATTCAAATAAGTTGCCATCATGATTAAAGCACCAAACCAAATAATGGTGTCCCAAGCACTTTTTTCTTTCAAAATATCGTCCCAAGTCAAGACGTTGCTCAACAGCAGTAAACTCAATCCAATGAATGCCGTGGCTGTGGCATTGACCGCATAGGCTTTGCCCAACAGCATTTCAGGCACACCCGCCCACAGCAGCAACAAAATCACAAAAATCGCCAACATGATTTTTTCATCAAGCGACATTTTGCCCATTTGCGCCAATTTTTCTTTGGCAAAAGCAACCGCATTGGGGGTTTCTTTGATTTCAGGTGGATAAAGCCAATACAACACCAAAGGCATTAAGGCAAACGCCACCAAACCTGGTACCAGCATCGCCCAAGCCCACGCGCCCCAACTTAAACGAAAATCGCTGCCCACCACTTCCGCAATCAAATTCACCACCAAAGGATTGGGTGCGGTGGCGGTAATGAACATGGTGGAACTGATGGGATTGGAATGGTAATTGACCAATGCCAAATATTTGCCCATGTGTTTTTCGGTGCCTTTTTCGGGGTCGGAATCGTAGCTGCCTGCAATGGATTTCATAATGGGGTGCATGATTGCGCCACCGCGAGCCGTGTTGCTGGGTGTAACAGGCGCAAGCAGCAATTCGGATAATGCCAAACTGTATCCAATCCCCAAGGTTTTTTTGCCAAACACAGCAATGAATAAATAAGCGATTCGCGCCCCCAAGCCCGTTTTCAGCAAACCGCGTGAAATCATGATGGCAATACCAATTAACCAAATCAACGAATTGGCATACGATGACAAAGCATGGTCTATGGCTTGACTGGGTTTATCTGCCGTAACCCCCGATACCGCCACCAACATCACCGCCACAATGGACATCGCACCAATGGGCATGGCTTTACCAATAATCGCCGCAATCACGCCCACAAACATCGCCAACAAATGCCAACCTTGTGGCGATACGCCTTCGGGTATCGGGCTGAACCA
This sequence comes from Alysiella crassa DSM 2578, assembly GCF_000745955.1. Lineage (GTDB taxonomy): Bacteria > Pseudomonadota > Gammaproteobacteria > Burkholderiales > Neisseriaceae > Simonsiella > Simonsiella crassa. The sequence continues at coordinate 14,007 of NZ_JQKH01000005.1, read as the reverse complement.
GATTATCAATGCCAGCGCAATGGCAATCAGGGTGGGAATGGGTTTGAAACCCAATTCGCGTTTCATAAAATTCTCCTTATCTGTGTTGTGAAACTGGGTGTAATTGTACGCTTTTGCGACCCGAGTGCATTTGTGTTAGCGCAAATTTTTTTTTGGAAATAGTTTGCAAGTGGACTGAGCTGTCCTACAATTTTGTCATATAGTCGCAGAATTGAAACAGCACTACGGCGTTGCTAATACCACGCTACAACTCTTTTTTGAAATCAACTGACTTATTTGAAATATTTTTTTACTTATTTCAATTCAAAATTGAAAGAAAAAACCATGAATTTCAAAAAATTAACTTTATTACCCTTATTATTGATTTTAAACGCTTGCCGTGCCGAGCCGAATTTTGTCGCGCCATCGGAACACGCCCTGCCGCCAATCACACGCGCCACACAATCGCCTTTTTCGGGCAATACGGAAATGGCGCATCAAAAAATTGCCAAACACATCATCTTGTTGCCCGACAGTCGCCCCATTTCCTTTGGCAACAACATCTTACTGCTGGGCGACCCCGACAGCCAAACCTACCCACACGGCGTTTTGGGCGACACGATTGAAGCGAAAACGCTCTACACTTTGGACGCGCAAACGCTGAAACCTGCCGCCCAAGCGTTCAGGCTGCCTGAAAACTTGGTTTTTGAAAACAACACTTTGGCGGTTTGGGGCGACAAAATCGTGGCGGTCATTTCAGGCGATGGCGCAGGGGCGCGCGTGGCGGTGTTGGCGTTGCAAGGGCAAAATTGGCAGATTGTTGCCGAAAGTGCGCCTTTGCCGTCTCATCGTTGGCAATCGCCCTTTGTGTTTCAAAATCAACTGTATGCCGTGCAAATGCCGCATATTGTGGGACGCTTGGTGCGCTATGAAATGCAAGGCAAGCGTTTGATTGAACAGGAATTGGGCGAAGGTTTCAGCAACCACGCCATCGGTTCGCACGACACGCAAATTGCGGCGGTGCTGCCCGAATACGCGCTGATTCCGCAAATGGGTTTTCGCCATGTTTTCGCGCTGGACGGTTCAGGCAGCCTGAAAAAGCTGTCGCCCGAATTGCCAGCCAAAATTGTGCGCAGCGCGGTGCAAAATCACACAGCATATTTTTTGCTGGCAGACGGCAGCGTGTGGACGTGGTCGCAGCCTGAAAGGTAATCCAAAATATGAATGAAAACGATAAATTGGTTTTGTTTTTGTTGGGATTTATCCCAAAATCGGATTTGTCGGATTGGTTTGATGAATACATTGCCAATCATGAAGTTGATGAAATTCCAGTAGATTTTTTTGAATGGCACTCCAATGGCGAATATCGTTTTTTTCCTATTCGTGATTATTTAAAATCTCAATATCCTGATTTTTCAGAAAATAGCGTCCATGTGGAAAGAGTATTAGCCAGATATTTGCTTTCTTTTATTCAACAATATATGGAGAATGGCTTATCTGAATACGAATTTTGTTATCAATTATCACAAATTGAAGAACATTTTTTAACTGATTACCCCAAAATCACAGAAAAAAACATCATTTATTATCCTGATTGGTTGAACGGTTTATATGATGTTTGTGATTGGTGTCAAGAAAAAGATTGGGACGCTGATGAAAAAGCAGATTTTTACCATCATTTATTGTCAGCTAAAAAATCAATTGAAATATGGTTACAGGCAGCCTGAACACACCAAATCCCATTCTTATTCTATCCATTAGAAACAAACAATCTAACGCCATAATCCGCTTTTGTGTATGATTTGCGCCATCAACATCACACAAAATTGAAAAGATTATGAAAAATCAATCCACTGTTTTGGGCATAATGGGTTTATTGATTTTGCTCGCGCTGTGGCAAATCGGCAGCCTGATTTTGGCGCAAACCATGCCCTTGGCAAATATGCTCGCGCCCGCCGCCGCGCTGGGCAGCCTGAAAACACTATTGCTTGGCGGACAACTTTGGGAACACATTTTCGCCAGCTTGCAAAGGGTGGGCGTGGGTTTGGCGTTTGCGCTGCTGATTGGTGTGCCTGTGGGTTTCGCGCTGGGTTTGTCGCGCAAAACGGAGCAGACCGCCAGCCCCGCATTCCAATTTTTACGCATGATTTCGCCGCTTTCGTGGATGCCTGTGGTGGTCATGCTGTTTGGCATTGGCGATGCACCGATTTACTTTTTGCTGGCGTTTGCGGCGGTGTGGGCGATTATTTTGAACACGGCGGCAGGCGTGAAAAACATCAACCCACAATGGCTGGAATTGGGGCGTTCATTGAGCGCGACCCAATCGGAAATGTTGTTGAAAATCATGCTGCCTGCTGTGTTGGGCGACATTTTGAACGGTTTGCGTTTGGCGATTGGCATTGTGTGGGTGGTACTCGTGCCGTGCGAAATGTTGGGCGTGAACGAAGGTTTGGGCTATTTCATTTTGGACACGCGCGACCGTTTGGCGTATGCCGAATTGATGGCGGCGATTGTGTTGATTGGCATGATTGGTTGGGCTTTGGACAGCATGGCGCGGTCGGCGGCGAAGTTTTGGCAACGTAATTAATTGTTCATTATAAAATACTGGGCAGCCTGAAAACCGCGTTCAGGCTGCCTTTTTGTTATAATCGCTTTTTTATTGACATCAAAGGAATAAGCATGACTTTACGCCTATTCGTACTCGCTGCGTTGCTGATTACCACCCCCACATTTGCCCAAACACCCAGCGATGAAAGCGTGAACAAACTGATTCAACTGACTGAATCCGAAAAAGTTTTAGAGATAAACCATGAAGTAGGCATTCAAGCCGCCACCGAAGCGATTTGGCAGCAGGCTTTACCCCAACCCAAAATGGGCGACCAAACGCAACGCAATCAGATTATTGATATTGTTGATGAATTTCAAGAAAATGTGAAAAAACGCATTTTCTCGCCCAGTATGCGTGAAGCCGAATTGAATGTATTAAGACGCGCTCTGAAACAGAATTACACGCAAGAAGAAATTGACGCACAATTGCAATTTTACAGCACGCCCATTGGTCGCCAAATCATTGCCAAACAAGCGGTTTATGTGGAACAAACCGCGCGTGATTTAGCCGAATTAACCCAAAAGCGTTACGCAGCAGCGATTGAAGCCGAATTGCCGCAATCTATGGCGAAATTTCAGGCTTTGAACGCGAAAAAATCGCCCAAAGCCACCACCAAATCCCCCAAAAAAACCAGCCCCAAAAATAAACAGAAAGCCAAATAATTATGGAAAAAAAATTTTTAGACTTGCTGATTTGCCCAATTACAAAAAAACCATTGGAATATCATGCGGATACACAGGAATTGTGGAGCAAAGCCGCTAAACTCGCCTTTCCCATTCGTGATGGCATTCCGATTATGCTGGAACAGGAAGCGCGTGAATTAAGCGATTTGGAAGTAAAATCATGAATTTTAGCGTGATTTTACCTGCGCGATTATCGTCCAGCAGGCTGCCTGAAAAGGCGTTGGCGGACATTGGTGGCAAACCGATGATAGTCCGCGCCGCCGAACAAGCGGCGCAATCCGCCGCGAAAAACGTGATTGTGGCGACCGACCACGAGCGCATTCAGGCTGCCTGCGCCGCGCACAACATCGCCAGCGTGATGACGGGCGCACACCACACCAGCGGCACCACGCGTTTGGCGGAAGCCGCGCAATTGTTGGGTTTGGCGGACGATGAAATCGTGGTAAACGTGCAGGGCGATGAGCCTTTGATTCCGCCTGATTTGATTGCGCGTGTGGCGCATAAATTGGCAACAAGCGGCGCACCGATGGCAACGGCGGCGCACCCTGTGCATGATTTTGCGGAATTTATGAATCCAAATTGTGTGAAAGTGGTGTTAAATCAATCAGGTAAGGCTTTGTATTTTAGCCGTGCTCCGATTGCGTATCCGCGTGATGTGATGTTGGCGGGCGAAACACGGCTGCCTGAAAATACGCCTTTGCGCCATATTGGGATTTATGCTTATCGCGTTGATTTTCTGAAAAAATATGCACAATTAGCCGAATCACCTTTGGAAGTGTGCGAGAGTTTGGAACAATTGCGGGTGTTGTGGCATGGCTATGAGATTGCGGTCGAAGTGTTGGATTTTGCGCCGCCTGCTGGGGTGGATACGGCAGAAGATTTGGTGCGGGTGCGGCAATATTATTCCAATCATTAAATATTTTCAGGCTGCCTTTCACTAATCTACAAAAAACGTGTCAATCTGACGTAGAAAATGTAAGGTGCGCTGTGCGCACCAAATGGCTGAATAATTTAAATATTGTGGTGATTTTGGTGCGCACGGCACACCCTACATGAGTTTTGTCGGGTACTGAAAGGCTGCCTGAAAATTTTAGGGTGGACAGCGTCTATCCTGCAAAACTTCAACAAATTGTCGTGTACCGAAAGGCAGCCTGAAAGTGCTTTCAGGCTGCCTGAATATTATCCGTTTGTTTGTATAGTCGCAGAACTAAAAAAGCATTACGGCGTTGCCAACGCCCTTATGTACTATTCGTACACGGCGGGCGTTGTCGCCTTGTACTGCATTTTCATTTCTACGACTATAATTGAGAAAAAATCATGAAAAAAATCATCTTATTGATACTATTTTGTGTGATGCCCTGTGCATACGCCGCGCCGCGCATTGCCACGTCTGATTGGACAGTATCGGAAACGCTGACCGCCATCGGCGCACCGCCTTTGGTGGCTGGAGACAAGGTTTCCTATCAAAAATGGGTGGGCTATCCGCGTTTGCCTGCCCAAACTGCTGATTTTGGCGTGCGTATGCAGCCGAATATTGAATATTTAGCCCGTTTGCGCCCCGATTTTTTTGTGCAAACGGCGTTTTATATGGGCAGCGCGGACAGTTTACGCAAAATCGCGCCCGTCCACCAAATTGACATGGCAGACGAGCGCGGCACAACATGGGACAAAACCGTGTCCGCCACCCGCGAATTGGCAAAATTGGCGCAACGCGAAACCGCCGCCGAAACGCTGATTACGGCAACCGAACAGCGTTTTATGCAACAAAAACAGCAGTTAAGCAAAATTGCCCATCGCCCTGTGGCGGTGGTGCAATTTATCAATGCGCGGCAGGTGCGGATTTATGGCGACACGAGTTTGTTTCATGTGGTGCTGGGCAAATTGGGTTTGCGTAATGCGTGGACGGGGGCGAGCAATCAATGGGGTTTTGCCAATATTGGTTTGGGCGAACTGGCGCGGCTGCCTGAAAACACCTTGCTGCTTGTGGTGAAGCCGCACCCTGTGGACGTGGGGCGAACTTTGCAGCACAGCGCATTGTGGCGGCGTTTGCCGATGTCGCGTGCGGATAATCATCGGGTGCTGACGGCGGTGTGGGCGTATGGTGGTTTGGCGGCGATGGGGCGATTTGGGGATTTGTTGGTGGACGCGGCGGTGCATGGGAAACAGGATAATTGGTAAAATTAAAGTTAAAATTGAAATTTAAATAATCAAATCAGTTTTTTAATAACGCCACTCTCAACTATTTTTTGAAATGAACTGATTTATTTAACATGAATTCGGGATAAGAAATCATTAACGACTTGTTTTAATCAATATTCCGCCGTAGGGTGTGTTTGCACCCACTCTACGCAAGTCATTTATTTTCATGAAATTTTCAAATTTTTTATCCCAAGAAAGAGTTGAGAATGGCGTTTACTTTCATGAAATATTCAATTTTCTTATCCTGAGTTCACATTATTTTATTGCCCAGCCATTTGCACCGAAATCAGGCGACCACCTTGCCCTTTTTGTAGCAAAACTTGTGCGCCTTCGGTTAATTTGATTTTGCCACCAATTGGAATGGCGATTTTATTTTGTACATCATACATTTCAGGTAGCCCTTCATTGACCAGCCACCAATTGCCATTGTGCAAGACAAAATAGCCCACACGTTTGGCTTCATCGGCGGAAAGACGTTCATTGGGGAAAACCGTGCTGTTGGCATGCCATTTGAACAGCGATTGTCCGCTATAAACCATAATGCGATGATTATCAAGGCGATAGCTGTCGTTGGGCGCGGCGGAATACAAATTCAACACAGGCAGGCTGCCTGAATGCGGCGTACCACAAAATGGACAAACAGGGCGGCGACTGTTGTCAAACGGATACCATTTTTGCTCACAACTTGGATTGCTGCAAGGTTGCAACAAATCCACCGTTTTGACCAAAGCACGTTCCCATTCATCGGCAGTGGGGCGCGAGTTTGGTTGGTGCAGCCCATCTATGAAAGCACGTTTAAACAAATCTGCAATATAAGGACCACAAACGGTATAGGGGATTTTGTTGGTGTCTTTCCAAGGTAAATCGGCGGATCTGCAGTTGGCAACTTTAATGCGGTTGCTGTTGTCTTTCGGGTGTTCCACGAACAAGGCTTGGCTGCCCATGCTCAATTCTTCATCGCGTTGACTGTCATTGGGGTCGTGAATTTTGTCGCCGCGCAAAGGATGACGATACAGCAAATACATGTAAATCAGCACCGCCAAAGCGTGTAAATCTGTGGTGCGGCTCGGTAATTTGCGGTTGGGGTCATCTTTGGGCAGATGTGCGCTGGCAACGACTTCGGGCGCAATGAAATCGGGTGTGCCAACCACACTGGGTGGGTGTTTTCCAGGTACGACCAAACCGTCAATGTCAATCAGGCAGGCTTGACCTGTTACGGGGTCTATCAAACAGTTTTTGTAGCCCAAATCGCTGTGGCTCAAACCTGCCATGTGCATGCGTCTGACGGCACGGGACAACATGATGCAGATTTTCAAATGTGTCATCCAGTCGCCCAATTCACGCGGGTCAAGGAAGCGATTGCGGTTGGATGCGCTGGCAAACCATTTGCCGTCTTTGTCTTTGCCTTTGATGTTGAGCATGTCGTTGTTGCGGCTGCCGTGTTCAAAGAAAAAACAATCGCGGTAAAACGGCGCAACCACACCCAATTTACCATTGTGTTCCACCACGGCGGTGGGCCAACAATACAGTTTTTTCAAATATTCGCCACCTTCTTGCTCAAAAATGCGCTTACGATACAAACCTGTGATTTGTTCTAAACGTTCACGCGTAGCAACATCGGCAGGCTCACGAAAAAAAGCCACCACATAATCTTTGTTGGGCGAAAACATCACATCTTTCATACCGCCTTGTGCTTTGATTTCGTTTACAAATTGTATGGTTTCGCCATTGGTGGCGGTTAGGGTAATAATATTGCTCATGATGTGCTTTCTGAGTTTTCGGTGGGTTTACTTGGAGTTTCAGGCAGCCTGAAAAAGCCGTTTGGCACAAACATCGCCAAAGTACGGTCATCGTGATTGCCTGCCGACCAAAAATTCAGCCACCTTTCCAAAGCTTGTTCAGGCTGTTTGTCTTGCAAAACATCTTGTAATTCTGCCCATAAATCTTGCCATTTTTGTGGATTTTTGAGTTGGGCATCGGTTTCAAATTTCGGGTCGGATACACCGTCAGTCATCGCAAACAAAACGGGCGGTGAAGCACAAATGCCACAACGGGTGCGCTTTTGCAATGCGGCAAGAGTGGTTTCATCGGCGGTTAAAAAGCGTGTTTCCCCCGAATAACTACCACTGTCGCTTTCAGCAACAAAAGCCAAAGTTTGGTTTTCAGGCAGCCAAATTGCCAATGCGCCATCACCAACGCTGTATATGGCATTTATCCATGTACCATCTTCAATCGGTAAACTCAAAATAAACAACAAGGTACAGGATAATTTTTTCAATTCAATGCCATTGTCTTTGGCGGTTTGGTACAAAGCCACCATGGCTTGATACGCGGCATGATTGACTAAATTGACCAGCACCTCTTTGCGCTGCTTGATATCTTGATTATGGTTTAGGGAAAAGTTGGGGTCGCCCATGCCCAATTTTTGCCACACGGCATCGGCGGCATTATCTACTGCCACTTGCGAACCCAAACGCGAATACTCTGCGCTGCCTGCCCCATCTGATACTGCAATAAAATGCAAACCCGTAGCGGAATGGTAGCGAATGGCAAAATCATCATCGCAAGGTTTGCCCGTATGGGCGTGTGAACGTCCACGCACGCGTGCAGCCAGTAACATACCATGTGGTGTGATGGTTGGTTCTTCGTGGTAATTGTCCTCTTTGTAGAAAGGGATATTGCGGTCGGTAGGAATATTTGCCCACAAATCTTTGGGGTTGGGGTTGATGTAGAGACTGTGGTGAATGGGGTCTAGATTGCCATTATTTAAATAATAGGTAATGTGTACATCACCCGAATAATTGGGTGTGCCAATAATGCGTTGCGTATCAGCTTCCCATGTCAAGCCACATTCAGGCTGAATACGCAAATCTTGGGCATTGGGCGGCAATTGAGCAAAATAAGCTTCTCCTTTGCGGGCATTGGGTAAGGGTGTGCTGTGTTTTGCTGGCGGCATGGGATTACTGTTATTTTTTTGCGGTTCAGGTTGGCTGGAAATTTCTGTAGTGAGTGGTTTTTCTTTTGCTGCTACCAAGGTTTCAGGAGCAGTAGGCGCAACGCTTTCATTTGCAGACAGTTGAGACGCAATTGCGGTATTTGCCATTTCATTTTCATTTTGAATGAGCGAAGATGGTATGAAAGTTGTATTGTTCAAAACCATGTTGTCTATATTTACTGTGGCTAAATTGGTTTCATTTACTGTTGTATTTTGATGGCTGGGTGTGGGTAAATGATTGGGTTCAATAACCGTGTTATTTGGTGTCATGTTTTTTGTTGCAGATTCAGGCAATTCGGGTACATGAACTGTATTGTCCGTTACTTCGTTTTCATGTTGAGTGGGAACATGGTTTTCCGAACAAACAATAATATTTTCATTTTCTCCCGAGATTTCACTTTCAGGCTGCCTGAAAAACGTTGTTGCATTCGCATTTTTATGTGAATTAGGCATATTTTCAGATACATTATTTTCATTTTTTATATGTACAAATTGCAGCCAATTTTCCTGTAATTGGGTTAACAGTCCCTTATTTTGTGCAACAAATTCAGCAAATTCCGCTTCATCGCATTTCGCCCAAAAATCTTGCCATTTTTTTAAATTATTCATGATGTCATCCTCTGTGCTTATGTTTAGCTGTATGAGTAAGTGATGTCAAAATCTTGCACCACTCACACAAAATACCTGTGAATATCCCTTTACAAAACAACATTGATGGAAATAGGCGGCGGTGGCAATTCTGTGCTTTGCGATGGGCTACCCACGCTCACGCTGCTTTTCGATACGGCAGACGAAACCCATTGGAAGAATTGAGCAAATGAAACTGCGTCCATCGTATCCAACGAAACAACATGGTTACTCAATTGTTTCAAATAACTTGCGTCCGCTTTAGGACCTGCGGCACACGCCACAATGTTGCCAAAACCCAATTGTTTGATTTTCGCCACGGTTTCACTAAACACCAGCAAATCGGTGGGTTTGCCGTCTGTTAAAACGATGAGTATCGGTCGCCAATCGCCTTTTTGCTGGGCTGAACCCACAATGCGGTCGCGCTGTACTGCTTCCACAATGTGTTCCAACGCAGCACCCAAAAAAGTGGCACCACTTTCGGGGCAAATGATTTCAGGCAGCACGATTTGTTCCAAAGGCGTGATTGGCAGCACGGTTTTGATTTGGCTGTCAAACGTGATGATGCTTAAATGCACACTTTCCAAAGCATACGGATTTTGGCGCAAAGATGACATCAATGCGCGTAAACCAGCATTTACCGCTTCAATGGGTTCGCCACGCATTGAGCCAGAAGTATCAATGCAAATGTAAGTGAGTAATCGGCGCGACATGATTTTCCTTTTTCAAATGAATAAAAGCTGCCTGAAAAACGGTACAAAACATTTTCAGGCAGCCTGAATAAATCAATATGGTATGTAATCGGATTTAAGCAAGTCCACAAAGCGGTCGGTTTCCGCAAATTCACCTACCGCACGGAATACCCAACTGCCTTGTGCATCGCGTTCAACACGGGCAAAAGTCATGGTGCAATGACTACTGTTGTCGCTTTTGCCACCGATTTCGTAATAACAAATTTCACGACCTTTGGCATCCAAAGCTCGAATGCGTGCTTGATTCACGCCTGCGAAAGATTGACCGCGTTCCTTGCCTTTGAAAATCGTAACCAAAAACACGATTGCCGTGTATTCTGCTGGCAAGTTATCCAAATCCACTTCAATGGTTTCATCGTCATTTTGGCTGGCTGAACCCGTGCGGTTGTCGCCACTCAAACGGATTTTGCCACTTGGGTGAACCAGCGAATTGTAGAAAACCACATCGCCCCCCATCAAAGTAGGACGACCATTTTCATTCAATTTACCCAAATTGCCGACTTTGCCGTTGGCGTTTAACACAAAAGCCACCGCGTCCAAATCGTATTCGGGCGACGCATTGACCACTTCCCAACCCAAACCCACACTCAAACGCGACAAATCAAAACCCGTGTCTTTGCGTAAATTCACGCCCTGACCTTTTCGCAAGGAAATTGCCATTTCACGCTCCTATTTGTTTTAGTGAACCACATTGATGGTAGGGGGCGGTGGGGGCAGTTCGTCCAAGCCACTGACTTCTTTGCCATTTTCAATTTTTTGGCTGGATACCGAAATGGACGCCGATACCCATTTAAAATAAGCTGCAATAGAGCTGGAATCTGCCGTATCCAAAGAAACCACCGTTTCCGTGATTTGTCGTAAAGTGGCGGTGTCGGCAGACGCACCCGCCGCGCACGCCACGAATGCACCCGTTTTCACGCCCTTCATCGCCGCAATGCCCTTGCTCAAATTGTCGGTGGGCGCACCGTCTGACAACAAAAACACGAGTGGTTTCCAATCGCCTTTCACTTCCACGCTGCCTTTGACCACTTCACGGTTAATACAATCTGCCAGTAAACTCAATGCTTCACCCATGGCGGTAGTGCCGTTTGCTTGAATATTGGGTACTTGGAAATCTGTCAATTCGGTTAATGGTGTGATTTGCTTGGCAGAACTGCTGAATGTAATCACCGATAAATACGCAGTTTCCAGCGCGTAAGGGTCTTGGCGTAAAGCATTTGCCATTACTTGCAAACCATTGCGCACAGCTTCAATCGCTTCGCCATGCATGGAGCCAGATGTATCAATCAACAAATAAATCGGTAAACGGCGCATAACACACTCCTTAAATTAGGGTTTAGAGTTTAGGATTGGTAAAAAACAAACAGTTGTAATATAAAGAATTTTTATGAAAATATTGTTATCATTTTGATTGTAAAATAATTACACTTATTTTACAAGTTCAGGCAGCCTGAAAAAACGCATTTCGTGTAAAAAATCATTTTTTGTTTTGAGTAAAATCATTTACAATTACAATCAAATACTCATTTTTACTCAATCAGACAAGGATTTTATTTATGAATGAACATTTGGGTTTCCCCATAGAAACCGTTGCCGTTTTTGTGATTTTATCAGTTGGTGCGATTGCAATTGACCTGTTTGCTCACAGAGACGACAAACCTATGTCGCTGAAAAGTGCGTCATTGTGGTCGGTGTTTTGGATTTTGGTGTCGTTGGCATTTGGTGTGTTTTTGTGGTTCCATCATGGTAGCGAAATGGCGAGTTTGTTCTTCACAGGCTATGCGCTGGAAAAAGTATTATCGGTGGACAATCTGTTTTTGATGATGGCAGTATTTGCGTGGTTTAAAGTACCAGATGGTTTGCGCCATCGCGTGCTGTATTGGGGAATTATGGGGGCGATTGTGTTCCGCATGATTTTTGTGGCGATTGGCACAGGTTTGTTGGCATTGGGTCCGTATGTGGAATTGGTGTTCGCGCTGATTGTGGGATGGACTGCCGTGATGATGTTGAAACAAGATGATGGCGATGATGAAAATGAAGACTATTCGGAACATTTGGCATACCGTTGGGTGCATAAATTTTTCCCCGTATTTCCGCGTTTGTATGGACACAATTTCTTTTTGAATGCGACAGAATTGCAAAAAGCACGCGAAACGTATCCTGATGTGAAATTGGAATTGGCTGGTGAAGATGTGAAGCACCCTGAAAACAGCCACCCCAGTCCCATGAAAAAAGGTCAGTTGGTTGCCACACCCTTGTTTTTGTGTTTGGCAGTGATTGAATTGTCGGACGTGATGTTTGCGTTTGACAGCGTGCCAGCCGTGATTGCGGTGTCCAAAGAACCTTTGATTGTGTATAGCGCGATGATGTTTGCGATTTTGGGTTTACGTACTTTGTATTTTGTATTGGAAGCCTTGAAAGGCTATTTGGTGCATTTGGAAAAAGCGGTGATTGTGTTGCTGTTTTTCATTGCGTTCAAATTGGGTTTGGCGGCGACCAATCATTTATTCCATCATGGTTTTGAGATTTCGCCAAATGAGTCTTTGGTGGTGGTATTGGTTGTACTGACTTTGGGTGTGGTGGCATCATTTATTTTCCCTGAAAAAGCAGAAGACAAGACATCTCAATCAGATACATCAGAAAAATAATCTTCAGGCAGCCTGAAAAGCAGCAAAACGATGCTGCCTGAAAACATCAATTTGTTTTCAGGCAGCTTTTTTATTTTTACGCATAAAAAGGAAATTGATATGGCAGTAACTTTAAGCAAAGGTCAAAATGTTTCATTGAGCAAAACAGACCCTACTTTAAAACACATCTTAATTGGCTTGGGCTGGGACGCACGCAGCAGCGATGGGCAAGCATTTGATTTGGATGCCAGCGTGTTCATGACCAGCGACACAGGCAAAGTGTTATCAGATGATTATTTTATTTTTTATAATCAACTGGTTTCTCCATGCGGTTCGGTACAGCACACAGGGGATAATTTGACGGGAGACGGCGATGGCGACGATGAAAGCGTGATTGTGGAATTGGATAAAGTGCCTGCCAACATCAAATCTTTGTACATCACCGTAACGATTCATGACGCGGATTTACGCCGCCAAAATTTTGGTCAAGTGAGCAACGCCTTTGTGCGTTTGGTGAATCATGAAACAGGGCAGGAAGTGTTGCGCTTTGATTTGTCGGAAGATTACAGCACAGAAACAGCGATGGTGTTTGGTGAAGTGTACCGCCATAATGGCGATTGGAAATTCCGTGCGATTGGGCAGGGTTATTCGGGCGGATTGCTGAGTTTGTGCCAACAATATGGTGTGAACGTGGCGTAATTTTTTTCAGGCTGCCTTTCAGTACACCATCCACAATTTTTATTGCGTACCCAAAGGCAGCCTGAAAACACATTTTTATCAAAATCAGGAGTTCTTCAATCATGGCAATCAGTTTGCAAAAAGGTGGCAACATCAATTTGAGTAAAGAAGCCCCCACTTTAACCAAAATGCAACTCGGTTTGGGCTGGGACGTGCGCGCCACAGACGGTGCAGATTTTGATTTGGACGGCAGCGCGTTTTTGTTGAATGCGGCTGGCAAAGTGCGTTCAGATGCGGATTTCATTTTCTACAATCAAACCCAGTCCGACACAGGTGCAGTAGAACATCAAGGCGACAACCGTACAGGTGTAGGTGTAGGTGATGGCGATGATGAAATTATTGTGGTGGATTTGAGCAAAATCCCTGCCAATGTAGAAAAAGTTGCCATTACCGTAACCATTCATGATGCGGAAGTACGTAAACAAAATTTCGGGCAAGTCGCCAGTGCCTATATTCGTTGCGTGAACGCCAACAACGATGTGGAAGTGGCGCGTTTTGATTTATCGGAAGACGCTTCCATTGAAACGGCGATGATTTTTGGCGAAATTTACCGTCATCATGGTGAATGGAAATTCAAGGCGATTGGTCAAGGTTTTAAAGGTGGATTGGCGGCTTTGGCGAAACATTATGGTGTGAATATTTAAGGAATGTTTCAGGCTGCCTTACAGTACACGACACCTACATGTAGGGTGCGTGGTACGCACCGAAATTTCAATTATTTGAATGATTTGGTGCGTGGTACGCACCCTACATTTTGGGTGTTTGTAAAAATTGTCGTGTACTGTAAGGCTGCCTGAAA
>NZ_JQKH01000004.1 GCF_000745955.1 Alysiella crassa DSM 2578 | reverse complement strand
TTATTCGCAATAAGAATACCGCAGCTTGCTATTCGGTTCTAATGAGTTGGGCATTAAATATTGCACGATTTAATGGCTTCAATAAATGGAAAGATTGGTTGGCAAGATTTGCCAATCGGATTGACCGTATTGTGAAAATGATTTAGAACTTGGCAGGTCTGGGGTTAGGGTGGGGGTTCGTTGATTTTCAAGACAATTAATTTATTCCACAAATTTTCCCCCACCCTAGCCCTCCCCCGTTGGAGACGGGGGAGGGGACAGGTTTGTGGTTATTTCAAAAAATTGTCGTGTACTGAAAGGCTGCCTGAAAAGAAAAATGGTCTTATATTTTATCTTTACAAATATTGCATCAAAAATACCCAATTAAACAAAATCGGACGTTTTTTCTGTTATACTTTTTTCTGCTGTTTATTTGATTAACTGAATGAAAAGGAAAAAACAATGATTTGGTCGATTATTATTGGTTTGATTGTGGGTTTGCTGGCGCGTTTGATTAAACCTGGGAAAGACGCAATGGGTTGGATTGCCACGATTTTCTTGGGGATTATGGGCTCATTTGGGGCGGGCGTGATTGGGCGCGGTTTGGGTTGGTATGCGCCGAATGAAGCTGCGGGGTTTATTGCTTCCGTGATTACTGCAGCGATTTTATTAACCATTTATAATAAAATGAAAAAATAAGCGAATGATATTCATCAGGCAGCCTGAACATCATTTTTCAGGCTGCCTTAATTTGTGGGTAAAAAAGTTCAAAATCGTGTCTATAAGTCGCAGAACTGAAAAAGCATTACGGCGTTGCAAACGCCCTTATGTACTATTCGTACACGGCAGGCGTTGTCGCCTTGTACTGCATTTTCATTTCTACGACTATAAAACTTGATTTTGCATAAAATTTCACATTTTCCCCTTTTCTATTTGCTGAAAATCGCCTAATCTTATGGCTTTTGTTTTTACAATTAAATAGAGTAAACCATGTCAAAACCTATGTTGAAAAAAATCAGTTTGTACACGTTGGGTGCGATTAGTGGCATTGCCTTAAGTGTGAGCGTGCAAGCCTTTGCAGCAGACTCGGCGAAAAAAGACAATTTACCCATTCAATCATTGCGCACAATGGCGGAAGTGTATGGGCAAGTGAAAGCCAATTACGTTACCGCCGAAACCGATGAAAAATTGCTGGAAAACGCCATCAAAGGCATGGTATCGGGACTAGACCCACATTCCGAATACATGAACAAAAAAGGCTATGGCGAATTGCAAGAAAGCACCACAGGTGAATTCGGCGGATTGGGCATGGAAATCGGCGCGGAAGATGGCATGATTAAAGTGATTTCGCCGATTGAAGACACGCCTGCGGAACGCGCTGGCATTAAAAGCGGCGATTTTATTGTGAAAATCAACAATGACTCCACGCGTGGCATGACCACCACAGACGCAGTGAAAAAAATGCGCGGCAAACCAGGGACGAAAATCACGCTGACTTTATCGCGTAAAGACGCAGGTAAGCCAATTGTGGTGAATTTGACTCGCGCCATCATCAAAGTGAAAAGTGTGCGCCATCATTTGTTGGAGCAAGATTATGGTTATGTGCGCGTGAGCCAGTTCCAAGAACGTACCGTGCCATCGGTGGCAGAGAGCATTCAGGAATTAAGCAAGCAAAACAAACAACCACTCAAAGGTTTGGTATTGGATTTGCGTGATGACCCAGGGGGCTTGCTGACGGGCGCGGTGGGCGTGTCCGCCGTGTTTTTGAAACCCACAGACACGGTGGTCAGCACCAAAGGACGCGACAATAAGCCATCTATGCTGCTCAAAGCACAAGCGCAGGATTACACGATGGGCATGGGCAAAGACCCATTGGCAAATTTGCCTACTGAAATGAAGACAATTCCTGTAACGGTGTTGATTAATTCGGGTTCGGCTTCGGCTTCGGAGATTGTGGCGGGCGCATTGCAAGACCATAAACGTGCGGTGATTGTTGGTACACGCAGTTTTGGCAAAGGCTCGGTACAATCGGTAATTCCTTTGAGCAATGGTGGCGCGGTGAAAATCACCACTGCCTTGTATTACACGCCAAATGACCGTTCCATTCAGGCGGTGGGCATTGTGCCAGACGTGGAAGTTACCGATAAAAACCGTTTATTTGAATCGCGTGAAGCGGATTTGGGCGGACACATCGGCAATCCATTGGGCGCGGACGATGTGAAAGGCGGCGTGGTGGAAAATGCTCAACCCGTTGAAAAAGACAAGAAGAAAAATGATGAAGACCTTTCTTCGCGCCGCATTCCGAATCCCGCAAAAGACGACCAATTGCGTAAAGCATTGGATTTAATCAAAAATCCTACAGAATGGAAAAATTCTTTGGGTTTAGCAGCGAAAAAACCTGTGGAAGTGAAAAAATCTGAAGATTAATCAACAGATTTAAATGAATCAGGCAGCCTGAAAATGGGTTTCAGGCTGCCTTTTTCCATTGAGTTATACACTCCCTAATTTGCTACTTCCGCTGCCCTTGTTGCACCGTCCGCACCACTTTTGCCACCACAATAGGCAACACATATTTTTTCACCAATGAAAACACCATTTTCTTCACCATCTTCAAAATCCTCCTAAAAATCAAGTTCCACGAATAATATGACGAATAATCAAACGATTGGGGTGCAATGCATTTTGTAAACGCCGCGACAAAGGCACAGGCTCACCCGTAATCATCGCCACCACATACGCCGCACAAATTGGCGCAGTCGCCAAACCCCGACTGCCATGCGCCGTGTTCACCCACGCATTCGGATAATAAGGGCAAGGCGCGGTCAAGCGATAATTTTTGTCCAATGCCAATTTGGCGTACACCTGCTGCATTTTTTCAGGCTGCCCCAACGCACCCACCACAGGCAAATGGTCGTGAGCATCACAACGTACCGCCGCGTGTCCTTTCAGGCCGCCTGAAAATTCAAATAATTGATATAATTGATAATTTAATTTTTCCAATTCATTTTGATTGGCAAATTCATCGGTTTCGCGCCAATCATCGCCGTCATCGTTGGGCAAAAAAGTCGCGCCAAAACAATGCACACCGTCCCACGCTGGCGAAATATAGGAACTGCCCGACAACGCCGTTTTCAGGCTGCCTGAATAAGCCGATTGTGCCACCAAACTGGTTTGCCCGCGTATGATTTGAAAGGGAAATTCGCTCACAATCGGCGTATTCGGGCTACTTGCGCCCGCGCAAAACACAATATGGCAGCCCACAAACACACCGCCCGTGCTGTGAACGTGCCAATATTCGCCATCAAATTCTGCTGCCACCACCCGACAATTTGCATAAAAATCAATACCTTCCTGCGCCAAACACGCCGCCACCACAGCAGGCGGATTCAACCACACCCCCTGTTGCCAAAACAAACCGCCCTGTTCCAGCGAAACACCCGCCAAATCAGTCGCTTGCGCCGCCGATACGCCGCGATACAAATGTTCATGCCAAAACTGCTGCGCCAAAGCCGCATTGCGCTGCGTTTCCGCGTGGTCGTGATTGATGTGCAACACACCAGTCGCGCCCCAAACTTCTTGATTGGGCAACACATTTTCCAGCAATCGCCGCGTGTAGCCGTAGCCGCACAACAATAATTCCGTCTGCGCCGTGTCGTGTGGCGAAATTTTGGCGTACAGCAAACCTTGACGGTTGCCCGAAGCCGCGCTCGCCGCGTGCGCCGCCGCGTCCAGCACCGCCACGCGTTTGCCGCGCCGCGCCAATTCATATGCCGTTGCCGCGCCTGCAATCCCCGCGCCAATCACAATTACATCAAACACTTGCGTTTTGACTTCTGAAAAAATAGGTTCAGGCTGCCTGAACCATAATTTTTCAGGCGCAATCTGTTCTTGTGGCACGGCTTCGGTTTGCCAATGGATTTCGCGTTCAGCAAAATAATCCGACAATCGCCGCGCGGCGTGTTCAGGCATTAGCCATAAGGTTTTGTTGGGCAACACATTTTCCAGCACATTCGCGCCATTAAATTGTACGCACGACAAGGCAGCCTGCAAAATGGGATTGTCCGACCAATCGGGCAAAGTTTTGTCGGGCAAGGCAATGATAAGGTGTTGGGCGTGGGCGGCGCACAGTTCGGTGGTGGTGGGTGGCGCGTTCCATGCAAAAATTGTCATATTTGCCATTTTTGTTTTTAAAAATAGATTTTTTGGGTAAATTATGTTGATTTAATTTTAAAAATAATGAAATTATGCCAATAATAGAATCAAATTATCCGTTTTTATGTTTTTCAGGCTGCCTGAAAGACGGTGGCGGCTAATTTGGTTTACAATTTGGCGGTTTTCAACACATTTTCACAATAAGGATTGTATTATGGCACAAATTTTGGTGATTAATGGCCCGAATTTAAACTTGCTCGGCACACGCGAACCGCATATTTATGGCGCGGAAACTTTGGCAGATATTGCCAAGCATTTGGCGCAATTGGGCGCAGATTTGGGCGTGGACGTGGTGCATTTTCAGCATAATTGTGAAGGCGATTTGGTTACGCGCATTCAACAGGCGCGTGGGCAAGCAGATTTCATCATCATCAACGCGGGCGCGTACACCCACACCAGCGTGGCGATTCGTGATGCTTTGGCTGGGGTGGCGATTCCCTTTGTGGAAGTGCATATTTCCAATGTGCATGCGCGTGAAGCGTTCCGCCATCATTCGTATTTGTCGGATAAGGCGGTGGGCGTGATTGTGGGTTTGGGAACGTATGGTTATGAAGCGGCGTTGCGCTTTTGTGTGCGCGAATTGGCAAAAAAATCAATAAATTAAGGAAATATTCATGATTAATGGCTTAACCCAAATCATTGCCCACATCGGTTATCCCACGCAAACGTTTAAATCGCCGATGATTTACAACCCCTATTTTGCCGAACACGAAATCAATGCGGTGGTCGTGCCGTTTGCGTGTCAGGCGGACAATTATCCTGCCTTTCTTCGTGCCGTGTTTGGCAATGAAAACACGGTGGGCGCATTGATTACCATGCCACATAAAGTCAGCACCGTGGATTTATTGGACAGATTATCGCCCACCGCCCAAATCGCAGGCGCGTGCAATGCCGTGCGGCGCGGCGCAGACGGCAAATTGGAAGGCGATATGTTTGACGGCGAAGGTTTTGTGCGCGGCATGATACGCAAAGGTTTTGTCGCGCAAGGCAAATCGGCGTTGGTGGTTGGTTGTGGTGGGGTAGGCAGCGCGATTGCGGCGAGTTTGGCGGCGGCTGGTGTGGCTCGATTGGCTTTGTTTGACCCAAATGCAGGGCAAGCGGCGGCATTGGCTTCGCGTTTGCAAACGCATTATCCCAATTTGCAGGTGGAAACGGGCAGCAATGACCCAGAGGGTTTTGATTTGGTGGTAAACGCTTCGCCTTTGGGCATGTATGACAATGACCCTTTGCCCATGGACGTGTCGCGCATTGCGCCGAATGCGTTTGTGGGCGAAGTGGTGTTAAGCCGCGCCATGACCCCATTTTTGACGGCGGCGGCGGCGCGTGGCTGTACAATTCAAGTCGCCACCGATATGTTGTTTGAACAAATTCCTGCGTATTTGGAATATTTTGCTTTGCCGAGCACCACGCCCGATGAATTGCGGCGATTGGCGAAATTATAGTGAATTCAATTTAAACCAGTACTGCGTTGCCAGCTCCCTTATGTACTCAGTGTACACGGCGGTCGCTGTCGCCTTGTCCTGATTTAAATTGAATCCACTATATAATAAAAAGGCAGCCTGAAAACAGAAAAATGGGCGATATATCATGGCGTTGAACACGCGTTGCGCCGCGTACCACGCTGTCCAGCTCAACGATTAGCCATTTTCCCCATATTTTTCAGGCAGCCTTTCGGTACACGACAAAAATAATCGTAGGGTGCGCCCTACCTATTTGGCATTGGTAAAATTGTCGTGTACTGAAAGTCAGCCTGAAAGCGCGTGGGTTCAAGCACCCACCCTACGCAAGTATTTTATTTGTATGGAATTTTTAATTTTTCTTATCCCGAGTTCGCGTTATCATAAAAAGGCAGCCTGAAAGATTATTCAGGCTGCCTAATTATTTAATCCAATCAAAATATTAACGCACCCACGCCAATGGATTCATCGGGCGATTGCGGTAACGAATTTCAAAATACAAACCCTGTTCCCCAGTTGGCAGCGTGCCGCTCATGCCCACGCTTTGTCGCGCCAATAAACGCTCGCCCAATGCCACATTCATGCTGCTTAATCCTGTGTAAACAGACACATAACCATCGGCATGGTCAATAATCACCGTTTTACCATAGCCGCCCAAATCGCTGGCAAACACCACTTCGCCCGCCGCAATCGCTTGTACCGCAGACGGCGCAGTCGCAATAAACACCCCGCGCCAAATCCCCCCACCATTACGCGCTTGCCCAAAACGCCCCGCAATGCTGCCCGAAACAGGACGGCGCATCGTGCCTTGCAAACGGCTGAATTTTTGCACCATTTCCACTTCGGGCGCGGATTTGGTGGGTGGATTTTGTGGATTAGCGGCACGTTGTTTGGCTAATTTTTGTTTTTCGGCAGCCTGCGCTTTTAATTGGGCAATGCGTTTGCTGTTGATTTCGCTCAACACATTCGCCAAACGCTGCTCACTTTCACGCAATTCCTTGATTTTATTATTTTGTGAACTGATTTCGCCATTTAATTTTTGGCTGTCTGCCACCGCCGCTTGGTGGGATTGACCCAATTCATGCAATTTCTTTTGTTGCACTTGCGCCAATTTTTTCAGGCGTTCTAATTCACGATGAATGGCGGTTTCCTGTTGCTCAAGCTGTTCTTGTTGTTCGGATAATTTTTTAATCACCGCGTCATTTGCTGCATTAATATAGCGCGAATATTGTAAAAAACGCGCTTTTTGGTTGCTATCTGCATTTTTCAGAAAAATCACTACCGAATTGGGCTGTTGATTTTTGTAATTGCTAACGAGTAAACGCGAAATTTGCGCTTTCGTATTACCCACTTCGGTTTGTAACTGACTGAGTTTATTTTGTAAATCTTGTAATTTCGCCCACGATGTACGCTGTTGGCGATTCAATTCGTCCAATTCACGACGAGCGGCGGCGATGGCTAATTGCGTTTGGCGCAAAATTTCTTGGGCACGTTTTTGTTGCGCTTGTTTTTCTTGCAATTTTTTTTGTTCGCTAATCAGTTGTTTTTTGACTGATTTTAATTGCTTGCTTTGGGGTAAATCGTGAATAGATTGTCTGGATTCGGGCGCGGCGTATGCGCCAAAGCTAATCAATAATAGGGCTAATAGGGTGCGTTTCATGATGTTCTCAATAATAGGGAAAGTGAAATTATAACGGATTTTCAGGCTGCCTTCTTTTTCAGGCTGCCTGAAAAGCACAATTACGCGTAAAATACGCCATCATCATTTTTGTAAAGCTAAAATCATGTCTCAAAGTAACCACAAACCAATTGGCGTATTTGATTCTGGCGTGGGCGGTTTGACTGTTGTCCGTGCGCTGATGGAGCGTTTGCCGCATGAAAATATTGTCTATTTTGGCGACACGGCGCGTGTGCCATACGGCACGAAATCGCGTAACACAATTGAAGAATTTTCCTTGCAAATCGTTGATTTTTTAATGCAACACGAAGTCAAGGCTTTGGTCATTGCGTGCAACACGATTGCGGCGGTGGCGTATAAACGCATTCAGCAAATGGCGGGCAATATGCCCGTGTTGAGCGTGATTGACGCGGGGGCGCAGGCTGCCTTAAAAACCACGCAAAACAATCACATCGGCGTGATTGCCACCAGCACCACCGTAAACAGCAATGCCTACGCCCGCGCCATACACGCCCACAATCCCGACACGCGCATTTTGTCGCAAGCCACCCCCCTACTCGTGCCTTTGGTGGAAGAAGGCTGGCTGGAACACGAAGTTACCCGTTTAACCGTGCGCGAATATTTAAAACCGATTTTGGCAGACCATGTGGACACGCTGATTTTGGGCTGCACCCATTTCCCCCTACTCAAACCCTTGATGAAACAAGAAGCCCCCAATATTGAACTGGTGGACAGCTCCATCACCACCGCCGAAGCCACCGCGCAAGCCTTGTCCCATGCCAATTTGCTCAACCAAAGCCAGCAAATGCCCGATTACCGCTTTTATGTGTCAGACATTCCCCTGCGTTTTCAAACGATTGGCGAGCGGTTTTTGGGGCGCAGTTTGGAACAAATTGAGATGATGCGTTTGGGTTAATTTGGTTTACGCGGTTTCAGGCTGCCTGACAAGTTTGCCTACGGCGTGCGCCCTATCACCGCACGGCGACTTACTTTTTAGAAAAGCAAGCCAAATAATAAATAAAAAATTGTTTAAATTCAAATAGTTTAGAATTTCAGACTGCCTGAACTATTTTTTGTGAATGAAACTGTTGGGCTTTTTGTATTTGGCTTACTTTTTTTACTATGCTGACTGATTTTATTTATTTTTAACCATAAGATTTTGAATATGAAAAAAAATATTGTTATTTTAATTTCTGGGCGCGGCAGCAATATGCAATCCATTGTGAACGCGAATATCCCCAACGCCCACATTGCCGCCGTATTGTCCAATAATCCCAACGCCGCAGGTTTGGCGTGGGCGGCAGAACGCGGCATTCGCACCGCCAGTCTCAATCACAAAGAATTTGCCAGCCGCGAAGAATTTGACCACGCCATGATGGTGCTGATTGACGCGTATGAGCCTGATTTGGTGGTATTGGCAGGATTTATGCGGATTCTCACGCCCGAATTTTGCAAACATTATGAAAACCGTTGCATCAATATTCATCCGTCTCTGCTGCCATCGTTTACAGGCTTACACACTCATCAACGCGCCCTTGATGAAGGCTGCCGCGTGGCAGGTTGCACCATTCATTTTGTTACCGAAGTGCTGGACAATGGCGCGATTATCGCACAAGGTGTCGTGCCGATTGTGGACGGCGACACCGCAGACGATGTGGCGGCGCGTGTGTTGGCGGTGGAGCATCAATTATTTCCGCAAGCGGTGGCGGATTTTGTTGCAGGCAGCCTGAAAATTGACGGCAAACGTGTTGTTAAACAAAATCAAGCGGATAAATCAGCGCAATTATTGGCGTGATATTTGAATTCACAAAAATAAAGGCAGCCTGAAAGCAAGTTTCCCCACTTTCTTTCAGGCTGCCTGAATTTCACATCAAATCGCCAATCAAGATGAAACCACTTCACTTGCCTTTTTGCGTGTCAAACGGCGGCGCAACGCCAAGCCAGCCACACCAATCCCTATCCACCAAGCTGATGAAACATACATATCCGAACTGCTGAAAAATGCCGCTTGTTTGTTTGCTTTTTCCTGCGCCATTTTTGCCAAATCCGCATAGGCAATTAAAGATTGATTGTCTTTTTTCACATCATAGGTCAAATTGTTGTCCGAATCATCGTATTGCACCGTCAAAGTACCATCTAACATGGCTTCCACCTGATTTTTGGGAATGGTTTTATCCAAGCGCAATTGAATGATTTTTCCAGATTGTTCTTTCAAATCAATCTCATAAAAAACTTCTTTACTGTCTATGCCCCTGCGGCGTTTGGTTTCCAAAGTAACCTCGCGCCCTTCAACGGCTTGACCACTGGCGGTTTTCAGTTCATTTTGCGCGGGAATGCCACCACCTGTTTCGGCTTTATTGGCAAAAAACAAAGCCGATGCCAACAAACCAATACCCATTACCAAAAACAAATATGAAATCCCCGCCAAAGCCTTCATCAAAATATTTTTCATGTGCAACTCGCTGTGATTGATTTTGAATCAAAATATTCAATAACGTGAACTCGGAAGAAGTAACTGTCAATTTACCCACAAACCAGCCCCCTCTCCCCATGAGAGAGAGTTGGAGAGAGCTTGTTGAGCAGCAGCCCTCTCCCACAGGGAAAGAGCGTAAAGTTACTTCAATTTATCAATGATTTATTTTGCGTATTTTTGTTGCAAATTCATCATTAAATTGTTTAAATTTTGCGCGTCTGTCATTGCAACCTGTGTTTTGCTTTCCAATTCTGCTTTCATGCTGGGGTCGGGTTTTTCAACCATTTTGATGGTAAAATCCAACATATCAATTTGATTTTTAAAATTCTTTTGAAATAATGCTTTCAATTCTTGCGATTCTGCTTGTTGCGTGTTAATGCCATCCAATTCTTTCAAAAATGCTTCAAATTGGCTGATTTGTTTTTGAGAATGCTCTTTAACCACAGTTGCCATTTTGCTTTTCATTTCGGCATCATTGGGATTGGCTGCTTGAATTTCTTGGGTTTTTTGTGCCACTTCTTGTTGTATATCGTTTAATTTTTTGGTTGAACCTTCATACCAAGTAAACAATTGTTGCAATTCGGCTTTGGCTTGTTCTGGATTGGCTGCTGCTGGTTTTTGCTCGGCTTGCGGTGCAGAAGTGGCAACGGGTGCAGCAGTGGATTCGGGGGCTTTTTGTGCGCTTTCGCCACCACAAGCGGTTAAGGAAAAAGCAGACAAGGCAATTAAGGCGGAGAATAAAATTTTGGCTTTCATGTGCAAAACACTTTCTTTTAAGTTGTTGATAAAATCAATAATTAACATTATACAACAAAAAAAAAAAAAAAAAATCAATATTTTAAAATAAAAACATTTCAGGCAGCCTGAAACTTTATTTTTCAATCATTGGGCTATTTTGCCATTCTTCCAAACTGAATTGCCGTTTTTGCATGATTTCTTCCACTTTATCTGCATCAAAACCAGCCGCCAACATTTCGTTTTTCATTTCTTCCATGCGCTTTTTAAACGCCAATCTTGCCGCTTGTACGCCGTCCACAATAAACTGTGCGTTAAAATCATCTTTTAATTCATAGAATTGAATATTACTCGCACAAGTGTAAAACCATTCAAAACGTGCCGCCACTTCCTGCAATGCCAATGTGCCATGCGCTTGTTTAATCCCCACATCTGACAAATAAACCGTGCCTTGAATATTGGTAAAACCGTGCCGTTTCAAAATGCGCTGAATGTCCGCGTAAGCATTGTGCCAACTCGTATTGTGGTAATTTTCTTCCAAACAATGCGTGTCCATATCAAAGACAATTAAGGTTCTGTCCATTTTAAATATTATCCTTTCAATTCAATTATTAAAGCAGCCTGAAAGCCAGTTTCCCAACTTTTCAGGCTGCCTGAATTTCATCTCAAATCACAAAATCAAGCCAATTTCTTCAATCTGTCATGCAATTCCTGCACGCTGAAAATACCGATTTGATTCAACGATTTCACACCTTCGCTCATCGCTTCGCCACCTGCAATCGTGGTGTATTGTGGCACACGCGCGGTTAAGGCATCGCGGCGAATGCTGTGGCTGTCGGCAATTTCTTGCGGTTGCGCGTTCACGGTATTGACCACCAGCGCGATTTCGCCATTCTTAATCATATCAACGATATGCGGACGACCTTCGCGCACCTTGTTCACGGTTTGGGCGATGATGCCGTTTTCCGCCAAGAATTTAGCCGTGCCGCGTGTGGCGCACAAACCGTATCCCAAAGCCTGAAAATTTTTGGCTGTCTGTAAAATCAAAGGTTTGTCTTCGTTTTTCACGGCTAAAAACACTTTGCCTGTGGTGGGCATGCGTTCGCCCGCGCCCAACTGCGCTTTCAAATACGCCTCGCCAAAGGTTTCCGCCACGCCCATCACTTCGCCTGTGGAACGCATTTCGGGGCCCAAAATCGTGTCCACACCAGGGAATTTGATGAAGGGGAACACCGCCTCTTTCACAGAATAGAAATCGGGAATGACTTCCTTGCTAATGCCTTGTTCTTGCAAGGAAATGCCTGCCATTGAGCGTGCGCCCACTTTCGCCCACGCCACGCCTGTGGCTTTGGAAACAAACGGCACGGTACGGCTGGCGCGCGGATTGACTTCCAGCACAAACACCACGCCATCTTGCACCGCAAATTGCACGTTCATCAAGCCAACCACGCCCAGCGCGAACGCCATGGCTTTGGTTTGACGGCGAATTTCATCTTGAATTTCAACGCTCAACGAATACGGTGGCAGCGAACAAGCCGAGTCGCCCGAGTGAATGCCTGCCTGCTCAATGTGCTGCATGATGCCGCCAATCACGACTTCTTTGCCGTCTGAAACGCAATCCACGTCCACTTCAATCGCGTTGTTCAAGAAAAAGTCCAGCAAAACAGGGCTGTCTTCGGAAACTTGCACCGCTTCACGCATATAAGTTTGTAATTGTTCAGGCGAATGAACCACTTGCATGGCGCGACCACCCAAAACATAAGACGGACGAACCACAAGCGGATAGCCAATTTCTTCTGCCAAAACAAGGGCTTCTTGCTCATTACGCGCGGTGCGGTTGGGCGGTTGGCGCAAACCCAATTCGTTCAACACTTTTTGGAAACGTTCACGGTCTTCTGCTGCGTCAATCGCGTCAGCCGATGTGCCGATGATGTTCACGCCATTTTCAACCAGTGCGTTGGCAAGTTTCAAGGGCGTTTGTCCGCCATAATGCACAATCACGCCAAATGGGTTTTCGGTGCGGACGATTTCCAACACGTCTTCCAGCGTAAGTGGTTCAAAATAAAGGCGGTCTGATGTGTCAAAATCGGTGGAAACGGTTTCTGGGTTGCAGTTCACCATAATGGTTTCAAAACCGCTTTCGCGCAATGCCAACGAGGCGTGTACGCAGCAATAGTCAAATTCAATACCTTGACCAATGCGGTTTGGGCCACCGCCTAAAATCATGATTTTTTTGTTGTTTGTGGGACGCGATTCGCATTCTTCTTCGTAAGTGGAATACAAATAAGCCGTGTCGCTGGCAAATTCTGCCGCGCAAGTGTCCACACGTTTGTAAACGGGGTGCAAATTGAGCGCGTAGCGGTGTTCGCGGACTTGTTTTTCAGGCAGCCCCAATAATTGGGCAATGCGTTTGTCGGCAAAACCTTTGCGTTTCAAACGGCGCAAAGTGGCATAATCCAAATCGTTCAGGCTGCCTGAAACGATTTTTTGCTCCTCCAAAACAATATCTTGGATTTGTGCCAAAAACCATTTGTCAATCGCACACACTTCATGCACTTCGTCCAAACTCATGCCAATGCGGAAAGCGTCTGCCACAAAAAGCATGCGTTCGCCACGCGGATTGGCGAGTTCGCGGCGGATTTCGTCTTCATCGGCAGAACGCGGATTGAATCCACACAAACCCGTTTCTAAACCGCGCAAGGCTTTTTGGAACGATTCTTGAATGGTGCGCCCCATTGCCATCACTTCGCCCACCGATTTCATTTGCGTGGTCAAATGGTCGTCTGCGGTAGGGAATTTTTCAAAGGCAAAACGCGGAATTTTGGTAACGACATAGTCAATGCTCGGCTCAAACGAAGCTGGCGTGCGACCGCCTGTGATGTCGTTGCGGAGTTCGTCCAACGTGTAGCCGACCGCCAATTTTGCCGCCACTTTCGCAATCGGAAAACCAGTCGCCTTACTCGCCAAGGCAGACGAACGCGACACGCGCGGATTCATTTCAATCACAATCATTTCGCCATTGGCAGGGTTTACCGCAAATTGCACGTTGGAGCCGCCAGTGTCCACGCCAATTTCGCGCAACACGGCTAAACTGGCGTTGCGCATGATTTGGTATTCTTTGTCGGTTAAGGTTTGCGCTGGCGCAACGGTAATGCTGTCGCCCGTGTGTACGCCCATCGGGTCAAAGTTTTCAATGGAGCAGACGATAATGCAGTTG
Source organism: Alysiella crassa DSM 2578 (assembly GCF_000745955.1). Lineage (GTDB taxonomy): Bacteria > Pseudomonadota > Gammaproteobacteria > Burkholderiales > Neisseriaceae > Simonsiella > Simonsiella crassa. Next base: position 73,048 of record NZ_JQKH01000004.1, on the reverse strand, counting down.
TCGTTTTTGTCGCGCACGACTTCCATTTCGTATTCTTTCCAACCCAAAACGGATTGTTCAATCAACAATTCATGGGTGGGTGATGCGTCAAAACCGCGTTCGCAAATGGCGACAAATTCATCTTTGTTGTACGCAATGCCGCCGCCCGAACCACCCATTGTGAAAGACGGGCGAATCAGGGTGGGAAAGCCCACTTCTTCTTGGGCGCGCAGGGCTTCATTCATGGTGTGGCAAATGAAAGACTTGGGCGTGGACAAGCCGATTTTTGCCATGGCGTCTTTAAAACGACCACGGTCTTCGGCTTTATCAATCGCGTCTTCGCTTGCGCCAATCAATTCCACATTGTATTTTGCCAACACGCCATTTCGCGCCAAATCAAGGGCACAGTTGAGCGCGGTTTGTCCGCCCATGGTGGGCAGGATTGCGTCTGGGCGTTCTTTGGCGATGATTTTTTCCACCGTTTGCCACATAATCGGCTCAATGTAGGTAACGTCTGCCATATTGGGGTCGGTCATGATGGTGGCGGGGTTGGAATTGACCAAGATGACTTTGTAGCCTTCTTCGCGCAGGGCTTTGCAGGCTTGTGCGCCAGAATAGTCAAATTCGCAGGCTTGTCCGATGACAATGGGGCCTGCACCGATGATTAAGATGGATTTAAGGTCGGTTCTTTTGGGCATGGTGGTTTCTCTTCACTTAAATAATATGGTAATAACTAAACTGATTAAACTAATAAACATGGACAAAAATGCAATAGATAAAGTTAATTTTTTATTGTAAAAATCTTCTTCTAATTGACCTAAAACACTACATAAAATAGGGAAGTTTACAGAGCATTGTTTGTTTTTGCCATTTTGTAAATTAATATGAAATAATGAAGATGAACTTCCTATTTCATGGGTAAATTTATATTTAGGATGTAAGTAATGATAAATTCTTCCAAATAACTCACCAGTGCTTACATTTGATTTAATTGAAATTTTTTCTAAATCTATTTGAATAAGAATTTTTGAATCTGATAATTTATCAAACTCCTCAAAATAAAGATAATAGATAATTTTTAAAATTTCTCTATCACTAATATTTTTTCTTTTACAAAAACTCATAATTCGTACTCAATTTAAGTAGGGGGCGTACCACGCACCAATTCATTGCAAAAATTTCATTTTGTTGGCAAATTTGGTGCGTGGTACGCACCCTACATTTTGCCGTCCACTCGGACTTTCAGCCTGCAACTCACGAAATCCCATAAACGCAATTTTTATAAGTCCACACAATCAGCTCGCGGTCATCATTGCTTTCGTAAAATGCCGACAAAAGCGTATGCCATTGTTCCAGTTGCATTTCATTGATGTTGATGATGCCGCAACCCGCCCTAATCATCTGATAATTCGCGCAAATAATCGCCGTGCGTTTGTTGCCGTCCCAAAAAAGCTGGCTACGCATCATGTAATACATGGTTTTCAGAATGCGGTAAGTTGCGCTTTCAGGCAGCCTGAAAAAATCGGCAAACACTTGTTCCACCTGATTTTGAATGGGAACAGGCGGCACAAAACCCACACCACTTATGCCCACATTCCCAGTCCGCAATTCGCCCCACGCCAAACTTTCATTGTATGCAACAAAACCATTGATTTTACAACAAAAAGCCAAATCAAACGGCAAATCCGATTTCAACACAAATTGCCACGCATTTTTCAAATTCAAAATCACTTGCACATCATCGGTGGACACGCCACTCACACTCATGCCGTCCACAATGGTTTTGGTTTGCGGAAAAGTCGTGTTCACATTTTCCAAGCGCGAAATGCTATGTATCATTTCCACGATGTTTTTCTTGGCTAAAAATCGGTTTTCTGCCAATGTTAGTTTAAACTTATCTTGAAAAATCATTTATTTAACCACATCTTCACCGCAAACCCAATAAACATCAGCCCCACAGCCCCCATCGCCACCGCCGAAGTTTTCACCCGAGCGCGAAAAGTCTGCGTCAATTTGTAGCCCGAAAAAACCAAGATATTCAAATAGGTAAAACTGATTATCTGAATAATCAAAGCCAAAATCAAAAATGACAAAGCTGGATTGGGATAATTTGGGTCTACAAACGGCACAAAAAACGACAGGAAAAACAAAATCGCTTTCGGATTGCTCAAACTCAACATCAGGGCGCGTGTGAATATGCCTTGCGGTGGCGTTTTCAGGCTGCCTGAAACGGCATTTTCATCGTGATTTTGGCTATTTGGTGTAATAGAATGCCATTTTTTCACGCCAGCACGAATCAAATTCCAACCCAAATACGCCAAATACGCGCCACCCAACAGGCGTATGGCGTGAAATAAAGTTGGGTAGAGCTGTAATGCGGTGCCTGCGCCCAACACGGTTGCCAAAATCAATATTAAATCACCCAGTAAAATCGCAACAACCACTTGATACGCTACTCGCACACCATGCTGACTGGCAACTGTCAAGCAATACATAGAATTAGGACCTGGCAATAAAACAATCGCAATTGCGCCAATCACATATGCAGTTAAATCAGTAATACCAAACATATTCATTTTCTATATTTAAAAAAAAACGCGCCACCATATTTATGGTGTAAACGCGCTTTCGTGAGTTTTGTTGTCCGTGAAAGCAAGGTATTTTAAGCAAAATCAGGCTTACGTTCAAGACTTGACAAGAAATGTTAAAATAGATAAAGACCACTTTTTTCAGGCTGCCTGAAAACAGATTAACCCTTTCATTTACCAAATAATTTATTAAAAAATGTTTACCGACACCCATTGCCACCTTGCCGCACCGCCACTCATAGATACGCTCACCGCCACCATCGCCACCGCGCAACAGTTTGGCGTTTCAGGCTGCCTTGTACCTGCCACACAATTATCTGATTGGCAAAGTGTTTTAAATTTAGCACAACACGATTTTGTTCGCCAAATAGCGATTGGCATACATCCTTGGTTTGCGCTACACCATACTGATTTCGCTGATAAATTGGCAGATATTTTGAGCCAAAATCCCCATATTTGGGTCGGCGAAATCGGTTTGGACGCGCTAATTGATGTGCCAATGGAAAGCCAATTATCTGTTTTCAAAACACAAATTTTACTCGCCCAACATTTTCATCGCCCCATTATTGTGCATAATGTGCGCAGCACGGCGGCAATTGTTGGCGCGGTGAAACAGGCGAAATTCACGCATGGTGGCATTGTCCACGCATTTTCAGGCAGCCTTGAAGAAGCGAAATTATTGATAAATTTGGGTTTTAAAATTGGCATAGGCTCACTCTTGTTGAATCCAAATGCGAAAAAAGTTCATCGGGCGGCGGCAGAATTGCCCTTGTCCGCCCTATTATTGGAAACGGATAGCCCATATATGCTGCGAAATGCGGTAAACATGCCTGCAAATGTCGCCAAAATCGCTCAAATTCTGGCAAATGTGCGCAATCTGTCTTTGGAAAACTTGGCGGCGGCATTGGAACGCAATTTAACTGAATTGATGATTTCCTGATATTTTGTTATATTTGGACGCATGTCCAAAAACACAGGCAGCCTGAAAATGTTTGATTTCACTCAATTATCTCCGTCTCATCATCAATTTTTGGCGGCGGGTTTGCGTTTGTATCCCGAATTGGGTTATCACAAATTATCGGTGCGCGTATTGGCGGCGGAAGCGGGTTTGAGCTCGGGAATGTTTCATCATTTATTTGAAAATAAAGATGATTTCATTCACACCATGCTCGCATTACACCACGCACAAATTGCCCCCAATATGCAAATAGACAACACCTTGCCGCCGCAAATGCAATTGCGTATGTTGCTGCGCGGCGTTGCCATCAATATTCGGGAACATTTGCCATGGCTGCAACGCATGCTGACCGATTGCGCGGACGGCGCGGACGTGGTGGCGGCGTTTTTGCGCTCGCGTTCACATGAACATTTTGCGCTGGTGGGTGCGTTGTTGCGCGAATGTGCACCCGAATGGTCGGAACGCGAATATTTGGTGCGTTTGAATTTTCTCACGTCCGCCACCACCGCGCCGATATTGTTTACCGCGCAATTTGCTCAATTGGGCATGTTGCCGCCGCAGGTGCAAGACGCGTTGCCCGAATATTTATCCGATGATGTGATTGAATTACGACTAGATTGGGTGTTTAGGGCGTTGTTTTTGTAAAATTTATTTGTGAAGTAATTAATTTACGTTACAATCACACTTGTATGTTTCAGGCTGCCTGAAATCAGAACACATTGATTAATCACATTTACGCCCTCATAAATATTTGAATATGAAAAATTTGCTTTTACCCGTTTCCCTGTTTACCAGCATGGCTGCGCCTTTGGCTTATGCCGCGCCCACCACACCAGCCGCCACGCCCAACGATATTGCGGCGTGTTTAAGCATTGCCGACAATCAGTTACGCTTAACTTGCTACGATAAAATCGCCAACGACCCCAGCGTAAAACAGCAATTGCAAACGCCACAACCCATCACCACCACCAGCCGCGATGTGCTGGATTTGGAAAAAACGCTGGAAGCCAGCCGCGACACCAAATCCGCTCAAGTGGTTTTGACGGAACAAATTGGCGTGAAACATTTGAATACGCCTTTGAGCGAACTGTTTGATTTAGATGAAAATAATCCAAATGGCTTGCTGACCATTCGGGAACACAATTCCATGTATGCCCTGCCCGCGTGGTACAACACCAGCCCGAATTATTATCCCCACAGCCCATCTCACGGCACGACCGTAAACGATATTCAGGCAAAGCAAAAACGCATTGAAGGCAAATTCCAATTTTCTTTTAAAACCAAATTAATGCAAGATTTATTCAAAACCAAAGCCGATTTGTGGTTTGGCTACACCCAGCAATCCAATTGGCAAATGTATAATTTTGGCGACGATTCCGCGCCGTTTCGCAACAACGATTATCAGCCCGAAATTTTCTTAACGCAGCCTGTGAAAGCGGATTTGCCGTGGGGCGGTAAATTGCGTATGTTGGGCACGGGTTTTGTGCACCATTCCAATGGACAAAGTCGCCCCGCTTCACGCTCGTGGAATCGGGTTTACGCGATGGCGGGCATGGAATGGGATAAATTAACCGTCGTGCCACGCGTGTGGGCGCGTGTAGATCCGTCCGACAAAAGCAAAGACGACAATAACGACATTACCGATTATATGGGTTTTGGCGATGTAAGAGTTGCCTATCAACTTGATGATAAACGATTTATTTCATCAACCTTGCGTTACAATCCTTTCCACAACAAGGGCGCGGTGGAATTAAATTACATTTTCCCCATCAAAGGCAAACTCAATGGCGTGATTCAAGGTTTTCACGGCTACGGCGAAAATATTTTGGATTACAATCACAAGCAAACGGGGATTGGTATTGGCGTGATGTTCCGTGGTTGGGACGGGATTTAATTGATGGTAAACTGATTTCAGGCAGCCTGCATATTTTTCAGGCTGCCTGAAATTTATTAGAATGATTTTAGGAATTTGATTTTATGGAAAATCTCTATATAGGCATCATGTCAGGCACCAGCATGGACGGCGCAGACGCGGTGTTAATCCGCATGAACGGCGCAAACTGGCTCGCCGCCGAAGCCCACGCATTTACCCCATTTTCAGACAGCCTGAAAAGCCAACTGCTTGATTTACAAAACATCGGCAACAATGAATTACACCGCAGCCAAATGCTCGCCATAGAATTGGCAAATTTATACGCCGATTTGGTTAAACAATTGTTGCAACAAGAAAATCTGTCGCCGCAACAGATTCGCGCCATCGGCTGTCATGGACAAACCGTGCGCCACGCGCCCGAACATGGCTACAGCGTACAATTGTGTCATTTGCCCTTACTCGCTGAAAAAACAGGGATTTTTACCATTGGCGATTTTCGCAGCCGCGATTTGGCGGCGGGCGGTCAAGGTGCGCCGCTCGTCCCCGCGTTTCATCAAGCCCTGTTTGCCCAGCCCAATGAAACGCGTGTGGTGCTGAACATCGGCGGCATTGCCAACATCAGCGTTTTGCCTGCCGATGGCGCGGCGTTTGGTTTTGACACAGGCGCGGGCAATATGCTGATGGACGCATGGACGCAAACCATTTGGTCGCAACCCTATGATAAAAATGGAGAGTTGGCGGCGCAAGGGCAAATATTGCCCGATTTATTAACCCGTTTGTGTGCGCACGACTATTTCCGTCTGCCTTATCCGAAAAGCACGGGGCGCGAATTGTTTTCGCTCAACTGGTTACGCAACCATTTGACAGGCAATGAAAATCCGCATGACGTGTTACGCACATTAGCCGAATTTTCCGCGCAAACCATCGCAGACGCGATTATCCAAGCCGCACCGACTGCGCGAGACGTATTTGTCTGTGGCGGCGGCATAGCAAATGCCACGCTTTCAGGCAGCCTGAAAACACATTTGTCGCCAAAAAACATCACTTTGTACAGCACCACCGCCTTGCAGCTTGACCCGCAATGGGTGGAAGCGGCGGCGTTTGGCTGGTTGGCAGCATGTTGGTGCGAGCAAGTGCCCAGCAATCCACCGCAAGCCACAGGCGCAAACAAAGCGGTGATTTTGGGAACGGGGTGTTTTGCGTGAATGTTCAGGCTGCCTGAAAATATAATTATTTAATTTTTTAAATTAAATCTGCCAATCAATTTCAGGCTGCCCGTGTTCACGCAAATACGCATTGGTTTGCGAAAAATGTTTGCAGCCAAAAAATCCACGATACGCCGACAAAGGCGATGGGTGTGGCGCAGTCAAAATCAAATGCTTGCGGCGGTCTATCATCGCCGCTTTTTTCTGCGCGTGGCTGCCCCACAGCAAAAACACAACGTGTTCACGGTGTTGATTCACCTGCTCAATCACGCGGTCGGTAAAGGTCTGCCAACCATATTGCGCGTGAGAATTGGCTTCGTGGGCGCGTACCGTCAATGTCGTGTTCAGTAACAACACGCCCTGCTCCGCCCAACGATTCAGGCAGCCGTGTGTCGGCGCGGTAAACCCAGCAATATCATCACCCAATTCCTTGTAAATATTCACCAAAGACGGCGGAATCTGCACCCCTTCGCGTACCGAAAACGCCAAACCATGCGCTTGCCCCACATTGTGATACGGGTCTTGCCCCAAAATCACCACGCGCACCTTGCCAAACTCTGTTAATTTCAAAGCGTTAAACACTTCGGGCGCAGGCGGAAAAATCACATCGCCGCGTTCACGCTCCGCCCGAATCCGAGCCAATAATTGCTGAAAATACGGTTGCGCCTTTTCCGCCCCCAAAACCTGTTGCCAAGTTTCCATAAAAACCACTCCAAATGATGAAAAATATTTTTCAGGCAGCCTGAAACGTTTATAATACCAAGTTCAGACATAAACCCCAAATTTCTAGAATCCAAAAGGCTTGCCATGAGACACGATTTAAGCAAAATGACCTGTATTGAAGACTTGCGCCAAGTTGCCAAACGCAAAGTCCCCAAAATGTTTTTTGATTATTTAGAATCAGGCTCTTGGACACAAACGACCTTACGCGACAATACCAGCGACTTCACGCCCATCAAATTGCGCCAAAAAGTCATGGTCAATACAGAAAACCGCAGCCTGAAACACACATTATTGGGCGAAGAATACACCATGCCGTTAGCCGTTGCCCCCATTGGCTTGGCAGGTATGCTGTGTGCCGATGGCGAAATTCTCGCCGCACGAGCAGCAGAAAAATTTGGTGTGCCGTACACCTTGTCCACCCTGTCCATTGCTTCCATTGAAGATGTGGCACACAACACCAGCAAACCCTTTTGGTTTCAACTCAACCCCATGCGCGACCGCGAATTTATGGCAAGCTTGATTCAACGCGCCAAAAACGCCAATTGCTCCGCTCTGGTTTTAAGCGCGGATTTGCAAGGCGTTGGTTTATGCCATGCCGACATCAGAAATGGTTTGTCTGCCCCCATGAAACCCACCGTGCCGAATTTGCTGCAATTGGCGACCAAACCCGAATGGTGTTTGCGTATGCTCAACACCGACCGCCGCACTTTTGGCAACATCATCGGACACGCCAAACATGTTCACGATGTATCCGCCCTGTTATCATGGGCAAATGCACAATTTGACCCCACGCTCAATTGGGACGACATCGCCAAAATCAAAGACTTATGGGGCGGCAAAATCATTCTAAAAGGCATTTTAGACCCAGAAGACGCAGAAATCGCCACCAAATACGGCGTGGACGCGATTGTTGTCTCCAATCACGGCGGTCGCCAATTGGACGGTTCATTGTCGTCTATCCAAGCCTTGCCCGATATTGTCAGCGCGGTCGGCAACAAAACCGAAGTGTGGCTGGACAGCGGCATTCGTAGCGGTCAAGACATGCTCAAAGCATGGGCAATGGGTGCGCGTGGCTTTATGACAGGTCGCGCCGCATTGTATGGTTTGGGCGCATTTGGCGAAGACGGCGTGCGCCGCGCTTTAGAAATTTTGTACCGCGAAATGGATTTAACCATGGCGTTTACAGGTCATCGCCAATTGCAAAACGTGGGACGCGACATTCTGATTGACCACACTCGCCCATTGAGCAGCGCAGAACGCCGCGAAAGCATTGTGCAACAACGCCATCGCATTTATGAAGAATTATACGGCTGGCCACGCGCTTCCCTGCGTTTTGGCACAATGTGGTAATTTTTCAGGCTGCCTGAAAACGCGTTCAACAAAAAAACACCATGATAAATCTATATTTATCATGGTGTTTTCATTTTCAGGCTGCCTGAAATCAGCGAATTTTTTCTTCCAACTCTTTGAGTTTTTCTCTCAATTTAGCTTCATCAGCTTCACTAGGCGAGAAACCATTGTTTTTCATCATTTCCACCCACATTTGCATACCTTGTGCCAAATCCTGCATGTGCTGTTTCACTTTGGGCATCAATTCATTTGCCTGAACCACGCCTTCAGGCGAAGCCAAATCTATGGTAGTCATTTTTTCCAGTACCGCTTGTGCGCCTTGAATACTGCCCAATAATTTTTCATGCACCGCTTTACCCTGTGTGCTGTCCATCTGTTTGCTTGCCAAATATTCCGCGCCTTTACGGTAAATCGCCAATTGTTCGCGCAACACGGATTGTACATCTTCATTGCTTTTAGCAGAAGCAAGACGTTGATTCCATTCTGCTTCTTTACCATTATTTGCAGCTTCAGCAAAACCTGCTTCTTGTAATGCCAAACCAATTTTGGCAATGTCTAATTTTTCTTTGTAATTCAGAATCCCTGCATCATCAGAATTGGCTTTATCTGATTGTACTGCTGGTTGTTCTGCTGATTTTTCGGTAGATGAATTAACCGATGGTGCAGCAACTTTTGTCGCAGACGATGATGGTGATGTGGGTTTCTGCGTGTCATCAGATTGCGAACACGCGCTCAATACACCGAGTAATAATAAAGTGAGTAATGATTTTTTCATCATAAAATCCTTGTATTAATTGAAAAATAAATCTTCAGGCAGCCTGAAACGCCATTTTCGCATTTTCAGGCTGCCTGAATACCACAAAATCAACGTGTTACAGGTTTATATTTAATGCGTTTCGGTTTTGCGCCCTCTTCACCCAAACGGCGTTTTTTGTCCGCTTCATATTCCTGATAGTTGCCGTCAAAAAACACCCATTTGGAATCGCCCTCACACGCCAAAATGTGGGTGGCGATTCTGTCCAAGAACCAACGGTCGTGCGAAATCACCATCACGCTGCCTGCAAATTCCAGCAAAGCGTCTTCCAAAGCGCGTAAGGTTTCCACATCCAAATCGTTAGACGGTTCGTCCAGCAGCAAAACATTGCCGCCTGCAATCAGCGTTTTCGCCAAATGCAAACGTCCGCGCTCGCCGCCCGACAAATTGCCCACGATTTTGCTTTGGTCGCTGCCCTTGAAGTTAAACCGCCCCAAATACGCGCGCGCAGGCAACTCAAATTGCCCCACTTGCAAAATGTCGCGCCCTTCGGCAATCTCATCAAACACGGTTTTGTCGTTGCCCAAACCTTCGCGGCTTTGGTCAATCAAAGACAATTTGACGGTTTGACCGATTTTCACTTCGCCCGAATCAGGCTGCTCTTTGCCCGAAATCAGCTTGAACAGCGTGGATTTACCTGCACCGTTCGCACCAATCACGCCCACAATCGCACCTGCTGGGATTTTGAAACTCAAATCGTCAATCAAAACGCGGTCGCCAAACGATTTGGAAACATTTACAAATTCAATCACTTCATTGCCCAAACGCTCTGCCACAGGAATGAAAATTTCCTGCGTTTCATTGCGTTTTTGGTATTCGTAATTGGACATTTCTTCAAAACGCGCCAAACGCGCTTTGGATTTGGCTTGGCGACCTTTGGCGTTTTGGCGCACCCATTCCAGCTCTTGTTTCATCGCCTTAATTCTCGCGGCTTCGGATTTGGCTTCGTTTGCCAAACGCTGCTCTTTTTGTTCCAACCAAGATGAATAATTGCCTTTCCAAGGAATACCATGCCCACGGTCAAGCTCCAAAATCCATTCTGCCGCATTGTCCAAGAAATAGCGGTCGTGCGTTACCGCCACCACCGTCCCTGGGAAACGCACCAAAAATTGTTCCAGCCATTCAACGGATTCCGCGTCCAAATGGTTGGTCGGCTCGTCCAGCAGCAACATATCGGGTTTGGACAACAGCAATTTGCACAAAGCCACGCGGCGTTTTTCGCCACCCGATAAATGGGCGATTTTCGCATCCCATTCAGGCAGCCTTAATGCGTCTGCCGCGATTTCCAACTCATGCTCCGCGCCACCGCTACTGGACGAACCTGCGGCAATAATCGCTTCCAAACGCGCTTGTTCTTCTGCCAGCGCGTCAAAATCCGCGTCAGGCTCGGCATAGGCGGCATAGACTTCTTCCAAACGCTTTTGCGCGGCAACCACTTCGCCCAAACCGCTTTCCACTTCTTCGCGCACGGTTTTTTCGGGGTCAAGTTCTGGCTCTTGCGGCAAATAACCGATTTTCAAGCCGCTCATTGGCACGGCTTCGCCTTCAAATTCCTTGTCCACACCCGCCATAATCCGCAAAACGGTGGATTTGCCTGCACCGTTCAAACCCAGCAAGCCAATCTTCGCACCAGGGAAAAACGACAGGGAAATGTCTTTGATGATGGTTTTTTGCGGTGGCACAACTTTGCTCACGCGCAACATGGAATAAACGTATTGAGACATATTTCTCGCTCCAAAAAATAAACAAAAAGAAAAAGTTGCTGTTTGTGTTTCACATCATCGGCATTTTAACAAATTTTGACATAAAAAGCAGTTTCAGGCTGCCTTACAGTACACGAGAAAACTCATGTAGGGTGCGTATTACGCACCGAAATTCCACATTATTTGAATCATTTGGTGCGTGGTACGCACCCTACATTTTAGGTGTTTGTAAAAAATGTCGTGTACTTGTCAGGCAGCCTGAAAATCTTACACCCAATTTATTCATATTCAATCAAAAATCATTTGTTATCTAATTACACCAATAAAAATCCCAATGAAATTTAATTAAATTTTTTTAAATTCAATCAACTATTTATTTATTAATTTACATCAATAAAACCCCAGTTCAGCATTTTGTATCAATAAATGCTTTATGGACTTATCTAAACCGCCCTATTCGTCAAATTTGCTCAAATTTAAATATAAAATTTCACAAAATCAATATTTTTCGCAATAAAAAACTTCAGGCTGCCTTTTGCTAATATGAAATTAATGGGCGTAAAATGGCTAAACAGCAGCACAATTTATCAATTTAATGGAGTATCTAGCATGAAAACATTAAAAGTCGCAGCCAGTCCATCCGTTCAAGCTGGTTTTATTTCCGAATATGAAATGGTGGATATTCGCCAAACCGATTTTACCAATATCGCGGCGGCGGTGGCTTCAGCAGACGATATTTACTATGCCATTGAAAAAATGGAAGAAACAGGTTTTGATGTGCCTGTGTTTATCGCTTTGCAACCAGAAGAAAGCATTCCCGATGGCATTTTGCCCAAACTCAAAGGCGTGATTCAATTGGGTTTTGGTAATCGCCATTATTATGGCAAACAAATTGATGCCGTAGCTGATGATTACACCGCCAAACTCGCGCCTCCTTTTTTCAGCGTATTAAAAGAATACACCAAACGCGGTTATGCCGCTTTTGATTGCCCTGGACATCAGGGCGGACAATTTTTCGCCAAACACCCTGCTGGACGCGAATTTTTCCATTTTTTTGGCGAAAACCTGTTCCGTGCCGATTTGTGCAATGCCGATGTGAAATTGGGCGATTTATTAATTCATGAAGGGGCAGCCTGCGCCGCACAACAGCACGCTGCCAAAGTTTACAATGCCGATAAAACCTATTTTGTCTTAAATGGCACATCTTCTTCTAATAAAGTGGTAACCAGCGCATTGCTTGCCAAAGGCGATTTGGTTTTATTTGACCGTAATAATCATAAATCCATTCACATGGGCGCATTAATCATCAATGGCGCAACACCTGTTTATTTACAAACCGCGCGTAATCCTTATGGTTTTATTGGCGGAATTGACGCAGCGTGTTTTGATGAACCATACATTCGTGAAGAAATCCGCAAAGTCGCACCTGAACGTGCTGATTTGCCACGCCCATTCCGTTTGGCGGTCATTCAATTGGGAACGTATGACGGCACAATTTACAATGCCAGACAAGTAGTTGATAAAATTGGTCATTTATGTGATTACATTTTATTTGACTCGGCTTGGGTAGGATATGAACAATTTATTCCGATGATGCGTGATTGTTCGCCTTTATTATTGGAATTAAATGAAAACGACCCAGGTATTATCGTTACCCAATCCGTGCATAAACAACAAGCGGGTTTCTCACAAACTTCGCAAATTCACAAAAAAGACCGTCATATCAAAGGACAAAAACGTTATTGCAATCATAAACGTTTCAATAATGCCTTTATGTTACAAGCATCAACCAGCCCTTTCTACCCAATGTTTGCAGCTTTAGACGTGAATGCACGTATGCATGAGGGTGTAGCAGGACGCAAATTGTGGCGCGATTGTGTGCGCGTAGGCATTGAAGCACGCAAATTATTGTTGAAACATTGCACCATGATTAAGCCTTTTGTGCCAGACACGGTGGACGGCAAATTATGGCAAGACCACCCCACCGAAAACATGTTGGACGATTTGCGTTTCTTCCAGTTTAAACCCGATGCTAAATGGCATTCTTTCCCCAATTATGGCGAAAATCAATATTTTGTCGACCCATGCAAATTGTTATTGACCACATCTGGTATTGATGTGGAAACGGGGGAGTACCAAGATTTTGGTATTCCAGCGACCATTTTGGCGAATTTCTTGCGTGACAATGGCATTGTGCCTGAAAAATGCGATTTGAATTCCATTTTATTCTTGCTGACACCAGCCGAAAGTCTGGCGAAAATGCAACATTTGGTGGCTTTGATTGCCCAATTTGAAAAACACATTGAAAACAATAGCCTGATGAAAGACGTTGTACCAACTGTTTATGGCAAAAACGAAGATTATTATCGTGGTTACACCATTCGCCGTTTGTGCCAAGAAATGCACGATTTCTACAAACGCAATAATATGAAGCAATTGCAACGCGATATGTTCCGCCATGATGGTTGGGGCAAACAGGCGATGTCGGCTTATGACGCCCAACAATGTTTGATTCGCAATCAAGTGAAATTGGTGCGCTTGAGCGAAATTGAAGGGCAAATTGCGGCGGAAGGAGCATTACCGTATCCCCCAGGTGTGTTGTGTGTGGTTCCAGGTGAAATTTGGGGTGGCGCGGTGCAAAAATACTTCTTGGCTTTGGAAGAAGGCATCAATTGCTTACCAGGGTTTGAACCTGAAATTCAAGGCGTGTATTTGCAAAAGGTGGAAGATGGTTCACGCCGTGCATTTGGTTATGTGATTGATTTGGAAAATTAAAACAAGGGAAATAGTTTTCAGGCTGCCTGAAAAATAAAATATTGCCCACAATGGTTGAAATACTACCATCTACCCCCTCTCCTTTGGGAGCAGACCTGCCAAGTTCTCATCGTGTCGTAGGGGCGGATTTTATATCCGCCTTGTGGGAAGTACCACAATTCAAATATCGTAGAAAGGGCAGATATGAAATCTGCCCCTACGAAGTACAGAACTTGGCAAGTCTGCTCCCACGGGAGAGGGAACAGGTGGGTAGTAGGCAAAAATTTGTAGGGTAGTAAAAGGTAGCCTGAAAATCCCTCAAAAAGGAAAAAAATCATGGCAACAAATAAAAGCAAAATGAGTGTGGTGCAACTCACGATTTTAACAGTCGTAAACATGATGGGTTCGGGCATTATCATGTTGCCCGCAAAATTGGCGAAAGTCGGCACGATTTCCATTTTGTCGTGGTTGGTAACAGCAGTAGGGTCAATGTGTTTGGCGTATGCGTTTGCCAAATGCGGACGTTTTAGCACCAAATCAGGGGGCATGGGCGGTTATGCGGAATATTCGTTTGGCAAAGGCGGTAATTTTATGGCGAATTATACTTATGCCGTGTCTTTGTTGATTGCGAATGTGGCGATTGCGATTTCGGCTGTGGGGTATTTGGCGGCGTTTATGGGTTGGAATTTGTCGCCATTGGGCGTAGCATTGGGTACAATTGCCTTTGTTTGGCTGACGATGGTTGCCAATTTTGGTGGTGCCCGCATTACAGGGAAAATCAGTAGCGTAACGGTTTGGGGCGCGATTATTCCTGTGATTGGTGTGTCTTTGCTGGGTTGGTTTTGGTTTAGTCCGAGTATGTACGCAGAGGCATGGAATCCGCACAATATGGGTTTTTTTGAAGCCGTACCAGCGTCTATTGCGATTACTTTATGGGCATTTTTGGGTTTAGAATCGGCTTGTGCCAACTCAGAAGCGGTTGAAAATCCAGAAAAAAACGTACCCATTGCCGTATTATGGGGAACATTAATTACCGCAATTATTTATATTGTTTCTACTAATGTGGTAGCAGGGATTGTGCCAAACGCGGATTTGGCGGCAAGTGATGCACCGTTTGGTTTGGTGTTTGCCAGTATGTTTAATCATACGGTGGGACAAATTGTGATGGCGTTGTTGATTTTGTCTTGCACGGGTTCATTATTGGGTTGGCAATTTACCATTGGACAAGTGTTTAAATCAGGCGCAGACGAGGGCTATTTTATTCCCCAATTTGGCAAAGTAACCGCCACCAACACCCCTGTTTTGGGCATGAGCATCATTGCGGCGGTACAAACGGCTTTGGCGTTTATGACTATGGACGAAGGTTTGAGCAAACAGTTTGATATTTTGGTGAATTTAGCGGTGGTAACCAATTTGATTCCGTATATTTTGTCTATGTCGGCGATTATTGTCTTGCAAAAAGCGGCAAATGTGCCACGCAAGGAAATGGTGTTTACCAGCATCATTGCCTTCATTGGTAATTTGTACAGTTTTTACGCGCTGTATGGTTCGGGGCAAGAAGCGATGTTCTGGGGCGGTATGGCGGTGTTTGCGGGTTGGGTGTTGTACGGCAAAGTGGTTTCTACCAAATATGATTTGAAACAGCCGTTTTGATTGAGTTAAATAATATTCAGGCAGCCTGAAAGCGCAAAATGTGGTTTTCAGACTGCCTTATTTTATATCAAATCAAATAGTTATGTAGCAAACCTCAGAATCAAACTACGCTTGCGTGGCTTTTATGATTTTTTAGGTAGCCCGAACCGCATTCTGATAATGCACCATATATTTTGCTGCCATATTTTCAGGCGAAAAATTTGCCAATTGTTGTTTCGCCGCTGCCGCGCAACGCAGCCTGAACACAGAATTGTGATACATTTTTTCAATTTGCTCGGCTAATTGCACAGTTTGCCCAGTTTCAAATAATAAACCATTGTTTTCATGTTGAATAATATCAGGAATGCCGCCTACTCGGCTGGCAATAATCGGCACATTATACACCATCGCATCCAATAAAGCCGACCCCAAACCCTCTGTCCGCGATGGAAACACAAACAAATCCATCACCGCCAAATAACTGCCCACATCAGTTTGAAAACCCAGCCAATGCACATTGTCCAAATCCGCCGATTGTGCTTTCAACATCGCCTCGTCCGCGCCTTGCCCCAAAAATAGGAACACACAATCGGGATATTGTTGGCGAAATTGTCGCGCCACTTGCAGCAAATCCAATTGCCCCTTATGGCTGTCCACCAACGCACCAATATGCCCAATCACAAAACGATTAGCAAATTGTTTTTGTAATTTTTCAATGGTTGGTGGATTTTCAGGCAGCCTTGAATAAGCATCGGTAATCACATCTACATTCTGCGAAAATGACTGTAATCGTGTTTGAATGGCTTGTGAGATGGCAATAATAGCGTGTGCATTACCAAAAGTCTGCTTACCCAGAAAATTGTTTTTCAAAGGAAAATCTACACGGCGCGTGATGAGATACGGCGTTTTCCAAACCAAATGGTGCAACCACGCCCAATGCACAGCTTTAGCTTCGTGCGCATGAATCACATCGGCTTGCCCAATAGCAAAATGCCCTTGCCATTGTTTATTTGCATCAACAAATTGAATATGCTCACGATTTTTCAACATTTCACGCATGGGCGAATCGGCTCGGCAGAGCAAAACTTGTTGAATATCAGGATATTGTTGAGATAAGGCTTGTATGAGGGTAACTGTCTGCCGTTCCCCTCCACGAAAACCACGCGCCAAATTCGCATGAACAATTTTCATCACATACGCTCACTTTTTTGGTTTAATAACCATAATTGTGTATATTTAACAAAAGTATAAATTGCACCCATCACCGCGATAATCAAACCTGCTTTGCCATCTAAAACTCCTTTTTTCAACACATAAATTCGCAAAAATGAAAAACAGGCTTTCCAACATGCACTAATGGGCGAGGCTTGGCGTTTGCCTTGATACTGCTGCGCCCACGCACTAGTGTAATGCATCAATTTATTAAGGTGTTGATTTAAATCAGTATATGTTTCATGATAAACATGGTCGGCTAATGGGATAATCTTCGTTTCAGGCTGAGTTTGTACAGATTCATGAACCAAATCAAAATTGTAAGCACAATGTGCCACAGGATACAAACGCACTACGCGGTCTGGATACCAACCACAATGCCGAATAGCATGTCCATAAGCAATGGTTAAACGGTTGATAGAAAATACAGTTCTTCCATCTGCGGGCGTTTCAGGCAGCCTGAATAAAATATCTTGGCAAGTTTGCTCACTCAAACGTTCGTCTGCATCCAGCCACAACACCCAAGGCGTGTGGATAAATTCATGAGCGCGATTGCGCTGTACACCAAAGCCCTGCCAATCACTAAAAATATGGCAATTTGCGCCATATTGTTGCGCGATTTTTAATGTATTATCCGTGCTACCCGAATCAATCACAATAATTTCACAATGAAGTGGTGCAATACTGTCCAGACACGCCGCCAATTGGTGTGCCTCATTTTTGGTAATTAGGGCAACTGTGAGCAAAGGATTTGTATTCATGGTTTTGCTTATCCGACAAAGGTTTTCAGGCAGCCTGAATATTGATTACGCCGCTTTTTTACGTTTTTCCCACCAACTCAAAATCGGCAACACCACCGCGCACACAATCGCCCCCACAACCACGCCCACGCTCAAATCTGCCAACATCGCCATTATGCCCGTATCCCAATGTTTCTCATGCAAAAAGTGATGAATCGCTGGCGTATTGTGCGTGAAAATGCTGCCACCCACCAAAAACATCGCCAATGTACCAACCACACTCAATGCCCGCATAAACCATGGCATAAACCACAAAATCGCTTGCCCCATCGTTTTTGCCACGCCTTGCCCTTTGGTGATCAGATACGCGCCAAAATCGTCCGCTTTCACAATAAACGCCACCAAACCATACACCGCCACCGTAATCCCAACACCAACCGCCGACAATGCCATGATTTTAATCATCAAAGAGCTGTCTTTCACCACACCTAGCGCGATAATAATAATTTCAGCCGACAAAATAAAATCGGTGCGAATCGCGCCTTTGATTTTATCGGCTTCGTCTTCGCCATTGCTTTCCTTGTGGCTGGTGTCGTGCGTATCATCATGTTTATGCAGGAATTTGTGTAATAATTTTTCCACGCCTTCAAAACACAAAAACGCGCCACCTATCATCAACAAGGGAATAATCAAAGCAGGTGCAAACACCGCCAACACCAAAGCAATCGGAATCAAAATAACCTTATTAATCAAAGAACCTTTTGCCACAGCCCACACAATTGGCAATTCGCGTTCCGCACGCACGCCTGTAACCTGATTGGCATTCAACGCCAAATCATCGCCCACCACGCCTGCGGTTTTTTTCGCCGCCATTTTGGTCATCACAGCCACATCGTCCATCACGCTGGCGATGTCGTCTAAAAGGGTAAAAAGTGAGGCAAAAGCCATTTGATGATTTCCTTGAAAATAAAATAAACTCTCTATTCTACGCTATTTTGACTGATTTTAGGGGAGTAGATGTGCAGGCAGCCTGAAAGATTGGGTAAATTTACATTCAGACTATGACCGCCATAAATTGACATCGGTGTCATATAAAAATAATTTCATAATCAATTATTTAACACAAAGTATCCAATGCTTGTATTACTGTGTTTTTAAATTGTGTTAATATTTTGTAGAAATGACACAGTTATCTTCACAAACTTTCTTGTTTAAGGAAAACCACCATGCAAGTCAAAAATCAAGCCATGCTCATTACCTATTCCGACAGCTTGGGCAACAATTTAAAAGATTTAAAACACGTTTTGGAAAAACATTTACAAGGCGTGATTGGCGGCGTACACATTTTGCCGTTTTTCCCATCATCGGGCGACCGTGGCTTTGCACCCATGGACTACACCAAAGTGGACCCAGCCTTTGGCGATTGGAACGACATTCAGGCTTTGGCAAAAGATTATTACCTGATGTTTGATTTTATGGTGAACCACATTTCCGCCCAATCGCCTTATTTTAAAGACTTTTTGGCAAAAAAAGACGCATCCGAATACCGCGATTTGTTCATTCGCTACAAAGATTTCTGGAAAGATTTTGGCGGCGAACCCACCGAAGAACAAGTGGATTTAATCTACAAACGCAAACCCCGCGCCCCCTATCGCATGGCAGAATTTGCCGATGGCACATCAGAAAAAGTATGGTGTACCTTTGACGAGCAACAAGTGGATTTGGACGTAACCACCGCCACCACCAAAAAATTCATCAAAGACAATCTGGAATTTTTGAGCAAACAAGGCGCAGCCATTATCCGTTTGGACGCATTTGCCTATGCCAACAAACGCATTGGCACAAATTGTTTCTTTGTTGAACCCGATATTTGGGAAACGCTGAAAGAATGCACCGATGTGTTGGACGCGCACAATGTTACCGTGCTGCCTGAAATCCACGAACACTACACAATCCAGTTGAAAATTGCCGAACACGATTATTATGTTTACGATTTTGCCTTGCCCATGCTGGTGTTGCACACCCTGTTTAGCGGCAATGTAGACCGTTTGGTAAATTGGATGGCAATCTGCCCACGCAAACAATTCACCACTTTGGACACCCATGACGGCATTGGCGTGGTGGACGTGAAAGATTTGATGACAGACGAAGAATGCGAAGCCACACGCGAAGCCCTGTACGCACAAGGCGCAAACGTGAAGAAAAAATACAGCTCCGCCGAATACAACAATTTGGACATTTACCAAATCAACTGCACCTATTATTCCGCTTTGGGCAACAACGACCAAGCCTATATTTTGGCGCGTGTGTTGCAATGTTTCGCCCCTGGTATTCCGCAAATTTACTATGTGGGCTTGCTGGCTGGCGAAAACGACATTGAATTGCTGGAACGCACCAAAGAAGGTCGCAACATCAACCGCCATTATTATTCTTTGGCAGAAATTGATGAAACGGTACAACGCCCAGTGGTGCAACAACTGTTCAATTTGCTGAAATTCCGCAACACTTCTGCCGCGTTTGATGGCGCATTCAGCGTGAAAGCCTTGGGCGCGAAAGAATTGGAAATCGTGTGGGACAATCAAGCCGCAGGCGTATCCGCCAAATTGGTGGCAAACACCGAAAACCGCACCTTCCAAATTACCGAAACGGCAAATGGTGTAACGCGCGAAATCACGTTGTAATGTGATTTGATTCAATTCAGGCAGCCTGAAAAGTTTTCAGGCTGCCTATTAGTTTAATTAACGCATTTGGCGCAATTGGTTCAACTCGGCTTTTACATCGGCAAGATTTTGTTCTGTAAACAAATTTTCCAAATTTTTCCACACGCTATGATAACCAAAACCGCCGCCCATCATCTCCGCTTTCGCTGCGTCCAACGACCAATTTTGGTACACCATGCGGTAAAACGCCACCACAATCCCCGTTCTGTCTGCACCATGATAGCAATGCACCAATACCGCGCCATCTTTTTGATTTTGCTCAATTTGATACAAAACGGCGGCAATGTGTTTCGGTTTGACACGCCATGTTAAAAGTGGCTGATTAATCAGTTTTACACCAGCGTGGGACGAAAATATTTGTTGGTCTTTCTTGCGATTAAAATAGCGTAAATTGATGATACTGTTGATTTTATTTTGCAACAAAATTGCCACATCATCGCCAATTGGCTGTTCGCTGCGGTACAATTTATCGTCCACGCGATACAAATTCGCCGCGCTGTGAACGCTTTGCGCCCATGTTTCGGGGCGAGTTGGCGCAATCTCTGGATGAGCATAAGCCGCCAAATTAAGCGATAAAAGCAACAGAAAAATCCACGATTTCATTTTCAGGCAGCCTGAAATTCCAAATTATCAATCAAACGCGTTGTACCCAATCGCGCCGCCGCCAACACCACCAAATTTTTATCGCCCAAACGCGCCACATTCAGGCTGCCTGCTTCACGAATTTCCACATAATCCACCTGCCAACCGTGCGCCGTCAATTCTGCCGCCGCCGCTTGCTCCAAAGCAACATAATCGTGATTGCCGCCGCGCACTTGTTCAGCAAGCCATTGTAATTGCTGGAACATTCTGGGGGCTTCGGCGCGTTCCGTTGCGCTCAAATATTGGTTGCGGCTGGACAAAGCCAAGCCATCGTCCGCGCGTCCCGTGTCCACAGGCACAATTTTGATGGGCATATTCAAATCGTCCACCATGCCGCGAATAATGGCAAGCTGCTGATAATCTTTTTTGCCAAAACACGCCGTATCTGCTTGAACAATATTGAATAATTTACACACCACAGTCGCCACGCCACGAAAATGATTCGGGCGAAACGCGCCACACAATTCATTTTGCAAATGCGGCGGTTCCACCTGATAATTTTGCGCCACATTCGGGTACAACTCGCGCTCATCGGGCGCAAACAGCACCGCCACGCCCACATCGCGTAATTTCGCCGCATCCTGTTCCAGCGTGCGCGGATAACGGTCAAAATCTTCCCCTTGCCCAAATTGCAGGCGATTGACAAAAATGCTCACCACCACATGTTCCGCTTCACTTTGGGCGCGTTGCACCAAAGCCAAATGTCCCGCGTGCAAATTGCCCATCGTCGGCACAAATGCCACGCTTTGCACACTTTGTCGCCATTGGCGTAATTCTTTGATGGTATGGATAATTTTCATAATTTGAATATTTTTCAACAGTAAAAAATGAAATTGTACCGCGAAAAACATTTTCAGGCAGCCTGAAAGCGTTTCAGGCTGCCTGAATTGATGGTCATGATTTACAGATAAACAATTTCGCCCGTGCGCCCTTTGCTGGCTTCACTCAACCACCACACAAAAGCAGGCGTGATATCGGTCATGTTTTTGCGCTCGCTGGCGGTTTCCCCTGGGTGGGTTTTCACGCGTTGCGGCGAATTAATCGCCCCAGGTACAAGCACATTGGCGCGTAAATGCGTAAAGCGTTCCCACTCGTCCGCCGACACTTTGCACAAATAATTCACCCCCGCTTTGGACGCGCCAAACCCCCCCCAATACGCTTTGGGCAACTCGCCATGCGTTTCGCCGACAAACACCACAGACGCGTCAGGCGATTCCTTCAACATCGGGAACAAGGCACGATTCAAGCCCATAGGCGCAACCGTATTAATGCGATACTGATTTATCCACTCGTCCACCGTCTGAAAATCCAAAGGCGACACGGCATAAAAATAGCTGGCGCAATGCACCACGCCATCTAGTTTACCGCCTGTGGCTTGCGCGATGGTGGCAGCCAATTGGGCAAACTCATCTTCTTTTGCCGTCATTAAATCAAATACTATCGCAAACGGCTCTTGACCGCCCAACGCGACAATATCGTCATACACCTTTTCCAAACGCTTTTGGCTACGCGCCACCAAAATCACCGTTGCACCAGCCGCCGCCACCGCTTTGGCAACTTGCTCACCCAAGCCTTGTGATGCGCCTGTTACCAAAATATGCTTATTTTGCAAAGCCAAATCTGACATTACTTATCCTAACTCATTCAAAAAATTAAACAAATACATTATGCCACACTCTTCAGGCAGCCTGAAAATAAATAACAGGAAAATAAAAATCGGTGGCGTATTATTGCCACACTTTTTTGTTAATTCAACTGTTTAACGTAATTTCGGCAGCCTTTCGGTACACAACAAAAATAATCGTAGGGTGCGCCGTGCGCACCAAATACACTACCCTATTTTAATC
This sequence comes from Alysiella crassa DSM 2578, assembly GCF_000745955.1. Classification (GTDB taxonomy): domain Bacteria; phylum Pseudomonadota; class Gammaproteobacteria; order Burkholderiales; family Neisseriaceae; genus Simonsiella; species Simonsiella crassa. The sequence continues at coordinate 50,308 of NZ_JQKH01000004.1, read as the reverse complement.
ATTCAAATCGTTTGGTGCGCACGGCGCACCCTACTAAAAGGCAGCCTGAAAATCACACCACCCCATTTTGTTTCTGTTCCAACACTTCCCAACGTTCCAATTTTTCCAATAAAATCAATTCAATTTCTTCGGCACGACTTTGCAGGCTGCCTGCTTTTTCATAATCTTTAAACACATCGGGATTGGACAACTGTTCGGCTAACTCCGCTTGCTCCGCCTCCAAAGCCGCAATTTCATCGGGCAGCGCATCCAATTCGCGTTGCTCTTTGTACGACAATTTGACCGTGCGATTGGCTTTGGGTTTTTCCTTAATTTCTTGATTTTCAGTTTGATTTTTGGGCAACACGGCTGCCTGAATTTTGTCTTCGCGCTGTTTGGCGTCCACATAATCCTGATAGCCGCCCACATATTCTTTCAGGCTGCCTGAACCGTCAAACACAATGCTTTGCGTAATCACATTGTCCAAAAATTCGCGGTCGTGCGACACCAAAAACACCGTGCCAGCGTAATCGCGCAACAATTCTTCCAACAATTCTTGCGTGTCAATGTCCAAATCATTGGTTGGCTCGTCCAGCACCAAAATATTGGCAGGGCGCGTGAACAATTTTGCCAGCAACAAACGATTGCGCTCGCCACCCGACAACGATGAAACAGGCGATTGCGCCCGCGCTGGGTGGAACAAAAAATCCTCCAAATAACTCATGACGTGTTTTTTCTTGCCGCCCACTTCCACAAAATCGTTGCCCTGCCCCAAGGTGTAAAACACCGTGTCGTTTTCGTTCAACGCGCTGCGGAATTGGTCAAAATACGCCACTTCCTGCTTGCTGCCCAAGCGGATTTTGCCGAAAGTCGGCTGCAATTCGCCCAAAATCAGCTTTAAAAACGTGGTTTTGCCCACGCCATTTGCACCGATTAAGCCGATTTTGTCGCCACGCTGAATCACGGTCGTGAAACGTTCCATGATCTTTTTGTTGGGATAATGGAAACTCGCGTCTTCCAATTCGGCAATGATTTTGCCGCTTTTTTCGCCTGCATCCAGTTTGAAATTGACTTGCCCCACGCGCTCGCGCCGCGCGGCACGTTGTTTACGCAATTCTTCCAAACGGCGAACGCGCCCTTCATTGCGGGTGCGCCGCGCTTCAATGCCTTTGCGTATCCACACTTCTTCTTGGGCGTGGAATTTGTCAAACAGGCGATTGTGTTCGGCTTCCACCGCCAATTCTTGTGCTTTTTTTTCCGAATATTGGCGGAAACTGCCTTCGTATGAACGCAAAATGCCCCTGTCCAATTCCACAATGCGCTTGGCAATGTTGTCCAAAAAACGGCGGTCGTGGGTAATCACCACCATGCTGCCTGAAAAGCCTTGCAACAGGTTTTCCAGCCAAATAATCGCGTTAATGTCCAAATGGTTGGTCGGTTCGTCCAGCAGCAAAATATCGGGTTTTTGCACCCACGCTTGCGCCAAAGCCACGCGCTTTTTTTGTCCGCCCGACAAATTGCCGATTAACTCATTTTCAGGCAGCCCAAGTTCGCCGATTGTTTGCTTGATTGCCGCGTCAAATTGCCAACCGTTTTGCGCTTCAATTTGGTTTTGCAAATCGTTGAGTTGGCTGATTAAATTTTCATCGTGGTTTTGTTCCAAAGCCAAACTCACGCGATGATATTCGCGCAACACATCGCGCAACTCGCCCAATCCCGCCGACACCACATCAAACACAGTATCTTGATTTTCAAAGAAACTTTCTTGCGGCACATAAACGATTTTCAACCCATTTTGCACAATGATTTGCCCATCGTCCAATTTTTGCACGCCTGCCAAAATTTTCAGCAGCGATGATTTGCCCGCGCCATTGCGCCCAATCAAGCCGACTTTTTCGCCCTGATTGAGTTGAAACGAGGTTTTGTCCAAAAGCGGAACGTGTCCGACCGCGAAACTGGCGTTTTCCAATGCCAAAATGCTCATGTTTTTCTCTTTATCAATATATTAAATTTAAGTTGTCCATATTTTAGCGGAAAAACGGTTTTCAGGCTGCCTGAATATGTGTTTAAATGCGATTTTTTCAGACAGCCTGAACCCTCATGAAAACACAATTCGCAGACAAATTAATCACTTGGCAACGCCAACACGGTCGCCACCACCTACCATGGCAAACGCAAGACCCGTATGGCGTGTGGCTATCGGAAATCATGTTACAGCAAACGCAAGTAGCAACCGTATTAGACTATTATCCCAAATTTATCAATCACTTCCCCACCGTACATGATTTAGCGGCGGCGGAACAAGACAGCGTGTTGCAACTGTGGGCGGGGCTGGGCTATTACAGTCGCGCACGCAATTTGCACAAAGCGGCGCAGCAAATTGTCAATGAGTTTGACGGGAAATTTCCCCATTCGCGCAATGAGTTAGAAAAATTATGCGGCGTGGGGCGCAGCACGGCGGCGGCGATTGCGGCGTTTGCCTTTCAGCAGCGCGAAACGATTTTGGACGGCAATGTGAAACGCGTATTGTGCCGCGTTTTCGGTTTGGACGGCGACCCCAGCGACAAAAAATTTGAAACGCAATTGTGGGCGCACGCAGAAGAATTGTTACCGAAAAATCAATCTGATATGCCCAGTTATACGCAAGGTTTGATGGATTTGGGCGCGACCGTGTGTAAACGCAGCAAGCCCGATTGCCCATCGTGTCCCATGAGCGCGGATTGTGTGGCGTATGCAGAAAATCGCATTGCCGAATTGCCGCGCAAAAAATCGGCGGTGGCGGTGAAGCAAAAATCCTTGTTTTGGCTGATTTTGCGGCGCGATGATGGCGCGATTTGGGTGCAAAAACGTCCGCAAAAAGGGATTTGGGCAGGATTGTATTGTGTGCCGTGTTTTGACAGTTTGGCGGAGATGATGGATTTTGCCGCACAATGTGGCGTGTTACCCGAAGATTTGCAGGAAGAAGCGGCGATTACTCATCGTTTAACCCATCGTTTGTTGGAAATTATGCCGTTTAGCGCAAAAGGTGGGCAGCCTGTGGGTGCAGGGATTTGGTTGCAAAATAGCGAAGATTTGGGTTTGCCGAAGCCACTTTCGGTTTTTTTCAGGCAGTCTATGTTATTATTCTAATTCAGTTAGGTGTTTACTGATTTTCAGGCTGCCTTTTGGTACACGGCAAAACTTATGTAGGGTGTGTATACGCACCAATAAGCAGTTATTTGAACAATTTGGTGCGTGGTACGCACCCTACATTCAATTTTTAGGAGAAAATATGTTATTAGGTGTCAATATTGACCATGTTGCCACGCTGCGCAATGCGCGTGGCGTAGGCTACCCCAGCCCGATGGAAGCGGCATTAATCGCCGAAACGCACGGCGCAGATTTGATTACGCTGCATTTGCGCGAAGACCGCCGCCACATTAAAGACGCCGATGTGTTTGCCATCAAACAGGCAATCAAAACACGCATGAATTTGGAAATGGCAATGACAGCAGAAATGCTGGAAAATGCAATCACGGTCGCCCCCGAAGACGTTTGCCTTGTGCCTGAAAAACGCGAAGAGGTTACCACCGAAGGCGGTTTGGACGTGTTGGGGCAACAAGAAAAAGTGGCGGATTATGTGCAAACTTTGCACGATAATGATATTCGCGTTTCGCTGTTTATTGGTGCGGATTTGGCGCAAATTCAGGCTGCTTTTGATGTGGGGGCGCGTGTGATTGAAATTCACACGGGGGCGTATGCGGACGCGCCCGCGCATGGTCGGGCGGCGGAATTGGCGCGCATTGTGCAGGCTGCCGAATTTGCGGCAAATTTAGGCATGACGGTGAATGCAGGACATGGTTTGACCATTCAAAATGTTGCGCCGATTGCGCGAATTCCGCAAATTGTGGAATTAAATATCGGGCATTCTTTGATTGCCCAAGCGGTGTTTTTGGGTTTACCCAAAGCGATTGAACAGATGAAAGAAGCCATGTTCCGCGCTCGAGTGGCTCAAGCATAATAAACTGATAATTCTGGAGATTTTACTCATGATTTATGGTATCGGCACAGATATTTTAGCCATCAAACGCATTGAACAATTATACAAAAAATACGGTGAAGCCCTGCCGCGCCGCATTTTAACACGCATTGAAGAATTGGAATTTACCAACCGTTTCGCGCAACAAAATAGCGCGGACGCGGTGCGTTTTTTGGCGAAGCGTTTTGCAGCAAAAGAAGCGTTTGCCAAAGCAGTTGGCATGGGGGTGCGCGAACCTGTGAGTCTGCACAACATCAACATCACACACACAGATTTGGGCAAACCCGAATTTGTGTTTGAAGCCGAATTAAAACAATGGCTTGAAGCCAAAGGCATTGGCAAAGTGCATTTGAGTTTGAGCGATGAAGAGCGTTATGTTGTCGCTTATGTGGTAGCAGAATTACTTTAATTTCAATTATTTAATTTTAAATAAGGCAGCCTGAAGATGGATTTTTCCGTTTCAGGCTGCCTTTTTTCGGGTAGAATCTGCTTTATTTGTTAAATTTGAAATCGCTATCATGAATGCACATCAATTGAATCATACCGCCCAAGTTTTAGAAAATATGCTCACTTTTCAACAACCTGCTGACGCGGTCATTTCCGCATATTTCCGCAATCATCACAAACTAGGGCGCACTGACCGCCATGAAATCGCGGAAACGGCATTTGCGGCGTTGCGCCATTATCAAAAAATTGCGGCGATTTTGCGCCGTCCGCACGCTCAAGCGCGAAAAGCAGCGTTAGCGGCTTTGGTGTTGGGGCGCGGTTTCAATATTTCGCAATTGTCTGATTTTTTGGAAGAAGATGAACAGGAATTTCTTGCTAACGTCAAAGCGCGTAAAACCGAGTTTTCAGGCAGCCTGAACACGATTGCCGAATTGCCTGAATGGTTGATTACGCGTTTACAAGTTCATTGGGAAGACGAGCAAATTCAAACCTTTGGGCGCAGCGTGGCGCAAACCGCGCCGCTTGATGTGCGCGTAAACACGCTCAAGGGCAAACGCAACAACATTTTGGCGCAACTGCAAAACGAGTTCCCCAAAGCCATCGCCACGCCCTACGCGCCACACGGCATTCGCTTCCCCGACAAACCTGCGCTGAACAAACACGAATTGTTTTTGGACGGCACGTTGGAAGTGCAGGACGAAGGCAGTCAATTATTGGCGCAATTGGTGGGCGCGAAACGGGGCGAGATGGTGGTGGATTTTTGCGCGGGCGCAGGCGGCAAAACTTTGGCAATCGGCGCACAAATGGCAAACAAGGGGCGGATTTATGCCTTTGATGTATCAGAAAAAAGATTGGCAAATTTGAAACCGCGCATGACCCGCGCAGGTTTAACCAATATCACGCCAGAGCGCATTGAAAGTGAACACGACCCACGCATTGCGCGATTGCACGGCAAAGCCGACCGTGTGTTGGTGGACGCGCCGTGTTCGGGCTTGGGGACGTTGCGCCGCAATCCTGATTTGAAATACCGTCAATCGCCTGAAACTTTGGCTAAATTATTGAAAGAACAGCAAAGTATTTTGCAGGCTGCCAGTCAATTGGTGCGCGGCGGTGGGCGTTTGGTGTATGCCACTTGCAGCGTGTTACCCGAAGAAAATGAACATCAAATTATTGATTTTTTAGAAAATAATCCTGAATTTGAATGGTTGGATTGTGGCGATATTTTGGCGGCGCAAAAAGTGGATTTAAATACGGGCAAATTTTTGGAGCTGAACACGGCAGAGCATGGCACGGACGGTTTTTTTGCGGCGGTTTTGCAGCGTAAGGCTTGATGATTTTCAGGCTGCCTTTGGTATGAAAACAAAATAACAAGGCAGAAAATGTAGGGTGCACCCTACTGTTGTTTTTATCGTGTACTGAAAGGCAGCCTGAAATTTTAAACAATAAGGAAATCAAAATGTTAAACCAATTAATTGACTACAAGCAACGCGCCCAAGATTTTTGGCAAACATGGTTGGCGGCGTATCCGAATTTTCAACATTTGTCCGCACCCGAAGTGATGGAACAAAGCAATGAGATTTTGCAACAGTATCTGCCTGATATTTCATTGGAATTGGAAAATGCAAATTTGTCTGCCAGCGACAATGTATTTACTCACAGCACCATCGTGTTTACCGCGCATGGGGTAATAGGCAGGTTTATTCAAGTGCAAGCGGTGTGCACGCAAGCCCCGAAAAATTTACCCTGCCCCGTGCGTGGTTTCCGTCAAGCCATGCCCGATATTGGCAATTTTATGATGGGTATGAACGGCTTTGAATTGGCAGTAAACGATATTGTGGTGAAATTAGACGTTTGGCGCGAAATGCCCGCGCTGGAAATCGCGTTTACCAAAACAATTGACGATGAATTTGTGCCACACGCGCAAAATATGACGTTTATTATGCTTGACCATATTTTGGGCGAATGGAACAGCGCGGTGAAAATTGGCGCGGTGGATTTTATACCACAAGCCAATGATGAATTTGAACCATTGGACACGCTGCCTGAAAAATTGCGCCAAACATGGTTGGCACTCGGTCGCAACGGCGCGTATCCCGAACCCGAATGGCAATACGCGGTCGCCCAAGTGGAAGAAGATGGGGAACAAGATGCGCTGGTGTTGACACGCAATCAGTCAGCGAACAGCTTGCTGGGGCGTGCCGATATGGCGTGGACACTTGCCATCACTTGCGAAATCGGTAGCGAAGACGATGTGCAGGCTGCCTACGATTTACAAGATGAATTTGACAGCTACGCTCAACAAAATCAGCAAGGCATTCCCACTTTAAGCGTGATGAATTTGTCGCAAGGTATGCGCACGGTGTTTGCGGTAACGTCTGAACCTGAAATTTTGTTGGCGCAAGCGGAGAAATTGTGCGCGAAATTTTCGCATTTAAACACGCAGATTAATTGTGAATATGACCCGAATTGGGTACATTATCGTCAATGAGTTTCAGGCTGCCTGAAAATACACGACCCTTTTCCAATCACGAAAATGTAGGGTGCGCCGTGCGCACCAAATAACTGAATTATTTAAATATTGTGGCAAATTTGGTGCGCACGGCGCACCCTACGATTTTTTTCGTGAACTGTAAGGCAGCCTGAAAAATCATTCAACACAATCATCAAAGGATTAAAAAAAATGAACCCCCATTTGCAACAACTTAAACCCTACCCCTTCGCCCGCTTGCGTGAAGCCATGCAAGGCATTACCCCGCCCGCGCATTTATCCGAAATTCCGCTCTACATCGGCGAACCTAAACACCCCACACCCCAAGTGGTGAAAGACGCGCTCATCAATTCATTGGACGAATTGTCCAAATATCCGCTCACGCTCGGGCTGCCTGAATTGCGCGAGGCGTGTGCAGGCTGGCTCAAACGCCGCTACGATGGTTTAACGCTCAACCCCGAAACCGAAATTTTGCCCGTTTTGGGCAGCCGCGAAGCCCTGTTTTCATTCGTGCAAGTGGTGCTGAATGAGCAGGAAAACCCCGTTATCGTCAGCCCCAATCCGTTTTACCAAATTTATGAAGGCGCAACATTTTTGGGCGGTGGCGAAATCGTGTTCGCCAACACCACCGCGCCACGCTTTTTGCCCGACTGGTCGCAAGTGAGCGATGAACATTGGGCGCGTTGTAAATTGGTGTTTGTCTGCTCGCCCGATAATCCAACTGGCAGCGTGTTGCAAAAACAAGATTGGCAAGAATTGTTTGATTTGCAAGACAAATACGGTTTCATCATTGCGTCAGACGAATGCTATTCGGAAATTTATTTTGACGGCAAAAAACCGCTCGGCTGCCTGCAAGCGGCGGCGGAATTGGGACGCGGTTTTGACAAAATGGTCATGTTTACCAGCTTATCCAAACGCTCCAATGTACCAGGTTTGCGTTCGGGCTTTGTGGCTGGGGACGCAAAATTGTTGAAAGATTTTCTGCTCTATCGCACCTATCACGGCAGCGCGATGAGTTTGCCCGTGCAACGCGCCAGCATTGCCGCGTGGAACGATGAAGCCCATGTGATTGAAAACCGCGCCCAATATCAAGCCAAATTTGACCGCGTATTGCCCATTTTGCGCCAAAAATTTGAGGTGCGTTTGCCAGACGCGTCTTTTTACATTTGGCTGCACATTCCCGATGGCGATGATTTGAAATTCACGCAAGAATTGTATCGCGCCACAGGTGTGCAAGTTTTGGCAGGGCGATTTTTTGCGCGGGATACGCCACATGGCAATTCGGGCGTGGGTTTTGTCCGCATTGCGCTGGTGGACGAGTTGGAAAAATGCGTGGAAGCGGCAGAGCGGATTATCGCTTGGTACGACACGTATTTTCAGGCTGCCTTACAGTACACGACAAAATTCATGTAGGGTGCGTATTACGCACCGAAATTTCAATTATTTGAATGATTTGGTGCGTGGTACGCACCCTACATTTTGGGCGTTTGTAAAAATTGTCGTGTACTGAAAGGCTGCCTGAAAGTGATTAAATGAAAAAATTGATTTTAATCAGCCTATTGGTATTGATGGTATTGGTCGGTGGCGTGTTGATGTTTACGCGCCCCGTGCCGCCTGTGTCGCCCGAAAACGCGTTCAGGCTGCCTGAAAACGCGCAAATCACGCGTTTGGTGGTGCATAAAAGTGAGCGCAAAATGTTTGCCTACGATGGCGATAATTTATTGAAAAGCTACGATATTTCGCTGGGCTTTTCGCCCATCGGACACAAGCAATTTGAAGGCGATGGCAAAACCCCCGAAGGCGTGTACCGCATTAATGAGCGCAACGCCCAAAGCGGCTACCATAAAAATTTGGGCATTTCCTATCCAAATCAACAAGATACCGCATTTGCCCAATCGCAAGGCAAAAGCGCGGGGGGGCTGATTAAAATTCACGGTTTGCCCAATGGTTCGGGGGCGTTGGGACGGCAACATTTGCGCCACGATTGGACAAATGGCTGCATTGCCGTTACCGATGAAGAAGTGGACGAGCTGTTTCGCAGCGTGGTGCATAATGCGCCGATTGAAATTAAACCATAATAGTCATTTCAAATTAAAATAATACGGCGTTGCCAGCTCCCTTATGTACTAGGTGTACACGGCGGTCGCTGTCGCCTTGTCTTCTTTTAATTTGAAACGACTATGATATGATTTTATTATCAAACCTATTGAGCGAATGCAATCGCCTATTTCCCGCGCTCAATGCGTCCACCCAAACCGTTTCAGGCTGCCTGAAAACACAAGAATTTGAATTACACAAATTATTTGCCAATCTACACGCCGCCCACCCGCAAGCCGATGACGTGTATTGGGCGGCGCGAACATGGCAATTGTGGTTGTGGCAGCCTGCGTATGTGGCGGTGTGGGTGGCGGCGCGTGGGTTTGCGGTGGATTTGCGTGGTGGCGCACACGAAACGGCGGCAGCGTTCACCGATTCTTTCAGGCTGCCTGAACAAATTTTGCACCACCACACACCCAAACAAGCCATTGAATTAGCGTGGCAAAATTTGCAAATTTGGACGGCAGAACAATTCGCCTTGTGCGCCCCCCATTGGCAAATCAGCGAAAAATTGGCGCATTATTTTGTCTACGATGGCATATTGAAAGCATTGGCGGCGGCACATCGTTTTGGCTGGCAAACTCGGGCGGAAGTGGAATATGGGGAACGCGTTTGGCGGGAAACCATTGCGGCGCGGTGTTTTGGCGAATTGCTTTGGGTGGGCGATACGTTTCAGGTAAACATGTTGGCTTGTTGCCAACATTATCGGCGCGATTCAGACACGATGATGTGCGATACTTGCCCGAAAAACAGACGATTGGACTGTGGGTGTGGTTGATTGGGTGCGTTTCAGTTAAAATTAGGCGGATTTTCAGGCTGCCTGAATGTTTTTTCTTTTATAATATTATTTCGTTGATAATTAATAAAAACAGGAATCCCCATGCCCATCGCCGACCAAATGCAAGAATTACTCGATTGTCTGCACCACAATCAGCAGCCCATGGGTGGCTTGGCATTTCCTGCCGTGTGGCAGCCACTCAAACTGGATTACACACCCGATAGTATCAAAAGAATCAATCGCTTACTTACACAAATTCGCACCACCACCGAATACACCAGCCGCAGCATTAAGCAAAAACCATCGGGCGCGAATTTCATCAACACACTCGCCGCCTATTTGGCAAATTATTTAGCTAATCAAAGTGGCGTACCAACCGAATGGTATGAAGATGGCACCATTGGCACAGGCATGACCATTTTCCCAGTCGTGCAAGCCGTTTGCCACGCCATAGACCGCCCCGACCACGAAATCAAACTAGACCGTCCCCTGTGGCAACTGCTTTGCTTTGGGCTGAACGCCGATAAATTGCAATTGCGCCACCTGATTTTAGGGCGATTTTTGCAGAAAAAAGCCTTGCCCGAAGGTTTGGCGAACCAATCCGCGCTCACCAGCATTAGCTTTGATTTTAGCGAAACCAGTTTGCAGCAAATTGACAAACTCATTACCCTGCTCGCCAAACACCATCAATTGCGCCCCGACACCGTGCGCCGTTGGGCGGTGCAAACGCCAGCTTATCGCAACCTATTCTTATTGCTCGGATTTTATATTGGCGAAACCGTTGCCAAACAATTGGGGCAAACGATTATGTGGAACAATGCCAACAGGCTGGCTGAAATCACCAAACAGCCTGTTTCGGCAGACTTTTTTGACAGCATCGTTGCCGATTTGGGCAATGGCGTGGTAACGCCCGTTTTGGGGATTGTGGAGCAAATGTTTACCAATCCAGCCGTCAGCAGCACAGGTTGGCTGGACTATTTGCGCCACGAAGAAACCCAAGTCGCCGAACACCAGCCCGACCACACCGACATCAACCAAGTGGCACGCCGCGCCGTTGATGGATTTGTGCGTGGCGCGTCGCCCGATGGCTGCCCCACGCCCTATGTTGCCTACGCCGATGATTTACGCGATATTGGCTTGGATTACAATCAGCATTCCCTTGAAAAATTAGACAAATTATTGAACATTATCCGCACCAGCCAACCCGAATTTACCCGATTTGCTGCTGCGCCGCACACGCAAAATTTCCTGCATTTGTGCGCCTTTTATTGGGCGAGAACGGCGGCGCATTTGTCTAATAATTCATTGAAATTTTTGAATTATCAGGAAGCAAAACAATTTCAGCCAGCCTTGCCCAATGAATTTTTCCATCGCTATGGCGCGTTGATTGGCGGCAAACTGTTTTTCCCCTTGCAACTGATTACCGCGCAAATTTGGCAACACCCCAAACCGCAAACTTGCACCGAATTAGCCCTTGAAATTCAACAAAAATATCGCGGTTCGCTGCTGCAAATTGCGCCGAAAACCGAATTTACGCGCAGTAAGTTGCCGTTTGAATGGCAGCTTGCGCTCAAGGCGGCGGGTTTTGGTGCGGCGTGGGCGTTGTGGGAAAAGCGGCAGCAGGCGGATTTGTTTACCCCCACTTTGGTGCAACCCAATGGCGCGGGCATTAATTTATTAAAATTAAACACCGACAGCATTGCCGAAGCCATGCAAAGTGGGCGCGAAATGTTGAAAAAAAATCCAGAACGTGTGCAACATCAAGCATTTATCTACGAAAGTTTTGCCAATTTACCACAAGGGCGTTTTGACGCGATGGCTTTGGAAATGTGCGTTTATCAGGGCAAGAAGCCTTTGTATTTATTCGCCCTTTTCCCCTTTATGCACGCAGGCGATGAAACGCAATTCATCAACGGCAGCATTGCCATCAACGCCGACACCTTGCCCGATACGGCGGTGGCGGAAACCGTGATTCAATCTCTGTATTTGGGCATGGACGACTTTTTCGCGCCACAGCAAAATACGCCACGTTTGTGGTGGCGCAAAAGTTGGCGTGATGTGTTGTGAGATTTTCAGGCAGCCTGAAAAGTACGCGATAATTTTACCAACACCCTACGATTATTTTTTGTCGTGTACTGAAAGGCAGCCTGAAAACGCGTTCACAAACAAATTAACAAAAAAATCAAAAGGCTAAAAAAATATGCAAAACTATTTAACCCCCAATTTCGCTTTCGCCCCCATGCTGCCAGAACGTGCTTCAGGCAGCCACGTTTGGGACGAAAATGGCAAAGAATACATTGATTTATCAGGTGGCATTGCCGTAAACGCTTTGGGGCATTGCCACCCTACTCTGATTACCGCCTTGACCGAACAAGCGCAAAAATATTGGCACGTTTCCAATTTATACACCACGCGCCCAGCACAAGAATTGGCGCAAAAATTGGTGGAACACAGTTTTGCCGACAAAGTATTTTTTGCCAACTCGGGCGCGGAAGCCAATGAAGCCGCACTCAAATTAGCCCGCAAACACGCCCGCGACCACTTTGGCGCGGAAAAATCGGAAATTGTGGCGTGTGTGAATGCGTTTCATGGGCGCACCTTGTTTACTGTTTCGGTGGGCGGTCAGCCGAAATACAGTCAGGATTTTGCACCGCTTCCTGCTGGGATTACGCATATTCCGTTTAATGATGTGGCGGCGTTGCAGGCTGCCGTGTCGGACAAAACCTGTGCCGTCATCATTGAGCCGATTCAGGGCGAAAGTGGCGTTTTGCCCGCCACACGCGAATTTTTGCAAGCGGCGCGTGAAGTATGCGACCGTTTTCAGGCTGCCTTGATTTTGGACGAAGTGCAAACGGGCATGGGGCGCACAGGCACATTGTTTGCCTATGAACAATACGGCGTGTCGCCCGATATTGTCAGCGCAGCAAAGGCTTTGGGTGGCGGTTTCCCGATTGGCGCGATGCTGACGACTGATAAATTTGCCCCGAGTTTGTCTTTGGGTTCGCACGGCAGCACGTTTGGCGGCAATCCTTTGGCGTGCGCGGTGGCAAATGCCGCGTTTGATGTGATTAACGCGCCCGAAACGCTGCAAAATGTGCAACAGCAATCGGCGAATTTGCAGGCTGCCTTAAATCAAATCGGCGCGGAATACGGCGTATTTGCGGAAGTTCGCGGCATGGGTTTGCTGGTCGGTGCGGTATTGGCGGCGGATTATGCAAACCGTGCGGGCGATTTGGTGAAATTGGCTTTGCAGCATGGTTTGATGATTTTGCAAGCGGGCAATCATGTGGTGCGCTTTGCCCCATCACTTTTGCTCAATGACACAGATTTGCACGAAGGCATGACACGTTTGCGTGAAGCAGTACGCGAATTTGTGGGATAATCACGTTTTCAGGCTGCCTTTTGGTACAACAAAAACTATCAGGCAGCCTTACAGTACACGACAATTTTTACCAACCCAAATGTAGGGTGCGTATCACGCACCAAATCATGCAAATAATCTGGAATTTTGGTGCGTAATACGCACCCTACATAAGTTTTGTCGTGTACTGTCAGGCAAGCTGAAATACCATTATTTATTTTTAATTCTGATAATAAAGACACCATCATGTCCAAATTTTCCCCCGAAGCACTTGACGATTTAGACGACCACCAAGCCCGCCAACGCGCCACCATTGACCAATTCAACGCCGCAATGGAAGCCGAAGACAGCGAAACCGCTCACGCCATCGCCGATTACGTTATCAATGCCGATGATGTGAGCAATAAAATGTTTTCACGCGGCTGGCAAATGCACTGCTTGAATTGGCTGACAGCACACCATTTTTCACGTTGGCGCAATTCCCCCGATGACAGCGAAGAAGAAGACGAAAGTTTATCGGGTTTACTGGATTGCTTGTGGAAATTCAAATGGTTGGTGGGCGTATTGCCCAGCGATTTGCACGAATCGCGTGAAGACATTGCCGAAGCGGTGCAGCATATGGCAGATTTGTATGAAGAATTTAATTTCAGCCGCCGCATGGTAGATAAGGCTTTGATGGAACAAGCCATTTTAATGGGCGACACGCAAGCCGCACAAGAACATTTCGCCAAATGGCAAGCCGCCGACAAAGACGATATGAACGATTGCGAAGCCTGTGAAACCAATGCTTTGGTGGATTATTACCATTTTATTGGCGATTATCAGCAAGCGGTGAAATTGGCGAAACCGATTTTATTGGGCGAATTGAGCTGTGGCGAAGTGCCGCATTTGACCTATTATCCCGCCATTGACAGCCTGATTCAGCTTGGCGAAGTGGAAGACGCAACCGATTCTTTGACCGAAGCCATACAATATATTGATGAGGCTGGAGATAACTTTATGTTTATCATGCCCAAATTGATTCAACTGGCGTACAAATTAAACGACAAAGATTGGGCAGAATCACTGCTGGACGATTATAACGACACCATTATCCAAGTGATTCAAAACAGCCGCTATGATTATTTGCAGTATTTGATTGCGGTTGCGCCGTTTAATGAAGAAGCTTTGTTGGCGGCGCGTGGTTTGGCGCGTGAATTTGATGAACGCAATGGCAACCGTTATTATCAAAATCAATTGGCGTTGATGTTTACGCCGCCGATTGTTCATTAAAGTGTCCATTCAAAACAAAGGCAGCCTGAAAAGTTTTCAGGCTACCTTGAGTGTATAGTCGTAGAAATGAAAATGCAGTTCAAGGCGACAGCGACCGCAGTGTACACCTAGTACATAAGGGAGCTGGCAACGCCGTACTGCTTTTTCAGTTCTGCGACTATATTTATTTCTTTCTGGAATTGGCATAAGCGGCAATTCGTTTACGATTGATGGCGTAACCAATTGCCAAAATCCCAAACCAAATCGGCGTGTACAACATGCCTTCCAAAGTGTCTTTATCGCGCGTAAACAAAAACAGTGAAAACACCAAAAACGCGATACACAGATAACACATCAGCACACCACCTGGCATTTTGTAAACCGATTGCGCGTGTTTTTCAGGCTGCATTTTGCGGTATTTGATGTAGGCAAACAAAATCATCATCCACACAAAAATAAAACCAATGCTGGAAATAGTCGTAACGATGGTAAACATATTCATAATATCGCCATCTTGATACAACAACACAATCCCCAACAACAAAAACATGCACGAAAACAACAAGGCAGGCGCAGGTACACCATTTTTATTCAACACACTAAACATGCGTGGCGCAGAATCCGTTTGCGCCAAACCAAACAACATCCGCCCCGTAGAAAACATACCGCCATTTGCCGATGACAATGCCGATGACAGCACCACCAAATTAATCAAAGTCGCCGCAATCGGAATGCCAATCAGGGTAAACATATTCACAAATGGGCTTTTTTTCGGGTCCACAGCGTCCCAAGGCGTAACCGTCATAATCACGCCCAATGCCAAAACATAAAACACAATCACGCGAATGGGAATGCGGTTAATTGCAAGCGGCAGGGTTTTGTAGGGGTCTTTGGCTTCAGCCGCCGCCGTGCCAACCAGCTCAATGCCCACAAAAGCAAACACCGCAATTTGGAATGCCGAGAAAAAACCACCAATACCATGTGGGAATACACCGCCTTCACGCGCCCATAGATGGGTCAATGATGAAGGAATGCCCGTATTCGGATTCACAAATCCTGTTACCAGTAAATAAATCCCCACACCCACCAAGCCTATGATGGCAATCACTTTAATCAGCGCAAACCAAAATTCCATTTCGCCGAATAATTTCACGGTTAATAAATTCATGCCCGCCATAATGGCGATACAAATTAAACCTGGTAGCCATAGCGGGACATTAGGTTCCCAAAACTGCACATAGCCCGTGATGGCGATGATGTCTGCCATACCAATCACGACCCAGCAAAACCAATACGTCCAGCCCACAAAAAAACCCGCGCATGGACCTAAAAGGTCATAAGAAAAATCGGTAAACGATTTATACTCCAAATTGGACAACAGCAGTTCGCCCATTGCCCGCATAATAAAAAACAAGAAAAAGCCAATCAGCATATACGCAAACACCACCGAAGGTCCCGCCAAACTAATGGTTTTCCCCGAACCCATAAACAAACCTGTACCAATCGCACCACCGATGGCAATCAGTTGCAAATGCCGATTTTGCAGATTGCGCTGCAAATGTTCTTGCGGTTGTTTTACCTGTTCCATATATATCTCTCTTTCTACTTTATAAAAAATGCAACAAGAATTATAAATTAGATTTTTTTAGATTAGAACAATGTTGGCTGACTTTGTTCCAATCAGAATGGAATCCACTATAACTTTTCTGGTTTAAATTTTCTATGCTTTATATCAAAACAAATTAAAGAATTTTCAGGCTGCCTTACAGTACACGACACCTACATGTAGGGTGCGTGGTACGCACCGAAATTTCAATTATTTGAATGATTTGGTGCGTGGTACGCACCCTACATTTTGGGTGTTTGTAAAAATTGTCGTGTACTGTAAGGCTGCCTGAAAAAGAAAAACCGCCCTTGAGTAAACTCAAAAACGGTTTTTCTGTTTCATCACTTAACGCTTGTGCGTGCGGATGTAATCTAAAGTTTTCAGTTGTGCGATTGCAGCTTCCAAAGCAGCTTGGGCTTTGGCACGCGATTGTGAATCTTGTGCTTTTGCCAAATTTTCTTCTGCTGCTTTTTTTGCTTCGGCGGCGCGTGCTTCGTCCATTTCTGAACTACGCACGGCAACGTCTGCCAACACAGTAATTTTGTGTGGACGAACTTCCAACACACCGCCAGCAACGGCAACCAAAACTTCTTCTTTTTCATTTGGCACAGTCAGACGTAACACACCTGGACGCACCAAACTCATCACGGGCTCGTGTCGTGGGTAAATACCGAGTTCACCATTTACAGTCGGGATAACCGCAAAACTGGCTTCCCCTTCATAAATGCTTTGCTCATTACTCACCACCTCAACTTGCATGATGCTCATGCCAGCCTCCTTAGCTTAAAGTTTTGGCTTTTTCAACTGCTTCCTCAATGCCACCTACCATGTAGAAGGCTTGTTCAGGCAAGTGGTCGTATTCGCCAGAGAGAATCGCTTTGAAGCCTGCAATGGTATCGCGCAATGCAACGTATTTACCAGGTGAACCTGTAAACACTTCCGCCACATGGAATGGTTGAGACAGGAAGCGTTGGATTTTACGCGCACGCATTACGGTCAATTTGTCTTCATCAGACAATTCATCCATACCCAAAATGGCAATAATATCGCGCAACTCTTTGTATTTTTGCAAAGTAGATTGAACGCCACGTGCTACATCGTAATGCTCTTGACCCAAAACCATCGGGTCTAATTGGCGAGAAGTGGAATCCAATGGGTCTACCGCAGGATAAATACCCAAAGAAGCAATATCACGGCTCAACACGACAGTCGCATCCAAGTGCGCAAATGTGGTTGCTGGAGATGGGTCAGTTAAGTCATCCGCAGGTACATATACCGCTTGAATAGAGGTAATAGAACCTGTTTGTGTAGATGTAATGCGCTCTTGCAAGCGACCCATTTCTTCAGCCAGCGTAGGTTGGTAACCCACCGCAGATGGCATACGACCCAACAATGCAGATACTTCTGTACCAGCCAATGTGTAGCGGTAAATATTGTCCACGAAGAACAATACATCGCGACCTTTGCCATTTTCGTCTTTTTCATCGCGGAAATGTTCCGCCATAGACAAACCTGTCAAAGCCACACGCAAGCGGTTGCCTGGTGGTTCGTTCATTTGACCGTATACCATTGCCACTTTGTCTAATACATTGGAATCTTTCATCTCGTGATAGAAGTCATTACCTTCACGAGTACGCTCGCCCACGCCTGCAAATACAGACAAACCACTATGGGCTTTAGCGATGTTATTAATCAATTCCATCATGTTTACGGTTTTACCTACACCCGCACCACCAAACAAACCTACTTTACCACCTTTTGCAAATGGGCAAAGTAAATCAATCACTTTAATGCCTGTTTCCAGCAATTCAGTTGCGCTAGACAGTTCATCAAATTTGGGGGCTGGTTGGTGAATGGCGCGACTTTGGTCTGCGCCAATTGGACCTGCTTCATCAACAGGATTACCCAACACGTCCATAATGCGACCCAGCGTAGCTTTACCTACAGGCACGGTAATTGGCGCACCTGTATTGTTTACTGCTAGACCACGTTTCAAACCATCAGTACTGCCCATCGCAATGGTACGAACTACGCCATCACCCAACTGTTGTTGCACTTCCAGTGTCAAATCAACATCAGCCAGTTTTAACGCATCGTAAACGCGTGGGATAGCATCGCGTGGAAATTCCACGTCTACTACCGCGCCGATGATTTGTACGATTTTGCCTTGGCTCATTATCGTATCCTAATCTTCTTGACAGTTTCAGGCTGCCTTAAACGGCTGCTGCACCTGCCACAATTTCTGACAATTCTGTGGTAATTGCTGCTTGGCGAGACTTGTTGTAAATCAAGCGTAATTCCTTAATAGCATTACCCGCATTATCGGTTGCCGCTTTCATGGCTACCATACGCGCTGCTTGTTCAGAAGCCATATTATCGCAAACTGCTTGATACACCACAGATTCTAAATAACGGCGAACCAAATATTCCAATACCGTCAATGGGTCGGGTTCATAGCGATAATCCCAATTAAATCTCTCTTTTTCTTGGGATTGTTTTTCTGCTAACACGCCAGAACCAATTGGTAACAACACTTCTGAACGCGGCTCTTGTTTCATCGTATTGATAAAACCAGAATAAACCAAATGAATAATATCCAACTCACCATTTACATAGCGTTTGAAAAATTCAGATAGTGGACCTAACAAAATTTCCATTTTCGGCGTATCGCCTAAATTGGTTACGCTGGCGACCACGTTTAAACCGATACGTTGGCAAGCCATCAAACCTTTGCTACCAAAACAAACCACATCAACTTCAATGCCTTGACTTTGATATTCTTGAACCTTGGCGAAAAATCTCTTCAACAAATTGGCATTTAAACCACCACACAAACCTTTATCGGTGGTAATCAGAATAAAGCCAGCGCGTTGTACCTGCTCGCGTTGTTCCAAGATTTTTACGCCATGATATTCATTCGTTTGCGCCAGCTGTTGCATCACCAAACGCACTTTATCTGCATAAGGGCGAGCTAAACGCATACGTTCTTGAGTCTTGCGCATTTTAGAGGTTGATACCATTTGCATCGCTTTGGTAATTTTTTGCGTGTTTTGCACACTGCGAATTTTGGTAAGAATCTCTTTACCGACTGCCATTTCAGACTCCTTCTATCTATGCCTAATGGTTAAGCAGTGTAGTTATTGGAAGTCTTAAACACTTTCATAGCTTCGGTCAGTGTTTTCTCATGCTCATCAGACAATGCACCTGACGCATTCACCGCATTCAACAAATCGCTGTGTTGCGCACGAACAAACGACAAGAAATCTGCTTCAAAAGCCAATGCTTTTGATACTGGCACATCGCTATAAGAGCCATTGTTAATTGCCCATAAAGTCAATGCCATTTCTGCCGTGTTTAAAGTGTTGAATTGTTTTTGTTTCATCAATTCAGTAACCACTTCACCATGCTGCAATTGCTTGCGTGTTGCTTCATCCAAATCAGACGCAAATTGTGAGAACGCTGCCAACTCACGGTATTGAGCCAAAGCCAAACGAATACCGCCACCCAATTTCTTAATGACTTTCGTTTGCGCTGCACCACCCACGCGAGATACGGAAATACCTGCATTGATGGCTGGACGGATACCAGAGTTAAACAAATCTGTTTCCAAGAAAATTTGACCGTCTGTAATGGAAATCACGTTGGTTGGTACGAATGCAGATACGTCACCAGCTTGTGTTTCAATAATTGGCAAGGCAGTCAATGAACCTGTTTTGCCTTTTACTGCACCATTGGTCAATTTTTCTACTTCATCAGGGTTAATACGCGCAGCGCGTTCCAACAAGCGAGAGTGTAAGTAGAATACATCGCCTGGATACGCTTCACGACCTGGTGGACGGCGCAACAACAATGAAATTTGACGGTAAGCCACCGCTTGTTTAGACAAGTCATCGTAAACAATCAATGCATCTTCGCCAATATCACGGAAGTATTCGCCCATTGTGCAACCTGAATAAGGCGCAATAAATTGCAATGCCGCCGCTTCAGAAGCAGTTGCAACCACCACAATGGTATGTTCCATTGCACCGTGCTCTTCCAATTTACGAACCACATTGGCAATAGAAGATGCTTTTTGACCAACTGCCACATAGATACACACAACACCTGTACCTTTTTGGTTAACAATCGCATCCAATGCAACAGCTGTTTTACCTGTTTGACGGTCGCCAATAATCAACTCACGCTGACCACGACCAACGGGTACCATAGAATCAATGGCTTTGATACCTGTTTGCATAGGTTGGTCAACAGATTGACGAGCAATCACGCCTGGGGCAATTTTTTCAATCGGCGCAGTTTGGCTGGTATTGATTGGACCTTTACCATCAATAGGCTGACCCAAAGCATTGACCACACGACCCACTAATTCGCGACCAACTGGCACTTCCAAAATGCGACCTGTGCATTTCACTTCGTCGCCTTCTTTAATGTGTTCGTATTCACCCAGCACAACCGCGCCAACTGAATCACGTTCCAAGTTCATCGCCAAGCCGAACGTGTTGCCAGGAAATTCCAGCATTTCGCCTTGCATTACATCTGATAAGCCATGTACGCGAACGATACCATCTGTTACAGAAATCACCGTACCACGAGTACGAACTTCTTGTTTGGTATTCAAGTTCTCAATTTTGGCTTTCAGCAAATCACTGATTTCAGCAGGATTAAGCTGCATGAAAACTCTCCTAATTTGTCATAGTCGCATACAGTGCTTTTAATTTACCCTGCACCGACAAATCCAATACTTGGTCACCCACTTCCACTTTTACACCACCAATTAAATCAGGCTGTGTTTTAAAAGTTGCTTGCAACCGAGTATTAAAATGTTGCTCCAAATCACTGATAATCTTCGCTCGTTGTCCTTCGCCTGCAATATCAAAAGCAGTATAGATTACGGCTTGCTTGGTATTGTTGCGCGACAGAACCAATGTTTTGTATTGAGCATAGATTTCAGGTAAAGCAACCAGTCTTTTTTCTTGAGCGACCACATGCAGGAAATTTTTAAATTCAACATCTTGCATGGCTTTTGAGTCTGCCATCAATTGAATCAAATCATCTGCTTTTTGGGTCGCGCTCAAATCGGCTTGCTCCAGCAATGTAACCACTTTGGGCTGTTGCATCAACCAAGCCAATTCCGCAAGTCCATTCAGCCATGTTTCAATTTGCTTTTTTTGTTCAGCCAATTCAAACAATGCTTTTGCATAGGGACGGGCAACAGTTGCGAACTCAATCATAAGATTACAGCTCCTGTTTCAAGGTGCTCAAAATTTTCGCGTGTTGTGTTTCGTCCACTTCACGGCGTAAAATTGATTCAGCCCCTTTAACCGCTAAAACTGCAACTTGTTCGCGCAATGCTTCACGCGCACGGTTGATTTCAGTTTCCACATCAGCTTTAGCTTGTGCTGTAATGCGTGCAGCTTCTTGAGTAGCTTGCGCTTTGGCTTCTTCCACAATTTGCGCTGCACGTTTTTCCGCATTGGCTACCATTTCGGTAACTTGTGTGCGTCCTTCGGATAAGAGTTCTGCAACTTTCTTTTCTGCTTGTTCAAAATCGCTTTTTCCGCGTTCAGCCGCAGCCAAACCTTCCGCGATTTTGTTAGCACGTTCATCAAGTGCTTTTGCAATAGGTGGCCACACATACTTGATGGTAAATTGCACCAAAATTGCAAACACAATTAATTGAACGATTAAGGTTGCATTTAAATTCACTTTACTTAACCTTTTTCGTTAGGGTTAATCAAATCCGAGATGGTAGATAAATTAGCCTGCAAACGGATTCACAAATGCAAACAACAATGCAATCGCCACACCAATCAAGAATGCCGCATCAATCAAACCAGCAATCAAGAACAATTTAGTTTGCAAAGGACCAATCAGTTCAGGTTGGCGCGCAGAAGATTCCAAGTATTTAGAACCAACCATTGCGATGCCAATAGAAGCACCTAATGCACCCAATGCAACGATTAAGCCACATGCAATAGCAATTAAACCCATTGAAGAACCCATGTTTAAACTCCTTAAAGAGATAGTAGTGGTGGAAAAAAATGATTTATATCCGTTTTCAGGTGTTTTCAGGCAGCCTGAAAACGGACAATTAATAAATTAGTGATGGTCGTGTGCTTGACCCAAATATACAAATGTCAATGCCATGAAAATAAAGGCTTGCAATGTAATAATCAAAATATGGAAGATTGCCCATGCTGAACCTGCAATTACATGGAAAATAATCAAGAATGGATCAATCAAACCAATGCTGCCTGAAACAGCCACACCACCACCCAACAAGGCAATCAGCAAGAATACCAATTCACCTGCGTACATATTACCAAACAACCGCATACCGTGTGAAACTGTTTTGGACAAAAATTCCAAAATATTCAATGCAAAATTAACAGGGAACAACCATGGTCCAAATGGTGCGGTCAGCAATTCTTTCACAAAACCAAAGCCGCCTTTGATTTTCACACTATAGTATAAGCAGAAACCCAATACACCAATCGCCAAAGCCAATGAGGTATTCAAATCAGCAGTTGGTACAACGCGCATCAATGCGTGGTGTTCACCCGTCATGCCCTGAAAAATCATCGGCAATAAGTCCACAGGCAATAAGTCCATCGCATTCATCAAGAAAATCCAAACAAACAATGCCAAACCCAAAGGTGCAATAACTTTGCGAGATTCTTCGTGATGGATAATGCTTTTGCACATATCGTCCACAAACTCAAACAGTATTTCCACAGCAGCCTGAAAACGATTTGGCACACCAGCCGTTGCCATTTTCGCGCCGCGATATAGGAAATAGCTGCCCAATACCGCTAATACGATACCCAAAAAAATGGCATCAAGATTAACATAAGAAAAATCTGCGATGTTTTTCAAGTCTTGACCTTCTGTAACATCGGTTACACTGGTTAAACTTTGCAAATGGTGCTTGATATATTCTGCTGGATTCATTGCTTCACTTGCTGCCATAACGATAAACCTTCAAAAAAAACAAAAAAACCAAATGACTCACCACTAATAATCCCACAAAAAAGGACAAAAAGTGGACATTCGGATAAACAAAGAAAGAGCCAACCAATAAGATTAGCGACAATAGTATTTTTAAACTTTCTGAACCAATAAATGCGGCACCAGCCAAAGCTGGGTAGGGCTTCAAAAATTTTAAAAATAATACAGATAACAGAGTTGGCACGGCATAACACGCACCGCCCAAAATCAACGAAATCGCATAACGCGAACCACCCAATACATACGCAATTACTGATAAAACAGCAATCAATATCCATTGTGTCATTGCTAATTTTGCCATTTGTTCTGCCTATGTGTAATTGCGTGAAATGATAATGAAGCTGCCTGAATTAGTCAAGGTTTTTGTTAAAATCTGTGAAAAAAGACGGCGTTATTCTTGCGCTTTTTTACGGATTTTGTGTCTACATTATCCATTTTTTATTCTACCTGACTAAAATGGGCATTTCTAGCCCTTTTTGGGTCTTTTTTGTTTTACAAAATCTGTTGATTAGTCAAAGAATATGGCTTGCAGGCTGCCTGAATGGGCTTGAAATTTAAATATGCTGAAAAATCAATTTGTTTTCAATAAATATATTTTTTCAGGCAGCCTGAAAAAGGGTTTAAGGTTTTTTTTGACAATTTATTTATGCTAAAATTTTTCCTTTTTCTTTAAGGATAATCCGATGGCTGGTCATAGTAAATGGGCGAATATTCAACACAAAAAAGCGCGTGTGGACGCTCAACGCGGTAAAATTTTCACTAAATTAATCAAAGAGATTACAGTTGCCGCCAAACAAGGTGGTGGCGACCCTGCTTCTAATCCGCGTTTGCGTTTGGCGATGGACAAGGCTTGGGACGCGAATATGCCAAAAGACAATGTGCAACGCGCCATAGACAAAGGCACGGGTAATTTGGAAGGTGTTGATTATATTGAACTTCGCTACGAAGGCTATGGCATTGGTGGCGCGGCATTGATGGTGGATTGCATGACCGATAATAAAACGCGTACTGTTGCAGATGTGCGACATGCGTTTACCAAACACGGTGGCAATTTGGGTACAGACGGTTGCGTGGCGTTTAATTTCGTTCATCAGGGCTATTTGGTGTTTACAAACGCGGACGAAGATAAATTGATGGAAGCCGCTTTGGAAGCTGGGGCGCAAGACGTGATTAGCGATGAAGATGGTGTGATTGAAGTGATTACCGAACCTGCGGATTGGGCGCAAGTGAAAGCAGCTTTGGCGCAAGCAGGTTTTGAATCGGTGGACGGCGATGTTACCATGCGCGCGCAAAACGAGACGGTGTTGTCGGGCGATGACGCGGTGAAAATGCAGAAATTGTTGGACGCGCTGGAAAGTTTGGACGATGTGCAAAATGTGTACACATCAGCAGTTTTGCATTTTGATGAATAATCCATAAATAAATTTCAGGCAGCCTGAAAATATATTTTCAGGCTGCCTGAATATTTTTTATATTAATTCAATTATTTCTCTGCCAATTTCGCCGCATACGCCGCCAAATCTGCAATCGGACGCGTTGCCACACCACTCTCTGCCGCCGCCTTCGCCACCGCAGGGGCAATGCGCGAAATCAAGCGTGGGTCAAACGGCGTAGGAATCAGATAATCCGCACCAAATTGCAAATCCGCATTGCCATACGCCGCACGCACTTCATCGGTAACCGCTTCAGTCGCCAAATCCGCAATCGCATGAACAGTTGCCAATTTCATCGCTTCATTAATGGTGGTTGCGCCGCAATCCAACGCCCCACGGAAAATAAATGGGAAGCACAATACATTATTGATTTGATTTGGATAATCTGAACGACCTGTGCCAATAATCACGTCATCACGCGCCGCTTTTGCCACAGGTGGCGTGATTTCAGGATTTGGGTTTGCCATCGCAAACACCAAAGGTTTGTCCGCCATGGTTTTCAGCATTTTAGGTGTCAATACATTTGCGCTGGACAAGCCCAAGAAAATATCTTTGCCCACCACCGCGTCCGCCAACACGCGCTGACCGTTGTCGGGAATGGCATACGCCACTTTGCTCTCGTCCATGCGGTCGCGGTCTTCACGCGTTTGGTAAATCACGCCTTTGGAATCGCACATGGTTACATTTTCGCGTTTCAAGCCCAATTCCACCAACAAATTCACACAGGCAATCGCCGCCGCGCCCGCGCCTGAACACACCAGCGTAACATCGGCAATATTCTTGCCCACCAAACGCAAACCGTTTAATGCGGCGGCGGCGGTTATGATGGCGGTGCCGTGTTGGTCGTCATGGAACACGGGGATTTTGCAACGCTCGCGCAATTTTTGTTCAATGTAAAAACATTCTGGGGCTTTGATGTCTTCCAAATTAATGCCGCCGAATGTGGGTTCTAGTGCTGCGATAATGTCCACCAATTTATCGGGGTCAGTTTCATTGATTTCAATGTCAAACACGTCAATGCCCGCAAATTTGTTGAACAATACGCCTTTGCCTTCCATCACAGGTTTGCTGGCGAGTGCGCCAATATTGCCCAAACCCAACACCGCCGTGCCATTGGAAATCACGGCAACCAAATTGCCTTTGGCGGTATAGCGATACGCGTCTTGCGGATTTTTTTCAATTGCTAAACAAGGTTCTGCCACACCAGGGGAATACGCCAATGCCAAATCTTGCTGCGTTGCCAATGATTTGGTTGGTACAACAGAAATTTTGCCCGCTACGGGAAATTCATGAAAATCAAGTGCTTGCTGTTTCAAATCGCTCATTTTTTAATTCTCTAAAATAAAATGAAATAAAAACTTGGGCATTCGCCCCAGTATGGAAAATTTTAAAGAACAGTATTGTACGCCTGTTTCAGGCTGCCTGAAAGTGGGTGTAATCAGAAAAACAAAAGCAAAACTGCCATCAAATAGTCTGATGAGATAGATTCATTAAACAAATTAATCAATAAATGACTCTTGATTTAACGCAAATTATTTCAACTGAATTGTCCCTATACTTACCTTGCTTGACACAATTGTGTGTTTTTCAGGCTGCCTGAAAAACACACGCATAAATTCACAAAACAATAGGAACACAAACCATGAAAACCCAATTAACCATGATTGCTGCCCTACTCGCTCTGGCAGCCTGCAAACCCAATCCACCTGCTGACGCGCCGCCACCTGCCGCCGCTTCCGAAGCCAGCACATCTGCACCAGCCAGCGCAAATACTGATGACGCGGCTTTGTTGCAACAAGCGCAAGGCATTTTCAAACCCTTGCCCAGTTTAGAAGAAAGCAAACAATCCTACACTTACACCGATGAACAAGTGAAATTGGGGCAACAATTGTGGTATGACAACCGCTTGTCCGTAAACGATTCGCAAAGCTGCAACACTTGCCACAGCTTAACCAATCACGGCGCAGACGACCGCATGACCCCCACCAGCGAAGGCGCACACGCAGGTAAATTTGGGGCACGTAACTCGCCCACAGCTTTAAATGCGTTCTTGCTGGGTTCACAATTCTGGGACGGTCGTGCCAAAACGGTGGAAGAACAAGCCAAAGGTCCATTAGTAAATCCTGTGGAAATGGCTATGCCTGATTGGGCAGCAGTTGAGAAAAAAGTAGAAAGTATTCAAGGTTATGCAGACACGTTCAAAACTGTTTACGCAGATAAAGGTGGCAAACCAAGCATTGACAATATTGTCCACGCCATTGGCGCATTTGAACGCACCTTGCTCACGCCAAGCAAATGGGACGATTATTTAAAAGGCGATGTAAACGCATTGAATGAACAAGAAAAACGCGGCTTGAAAGCCTTTATTGGCAATGGCTGTATCGCGTGTCATACTGGCGTGAATTTGACCAATGATACCTTCCAAAAATTTGGCTTGGTAAAAGGTCCTTATTGGGATTTCATTGAAAGTAAAGCACCACATGACGAAGGCTTGTTTGAAGTAACGAAAAAAGAAGAAGACAAATACTTCTTCCGCGTTTCACCCTTGCGCAATATCGCCAAAACCGCCCCCTATTTCCACAACGGCAGCGTGAAAGATTTGGCAACTGCGGTCAAAGTGATGGGCGAAACACAATTGGGCAAAACCTTGTCTAAACAAGATGTAGATGACATCGTGGCATTCTTGGGCGCGACCACAGGCGAAGTGTCTGCGGAAGCATTGAAAGTGCCTGAATTGCCTAAATAATAGCGCAGTAAAATAAACAGGCAGCCTGAAAAATTTTTCAGGCTGCCTGTTTGATTTTTTTTAATTTAATTCAAATAATTAAACTGTTTGCGAATATTTCGCGTGGGTTTCTTTATGGCGCAGATAATAATCAAAAATCATGGCAATATTGCGAATCACAAATCTGCCTTTGGGCGTAACTTTCAGGCTGCCTGAAAGCGCGTTCCACTCAATCAAACCGAGTTTTGCCATATTGTCCAATTCGGGCAATTCTTCGGCGAAATACGTTTTGAAATCCACACCATAATCCGCCAATTCCAGCGCAAAACGACACATCAAATCCTGAATCATTTGGCGGCGCAACACATCATCATCGTTCAATTGAAAGCCGCGCATAATCGGCAAGGTGTCCGCGTCCAAATCCGCATAATAATCGTCCAAATTGCGCTGATTTTGGCTGTAAGTGTCGCCCACTTTGCCAATGCTGGACACTCCAATCGCCACCAAATCACAATCCGCATGCGTGGAATAGCCCTGAAAATTGCGCTGCAAACGCCCTTCTTTTAGCGCAATCGCCAACTCATCTTCGGGTTTAGCAAAATGGTCCATGCCGATGAATACATAGCCTTTTTCGTTCAACAAATGCACCGCGTATTGCAAAATATCCAATTTTTCTTCGCTAGAGGGCACGGCGTTGGTGTCAATGCGGCGTTGCGGCTTGAAAATATGCGGCAAATGCGCGTAATGATACAACGCCAAACGGTCGGGATTTAACTCGTTCAACACCGTGTCCAAAGTTGGCTGAATACTCGTAACCGATTGATGGGGCAAGCCATAAATCAAATCCACGCTGATGGATTTAAACCCTGCTTCACGCGCTGCCTCAATCACCGTTTTGGTTTCTTCCACCGTTTGAATGCGGTTCACGGCAGCCTGCACTTTCGGGTCAAAATCCTGAATGCCCACGCTCATGCGATTAAAACCCAGTTGCCCCAATTTAAACACACTTTCGCGGCTCACTTTGCGCGGGTCAATTTCAATGGAATACTCGCCATCGGGCAACAATTCAAAATGTTCGCGTATCATTTTGAACACACGTTCCAATTGTTCATCGTTCAAAAACGTGGGCGTGCCGCCACCAAAATGCAATTGCGCCAATTTATGTTTGCCATGCAAATGCGGTTTGAGCAAAGCCATTTCTTTTTCCAAATAAGTCAAATACTCATCGGCTTTACTCGTGTCTTTTGTGATGACTTTATTGCAGCCGCAGTAATAGCAAATCACATTACAAAATGGAATATGCACATAGAGTGAAACAGGTTTATCATTGTTTTTTAACGTATTTTCCAATGTTTGCACATATTCAGGCAGCCTGAAACCATCGTGAAAACGGTCGGCGGTGGGATAAGACGTGTAGCGCGGGCCACTTGCTGGCAGGCTGCTAATCAGTTCGCGGTCAAAAACAAATTCGGGTGTGTTGGCAATGGTAATGGTTTTCATATAATTACTTAATTATGTTTGATAAAATAATATTATAGACAACTTGTCGCCACGTTTCAGGCAAAATTTGTTAGAATATACTTAATTTTTATAGGGTTGCTTTGATTTATATCAAATTTATCTAATTATTCAATTATTTATTAAAACAAATAAGGTGGTCTCATGCAGAAATCGTTTGTGCTTAACAAAAATCAATGCTCCAGTTGCTCTCTGCATGATGTGTGCTTGCCCAGTGGTTTGCAAACCGAAGATTTTTCACGATTAGACCATGTGATAAAAGTCAGTCGCCGTTTGAAAAAAGGCGAATATTTGTTTCATGTGGGCGAGCCGTTTTCATCGCTTTACGCCATTCGCACGGGTTTTTTCAAAACTTCGGTTAATACGCACGATGGGCGCGACCAAGTTACGGGTTTTTTCATGTCGGGCGAACTGATGGGCATGAACGGCATCAGTAGCGGCATTTACACCAATGACGCAGTGGCTCTGGAAGACAGCGAAGTGTGCGAATTACCCTTTGATAACTTAGAACAAATTAATCAAAGCATTCCCGAATTAAGCACGCATTTTTTCCGCCTATTGAGCCGCGAAATTGTCCGCAATCAAAATGTGATGTTGCTATTGGGCAATATGCGTGCGGAAGAACGCTTGGCTTCCTTTTTGCTGAATTTGTCGCAACGCTTAGCGGCGCGTGGTTTTGCAGCAAACGATTTTATTTTGCGTATGTCGCGTGAAGAAATTGGCAGTTATTTGGGTTTGAAATTGGAAACGGTCAGCCGCACCCTATCGCGCTTTAATCATGATGGCTTGATTGATGTGGAACACAAGCACATTCGCATTTTAAAACCCGATTTATTGAGAGAATTGGTGTCGGGTTGTTCACATAAAATGATTTTGTAAATTGGATTGTGCTCAAAAGTCGGTATTTTACACCGACTTTTTTGTTTTCAGGCAGCCTGAATTTATCGGGTCAATTTATGATAAAATCCACGCTTTATTTCCCCCTTCTTACAAAGGAACGATGATGAAATTAAATCAATTGGTTACTACATTAAGCGCGGCATTGGTTTTGGCAGCCTGCGGCGGCGGTTCGTCTTCAGGCAACAGCAATAATAATGCTGCCGCTTCAGCCACTCCTGCCAGCGCACCTGCCACCGCTTCGGCTACCGCAAGCGGCAAAGTATTGCGCATTGGCACAAACGCCGAATTTGCGCCCTTTGAGTCTTTGAATGAAAAACAAGAAATTCAAGGCTTTGACATTGATTTATTAAAAGCGATGGCGGCAGAAGGCGGCTTCCAAGTAGAATTTAAACACACACCTTGGGACGGCATTTTCGCAGCTTTAAATAATAAAGATGTGGACGTGGTGGCTTCGGCAGTAACGATTACCGATGACCGCAAAAAAACCATGGATTTTACCGATTCATATTACAAAATTACGCAAGTGGTACTCGTGCCACCCAGCAAAACGGTAAAATCGGTGGAAGATGTGAAACAATTATCTAAAGTCGGCGTGGTGTCTGGGCAAACGGGCGACTTTGCCACCCAGAAAATTTTTGGCGCAACCAGCAACAATATCGCACGTTTTGACACCATCACTTTGCTGATTAAAGAAGTGGAAAATGGTGGCGTGGACGCAGCCGTGAGCGACAGCGCAGTGATTCAGCACTACATCAAAAACAACACAGGCAAAGGTTTCTCTATGATTCAAGTACCTGACTTTACGGAAGAAAACTATGGCTTCGCCGTACGAAAAGGCGACACCGAAACGCTGAATATGCTGAATTCTGCTTTGAAAAAAATTCAAGAAAATGGCAAATACAAAGAAATTGAAAGCAAATATTTTGCACATTAATTTCAATTCAATCCAATAATAAATAGGGTTATTTCATAGAAATAACCCTATTTTGATTTTCAGGCAGCCTGAAAATCAAACCGACATACCGCGCCAAAATTCGCGCAAATCGTCCATTTGCCTATAAGCCGTCAAATCCACTTGCAAAGGCGTAATGCTGATAAACCCTGATTCACAGGCGGCAAAATCGGTGCCATCTTCACTATCACACACATCGCCCGCCGCGCCTATCCAATAAATCGGCGCACCGCGTGGGTCGGTGGATGGAATCACGTTTTGCACATGATGTCGCCGCCCCAAACGGGTAATTTTGTAACCTTGCAATTCATCGGGTGCAACGGCTGGAATGTTCACATTCCACAACACCGGCGCAAGTGGCGGATTTTTCAGCAAATGCGATAAAATAATCCACGCAGCCTGTTCCGCCGTGTCCGCATAATGCGCGAAATCGTGCGTATTGAGCGAAAACGCCACCGCAGGAATACCCATCAAATACGCTTCCATCGCCGCCGCCACCGTGCCTGAATAGAGCGTGTCATCGCCCATATTCGCGCCGTGATTAATCCCCGAAATCACCAAATCGGGTTTAAAATCAGGCAGCGCATGTAAACCCAAATGAATACAATCGGTTGGCGTACCCGTTACATAATAAAAGCCGTTTTCCGCCGTACGAAAACTCAAGGGGCGGTCTAGCGTGAGCGAATTACTTGCGCCGCTGCGATTGCGTTCTGGTGCAACCACGCGCACATTGGCAAATTCGCCCGCCACACGCGCTAAAATGGCAATACCTTGTGCTAAATAGCTGTCATCATTGGAAATTAGGATATTCATGGGCAACTCGTTTCCGCAAAAAATGAATTCAGTAGCGATTTTACATTTATCTTGTAAACTGTTAAACTTAAATCATCTTTTAAACACATTTTTCACGCAATGAATGACCCCAAACCATTGGGTTTTACAACACATTAAAATCTTCAGGCTGCCTGAAACGCTGTGGCGTGTTGTTCAGGCAGCCTTTTGTTGCGTTTTGAATAATGGGTTTTCAGGCTGCCTTTTAGAATGATTAAGTGATTTGAATGATTTGGTGCGTGGTATGCACCCTACATTTTTGGGCTTGAGATAAATTAAGGCAGCCTGAAAATCAAATCAACCCTTTTTATTTTGAAATAAGGAATACACATAATGGACTTAAGCTGGCTTGCCGAGCCGCAAACATGGATAGGTTTTGCAACTTTGCTGATTTTGGAAGTGGTGCTGGGCATTGATAATTTGGTTTTTGTGGCGATTTTAGCCAACAAAGTCAAACCGTCTTTGCGCGACAAGGCTCGGCTCACGGGCTTGGTATTGGCGGTAACGATTCGGGTGATTATGCTGGCGTTTATGGCAAAAATCATGACGCTGACCGAACCACTTTTCCAATTGTTTCAAAAAGATGTCTCTGGAAAAGATTTGATTATGTTCTGCGGCGGCATATTTTTGCTCTACAAAGCCACCACCGAATTACATGAACGCTTGGAAGGCTCTAACCATTTCCAAGTGGCAGATAATCACAAAAAACACGCGCCCTTTTGGGCTGTCGTGGCGCAAATTTTGGTGTTGGACGCGGTATTTTCCATAGACAGCGTGATTACGGCGGTAGCAATGGTGGAGCATATTGTCGTGGCGATGGCGGCGGTAGTGGTTGCCATGACAGTGATGATTTTGGCGAGCAAACCGCTCACGGCATTTGTGGACAAACACCCTACGGTTGTGATGTTGTGTTTGGGCTTTTTGTTAATGATTGGGTTCAGCTTGATTGCGGAAGCCTTCCATTTTCATATTCCGAAAGGTTATTTGTACGCGGCAATTGGTTTTTCTATTTTAATTGAAATTTTCAATCAAGTTTCGCAAAAAAATACCAAGAAAAACGAATACATCAGCAGCTCATGGCGGCAACGTACCGCCGAAAATGTGTTGGGCATGATGGGTATGCGCGAAACTTTGTTGGCAAACAATGGCAATAAATCCAATGATAACAAGCATTTTGAAGAAAACGAAAAATCCATGATACGCAGCGTGCTGACTTTGGCAGAACGCCCTATTTTCGGCGTGATGATTCCACGCAGCGATATTGAGCGTTTGGATATTTCGCAAAGCCGCGAAGAACAAAAAACCAAATTAATGAGCAGCCCCTATGCGCGAATGTTGGTGGTGGGCAAAGCGGGGGTGGACGAGCCTTTGGGTTACATCAATAAAAAAGATTTGCTGAATCAACTGCTGCAAACGGGCGAGTGGCATATTCAGGCTGCCTTAAAACAACCGCTTATGCTGCCTGAAAGTGCCACCGCACTCATGGCAATTGAATTATTCCGCAAACACAGCGCAGATTATGCTTTGGTGGTGGACGAATTTGGCGCAGTGCTGGGCATGGTTACCATGAAAGATTTACTGGAAACCATCGCAGGCGAATTCCCCGAAGAATTTGAACGCCAAGATGAACCCGCCGTGCAAACCAATGGCGATGAAAGTTTAACGGTAGATGGGGCATTGGAATATGTGGAACTCGCGCCGCAACTGGGTTTGCCGCCGCAATCTGATGACGCGGATTTTCACACGGTCGCTGGTTTGATTTTGGAAGAATTGGGCGATTTGCCCAATGTGGGCGATACGGTGAAATTTAGCGGCTGGCAGTTTGAAGTGATTGAAAAAGATGGGCATAAAATTGAACGCGTGAAAATCACACGTTTAACAGAAGAAGAATAAGAACCTGTGTTCATAATCTTAATATCTTGCTTTTATCGCCACTTCATGCGCCTACTGCGTTGGCTTTCCACGCCAATATTTCAATATTGGCATGAAAAGCCGCCTTGTATTCGCAAGAATTGTCAATAAAATCAAGCCATCAATCTTACGAACACAGGTTCTAATTCAGGCAGCCTGAAAATAAAAAACACGCGAAACTTCATGATTTCGCGTGTTTTTTTATTCATCAATCCCTATTCCGACTGAAGCGACTCGCATTCACCAAACACGACAAATGTGCTTTCACACTCAACGCCAAACTATCGGGGTTGTAGCCCCCTTCCAGCAGCGACACAATGCGCCCATCGGCGTGGCGGTCGGCGACCAGCATGATTTTATGTGTCAGCCAACCAAAATCGTCTTCCGTCAAATTCAAATGCCCCAATTTATCATCACGGTGCGCGTCAAAACCCGCGCTGATAACAATCAACTGTGGGCGAAAAGACGCCAATTTAGGCAACCATTTGGCACGAATGCGTTCACGGAACACTTCGCTGCTATCGCCAGCTTGGAAAATGGTGTTTACCACATTCGGCGGCGTTTCGCCTGTGCCTGTGAATGGGTAAAGCGGTGATTCAAAAGACGATAAAAACAACACACGCTCATCGTTTTCAAAAATAGACTGCGTACCATCGCCGTGATGTAAGTCAAAATCAATGACCGCAATCCGCTCCAAACGAAATTCGGCAATCGCGTGCATGACCGCCACCGCCGCATTATTGATAAAACAAAAACCGCTTGCGTGGTCGGCATGAGCGTGATGCCCAGGAGGGCGGACGGCGCAAAACGCATTTTTAGCATGGCGTTGCATCACCATATTCACGGCGGCAACGGCAGCCCCCGCGCCATATTTGGCGGCGGTAAAGGTGTCTTTGCCCAAATAAGTGTCTTCATTGACCTTGTGTAAACCTTGACTGGGCGTATGATGTTCCAAATTATTAATATAATTTAGCGTATGCACCCGTGCCAATTGAATTTCGCTCACTTCCACCGCTTCTACTTTTTGCATACGCGCCCAAATGTGGCTTCGGCGCAACACTTGTTCAATGGCTTGCAAGCGTTTGGGGCTTTCGGGGTGTTCCCTGCCTGCAAAATGCGCGTGGCAAGCTGACGCACTTATCCACGCCGTGCGTCCTTTCAGCCCAATCAGGCGTAGGAAGCGGCGTTTCAGATAACGCGCATAGCTTATAAAGGTGGGAATGGTTAAAGGTCTGGGCAATTTCATGGCTAATCTGTGAACAATTTGGCTGGCAACACGTTTTGCGGCGGGCAGTATTGTACTGCTTTTATGTAAAGATGGGGAATTTGATTTTTCAGGCTGCCTGAAAAGTAAATTTGATGAATATTATTTGCATGATTTTATCTGAACTTGATTTGTATCAATATCTGTTTTTTTAATTTATTTATAATCCGATTTAACAAATTTACAGCAAGCAAATTTCTGTAATTTTCCTTTTCCTCTTGATGTGTGTGTGTTTGGGGTGTGGTTTTCCACACCTTTTTTTTGCGCGTTGGATTTGTGGCAGCCTGAAAAGATGAAAACGAGTCTTCAGGCTGCCTGAACACTCGTTTCATCTTCTATTCTTATTCTGCGGCAATGCGACTTAAAAAACTGCGCGTGCGCTCGTGTTGCGGATTGGCAAACAAATCATCGGGGAAACCTTGTTCCACAATCACACCGCCATCCATCACTACCACCACATCTGCCACGTCCAGCGCAAATTTGATTTCGTGGGTAACGACCACCATCGTCCAGCCTTCTTGCGCCAATTCTTTCATGGTTTGCAACACATCTTGCACCAATTCAGGGTCAAGCGCGGAAGTCGGCTCGTCAAACAACATCAATTCAGGCTGCAACGCCAACGCTCGCGCAATCCCCACACGCTGCTGTTGCCCACCCGAAAGCTGGTGTGGATACAAATCCGCCTTGTCCGCCAAACCCACTTTTTCCAATAATTTCAAGGCTTCCACTTCGGCTTGCGATTTGCTTTTGCCCTGCACTTGCACGGGAGCTTCCATCACATTTTGCAAAGCGGTTTTGTGCGGAAACAAATTGTATTGCTGAAACACCATACCTGAACGGCGGCGCAATGCCAAAATGTCTTTTTTATTTGGTTTTTTGGTAAAATCAATATTTAAGGGATTGTTTTCAAACTCAATCGTGCCAGCTTCGGGCAATTCCAATGCGTTCAGGCAGCGTAAAAACGTGGTTTTTCCCGAACCCGAAGGTCCTAAAATCACCACCACTTGCCCTTTGACAATATCCAAATCAATGCCACGCAAAATGGTGTTATTGCCAAATGTTTTTTGTATATTTTTGATTTTAATCATTTTATTAACTCACTTATTTGACAATATGGCGATTGAAGCGTTTTTCAATACGCGATTGAATCATAAACAAAATCATGCAGAAGCACCAATAAATCACACCAGCTTCAATGTAAATCGGCAGGAAATCGTAGGACAAATTGGCATATTGTTGCGCCACGCGAAACATCTCAGTAACGGTAACCACCGAAGCCAGCGAGGTATTTTTAAATAAACCAATAAAATCATTACTCAACGGCGGCACAGCCACACGGAACGCTTGC
Source organism: Alysiella crassa DSM 2578 (assembly GCF_000745955.1). Classification (GTDB taxonomy): domain Bacteria; phylum Pseudomonadota; class Gammaproteobacteria; order Burkholderiales; family Neisseriaceae; genus Simonsiella; species Simonsiella crassa. The sequence continues at coordinate 14,393 of NZ_JQKH01000004.1, read as the reverse complement.
GGCGCAATAATGCGGCGAAAGGTTTGCATATAGGTCATGCCAATGGAAAAACCTGCTTCCCATTGCCCTTTGGGTACGGACAAAATGGCGGCGCGTATGGTTTCCGAAGCGTATGCACCCGTATTCAGCGAGAAACCAATAATGGCGGCGGGAATCGGGTCAATATAAATCCCCAGCGCAGGTAAACCATAGAATACAATGGAAATTTGCACCAACAAAGGCGTGCCGCGTATCATGCCAACATAAGCTTTGGCGATGTACAACAGGATTTTGTGAACAATATTTTCAGACGGCGAAATCCGTATCAATGCCACCAACACAGCAATCATAATGCCGCAAATAAATGACGCTATCGCCAATGGGAATGACACGAGAAAACCTGCTTTCACCATAGGCAAAAACGCATTCATCACCAATTCGGCGCGTGTGTCAGTCATAAAGGGAAGTGAAGAGAGAAATTGTTGTAACACGAGATGTTCTTTCGTGGAAAAAAATGGGCTTAATTATACGTCAATTTGATGACATCATGCTGAAGTTCTGTGTTTCAGGCTGCCTTACAGTACACAATAATTTTTACAAACGCCTAAAATGTGGGGCGTACCACGCACCAAATCATTCAAATTACTGGATAATTCGGTGCATAATACGCACCCTACATGAGTTTTGTCGTGTACTGAAAGGCAGCCTGAAACTCATTCTCCAGTTGTTTCTTTTAATAAATTGCGTTCATAAACGGCTTGGGCGAGTGTACCAGCGTCCACATATTCTAATTCGCTGCCCAATGGTATGCCACGCGCCAAACGGCTGATTTTATAGGGCTGTTCTTTGAATAATTCGGCGAGAATATAGGCGGTTGCGTCCCCTTCGGCGGTGTGGGCGGTGGCGATGATGATTTCATTAACAGGGCTGCCTGAAAGCCGCGCCACCAATTGTTGTAAGGCAATGCTGCTCAAATCCATTTCTTGCGCGGGATTGACTTGCCCCATCAGCACAAAATACAGCCCATCATGACACCGCGCCGCTTCCATTGCCGCCACATCGGCGGGCATTTGGACTATCATCAGGCGGCTGGGGTCGCGTTGCGGATTGGCACAAATGGCGCACAATTCGCTTTCGCAAAAATCGTGGCACATTTGGCAATTGTGTATGTTTTTCAGGGCATTATCTAGGGCTTGCACCAATTGGGCTGCGCCTGCGCGGTTTTGGTGCAACAGGGTGTGCGCCATACGTTGTGCGGTTTTCACACCAACATTGGGCAACAGGCGTAAAGCGGTAATGAGTTGAGAATAAGCGTTCATAAAATGAAATGGCGTTCCAAATTTTAAAAAATAATCTGTTCAGGCAGCCTGAATATTAACTCATGATAAAAACCATGTTAAATAAAAATGACTTTTATCTCACATTAAATTCTGCTAACATTGGTTTTTTAATTTTAATTAAATTTAAGGATTTGTGATGAAACGCATTTTATTGGCAAGCATTATCGCCCTTTCTGCCGCCACCGCCAGCGCAGCCAGCTACAAAATTGACAGCGCACACACCAATGCCCGTTTTGAAATTGACCACTTCGGCACCAGCTCAAACGTGGGCGGCATTTACGGCTTGGAAGGCAAATTAGATTTTGACCTTGCCAAACGCACAGGCAGCATTGATGTGAAATTGCCTTTGGCGAATTTGCAAACGGGTTCACAACATTTTACCGACCATTTGAAATCAGCCGATTTGTTCAACGCCGAAAAATTCCCTGAAATGCGTTTCCAATCCACTAAATTTGTGTTTTCAGGCAAAAAAGTGAAAGCAGTTCAAGGCAAATTGACTTTGTTGGGCAAAACCCACCCCGTTACTTTGACCGCTACCAAATTCAACTGCTACCAAAGCCCCATGTTGAAAACCCAAGTATGTGGCGGCGATTTCACCACCACCATTGACCGCAGCAAATGGGGCATGAATTATTTGGTTGATGTGGGCATGACCAAAAAAGTGAAATTGAATATCCAAATTGAAGCAGGTAAAGAGTAACAACCTGTTTAACTGAATACAGGCAGCCTGAAAATAAATTTTCAGGCTGCCTAAATTTTAGAACCTGTGTTCATAATCTGAATAGCTTGCTTTTATCGCTACTTCATGCGTCTACTGCGTTGGCTTTCCACGCCAATATTTCAATATTGGCATGAAAAGCCGCCTTGTATTCGCAAGAATTATCAATAAAATCAAGCTATCAATCTTACGAACACAGGTTCTTATTTTACGGTAAAATTCGCCCTACTTCCATTTTTCAGGCTGCCTGAAATGACTGAATTACCCTATTCTCCTGCTGAACAGGTGTTGGCATTATTTGCCGAATACGCGCCCGATTCTGTGGACACGCTTGCGCCGATTATTCACCGTTTATTCAATGCGTTGGCAGATGGGCATACGTTTATTTATGTGAACAAAGATGACGCCGCCCAACTGTCCGCCCTAAACCCCATAGTTGGCAAAGAAAACACGCCTTTGGTTTTACAAGGGCAACGCTTATTTTTGGGCAGAATGTTTCAATTGGAATACGATTTAGCTCAAGAAATCAAACGATTATCTACACCCATCCACGCATTGCCCGATGTCGCACACACGCGTTCACAATTGCAAAATCTGTTCCCCGACACCAGCAGCCGCGACCAACAAGCCGCCGCCGCGTTGGCTTTGTGGCAAAATTTTACCGTCATTAGCGGCGGGCCGGGAACGGGCAAAACCACGACTGTGGCGAAATTGCTGGTGTTGTTGAGTGGCGACCGTCAGCCGCGCATTGCGCTTGCCGCACCTACAGGTAAGGCGGCGGCGCGGATGTCGGAAGCACTCAAAAACGCGTTGGCACGGATTAACACGCAGCCTGAACACGCCTTTTTGGCACAATTAGATGGGCAAACCGTACACCGCTTGCTGGGGCTAAAACCACCACAAATGCAGCCTGAATACCACGCACAACACCGTTTGCCTTTGGATATTGTCGTGATTGACGAAGCGTCTATGTTGGACGCGTATTTATTGCTGCAATTATTGCAAGCCCTGCCCGACCATTGCCGCGTGATTTTGTTGGGCGATGAACATCAATTGCCATCGGTGAATGCGGGGGCGGTGTTGGCGGCATTGGTTCACAGCGCGTTCAGGCTGCCTGAAGATTCGCCGATTCATGAAATTTTATCGTCTCATCAATTGGATAACTTAATTCCGCCCGTTGCCCGATTGAGCATTAGCCATCGTTTTGGGGCGGACAGCGGCATTGGTTGCTTGGCGCGTAGCGTGGTGCAGGGAGACGCGTTGGCGGCGTGGGCGCAATTTAGCCAATTTCCCAACGAATTGATTGCCAAACAAAAATCTACCGAACAACAAGCCAAAGAATTGTACGCCCAACACACCAACTATTGGCAAGCGGTGGACAATCAAGATGTTGCCGCCGCTTTTCGCCACCAAAGCGATGTGGTGGTGTTGGCGGCGCGGCGAGCGGACGCGGCTTTATTCAATGAACACTACCGAAAAGTTTTGCAAAAACATGGGCGTATCATCAGCAGCGACACGCTGTGGTATGCGGGGCAAATGCTGATGATGACGCGTAACGACCCTGCCACGCGCTTGTTTAATGGCGATATTGGCATAGTTTTGGCGCACGGCAATGGTTTAGCGGCGTGGTTTCCCGATACGGGCAACACGTTTCGCGCCGTGCCATTGAGCCGTTTGCCTGCCCACGAGCCAGCGTTTGCGATGACCGTACATAAAAGCCAGGGTTCGGAATACGGCGAAGTGTGGTTACTGCCGCCCACATCTCACGATGATAATGAAGCAGAACAAGGATTTAGCCGCGCCCTACTCTATACCGCGATTACACGCGCCAAGCAGAAATTTGTTTATTGGGGCGATGTGGCAAGTTTTCAGGCTGCCTGCGAAAATCGGGAAATGCGGCGCACGGCATTAAGTGAATTTTTATTAAAAAATCATTAAGTTAAAATATTTCAGGCTGTCTTAATTAAAGGCAGCCTGAAAAATAGTTCACGCAAAATTAAACCGATTGAATGGGAATGATTTTGTTGGTAGCACGTTTTTTGCCACCTTCGCCGTAGTTTTGTTCAACGTATTCTTGCACAATCGCCAAAAATTCTTGCGCCATATTGTCGCCTTTTAGGGTAACTTTGCGCTCGCCGTCCACATACACAGGCGCAACAGGCGTTTCGCCCGTACCAGGGAGTGAAATGCCGATGTCCGCCAATTTGCTTTCGCCCGGCCCATTGACCACACAGCCCATCACTGCCACATTCAAACTTTCCACCCCAGGGTATTGCCAACGCCACACCGACATTTGTTCACGCAAATAATGCTGAATATCACGCGCCAATTCTTGAAAAACCGTACTCGTGGTGCGCCCACAACCAGGGCAAGCCGTAACCATGGGCGTGAACGAACGCAAACCCATGGTTTGCAAAATTTCTTGTGCCACAATCACTTCTTGCGTGCGTGAAGAATTGGGTTCGGGCGTGAGCGAAATGCGGATTGTGTCGCCAATGCCCTCTTGCAACAAAACCGACAAAGCGGCGGTGGACGCGACTATCCCCTTGCTGCCCATGCCCGCTTCGGTCAAACCCAAATGCAAAGGATAGGCGCAACGCGAACCCAAATCGCGGTAAACCTGAATCAAATCTTGCACATTGGATACTTTGCACGACAAAATGATTTTGTTTTCAGGCAGCCCCAAATCCACCGCCTTTTGTGCCGATTCCAAAGCCGACACAATTAAGGCTTCTTTCATTACCTCATCGGGCGATTTGGGGTTGGCGGACGCCAAATTTGCGTCCATCATTTTTTTGGCAAGGCTTTGGTCTAAACTGCCCCAGTTTACGCCAATGCGGACGGCTTTATCGTGTTCGGCGGCGGTGCGTATCATGTAAGCAAATTTTTCATCGCCTTTCGCGCCTTTGCCCACATTACCCGGGTTAATGCGGTATTTGGACAAGGCTTTGGCGCAATCGGGAAATTCCGCCAATAATCTTTCGCCATTGAAATGGAAATCGCCAACCAATGGCGTACTGCAACCCATATCGTCCAAACGGCTGCGGATTTCTGCCACTTTGGACGCGGCTTCGGGCGAATTAACCGTAATGCGCACCATTTCCGAGCCAGCGTCAGACAATTCTTTGACTTGTTGGGCGGTGCCTGCTGCGTCTGCGGTGTCGGTGTTGGTCATGGATTGCACGACAACGGGGAAATCTGAACCCACCGTCAAATGGTCAATCGGCACTTGATGGGTTTTGCGGCGTGTGATGTTTGGCATGATGATGTTCCTAATCTTCAGGCAGCCTGAAAAATACGGCAGCCATTTCATTTCATAAAATTAAAAATAATAAAATATTTCAGGCAGCCTGAAAACAATAAGGCTGCCTGAAAACACGCTTCACAATTAAGGTTTCGGCGCAGCCCCTGCGGTAAACGCCACAGATTGCCCCTCTTTTTGCTGCGCGTTCAAATCAATCGGCTGACCTGCAAACGTAGCCGTTGCCCCTTCCGCATAGCCCATGCGTACTTCAAACGGCGCACCTTCTTTGAAACGGTGTTCGCTCGCCGCAGGCACAATTTTGTTCAACAACACTTTGCCATGCACATCAGTAACCGTCAGCATGGTGCGGTGTTTATTGCTAATCACCAATTCGCCCGCCACCGCCGTTACAGGCGCGACAGGAGTAGACGGAGTTTGCGTCAGCGTTTGATTGTTTTGCTGCATAACCGTGCTGGCAACGGCGGTTTCGGTAGCCGTGTCGCTTGGATTCATGGGACGCACAATCATATTGTCTGCATTCAAATTCGGCGGTGCCACTTCCTGATTATCAACGGGAATGGTGGACACATTTTCCTGTGCTTCATTTTCCGCATTGGATTTAGCTTGCCAGAAATACACGCCCACACCAATAATCGCCACCGCCACCACACCCCAAATCCATTTGGGGGCTGATTTTTTCACGGCAGAATTGGCAAAATTCAAATCATGCTGCGTTTCGCTGCTGCGTGGCTTGGTGCTTGGTGGCGCAATGCGGTCAAGATAGCCCGACAAACGCGTTTCGTCCATGTCCAAAAATCGCCCATAGCTGCGCAAAAAGCCGCGAATAAACACAGGTTCAGGCAGCCCATCATACAAACCATTTTCCAAAGCTTCAATTTGGCGCGTGGGCAATTTCAAACGGTCAGCCACTTCCTTAATCGTCAAACCTTTTTGTTCACGCAAATGGCGTAATTCCGCGCCCAATTCATTGCTGTTGCCAGACAAATCATTGAGTGGTGTGTCATTGGTTTCCAGTAAATTATTTATCATATTGATTTTCCTGTAAAATATTATTCTGTTTCATCGGTAGGCGCATTGCCAAATTCGCCATCAAAATCGCCCGATTTAATCGCTTTCAATTCATCAGAATAGGGATAATGCGTTAATAATTGCGCCTGATATTCCGAGGCAGCCTGCGTTAAACCTTGATGTTTGGCGATTTTCCAACCCAATAGCAAATCATCGGCATTGAGTCTGTCCACCATACTTTGATATTGGCGGAACAAGCGGTCGGCTTCCTTAATATTGTCTGCCAACAAAAATGCCCGCGCCCTCTCTTTAAACACAGGTATAAATTGCTCATTCATACGCAAAGCTCGTTCAAAATACTCATCTGCCAAATTAAATTGCTGCATTTTCGCGTGGCAAATGCCCTTGTTCAAATACGCCACCTCGGGGGTGGGATAAGTCGGGTCGGCAATCGCTTTATTAAAATAGGCAATCGCGTCATTGGGGCGATTCATCACGCCGCACAAAAACCAGCCGTAATTATTGTTGATTTCCGCACCTGCTGGGTTTAATTTCAAAGCGCGTTGAAAACTTTCTTCTGCTTTATCATACACTTTCAAATGTTGATAAATTTGCGCGCGCACCAGCCATGCCAAATCGTATTTATCGTTTTCTTTCAGCGTTTCGTCTATGGTTTTGGTGGCAAGACGGTAATTACCGCTGGTCATATACGCCACCGCCAATTCTGTTTTAATGCGCGTGGCTTCTTCGCGCTGCTCTTTTTTGGTTTGACCGCGCAATTTGGCTGGCTCGTATGTGGAAGACGAACTGTTTTTCTTGTCCGCCACGCACCCACCCAACATCAGGCAGCCTGAAAGCGTAAACAATATTAACCATTTATTATTCAGCATTATTTTGTCTCCAAATAAATTTGTTGCCATTTTGCCTGACGTTTGGTTTTGTCCTGAACTTGTCCCGCCAATTGACCGCAGGCTGCGTCAATATCATCGCCGCGCGTTTTGCGTACTGTGGTAACCAAATCCGCTTCCATCAAAATTTCTTTGAAAATATTGATGTTTTTATTCGTAGAACGCTCATAACCCGAATTAGGGAATGGATTAAACGGAATCAAATTGAATTTGCACGGCGTGTCTTTCACCAAATCAATCAATTCACGCGCGTGTTCGGGTTTGTCGTTCACGCCGTCCAACATCACATATTCAAAGGTAACAAAATCGCGTGGGGCTTTTGCCAAATAGCGGTTGCAGGCTGCCATCAATTCTTTGAGCGGATATTTTTTGTTTAAGGGAATGATTTCATTGCGCACTTTATCGTTGCTCGCATGCAAAGACACGGCGAGCGCAACGGGCATGTCTTCTTTCAATCTGTCCATTTGTGGCACCATGCCCGATGTGGAAACGGTAACGCGGCGGCGCGACAAGCCGTAACCGTGGTCGTCCAGCATAATGGAAAGGGCGGTAACGACATTGTCGTAATTGGCAAGCGGTTCGCCCATGCCCATCATCACCACATTGGAAATCACGCGCTCATTTTTGGGGGTAACGCCCAAAGCCTTGTTTGCCCACCACAGTTGCCCAATGATTTCTGCTGCCGATAAATTGCGATTGAAACCTTGTCGCCCCGTGCTGCAAAAGGTGCATTCCAAGGCGCAGCCCACTTGTGATGAAATGCACAAAGTGCCGCGTTCGGTTTCGGGAATGAACACGGTTTCCACGCCATTGCCTGTGCCAACGTCCAACAGCCATTTGCGTGTGCCGTCTTTGGATTCTTGCGCCGCCATCAAATCGGGAATGCCAACAACGGCTTGTTGCTCCAATTTGGCGCGAAGTGATTTTGCCAAATCGGTCATTTGTTCAAAATTTTCTGCTCCACTTTGGTGTATCCAGCGCATGACTTGCTTGGCGCGAAAGGGTTTTTCGCCCATTTGCGCGAAATGGTCGGTTAATTGGGCGAGGTCGTAGTTGAGCAGATTGGTTTTCATTGTGTGAATGTGTTTTCAGATAATTTAAAGATAATATTTTATAACAATTATTTTTTCAGGCTGCCTAAATTTAAAAATAAGGCAGCCTGAAACTTATTTTTTATGCCAATAAGTTTGGTAAATTTTACCATAAGTGCCATCGGCTTTAATTGCCGCCAAGCCATCATTGAGTTGTTTTTGCAACTCGGTGTCGCCTTTTTTCACGGCAAAACCATAATTGTCTTGGGGGAAAGTCATGCCTTGCACAAATGCCACATTGTCTTTACCGTGTTGCTGAACATAATATTCCAGAATATGGCTGTCGCCCAATACGATTTCCTCCATGCCATTTAATACACTTTTAACTTGCAGCCAAGCGGTATCGTAGTAACGGATATTATCGCCTTTTTCGTCTGCCAATTCATTCAATGCCATTTGCTCATAAATTGTGCCCTTGCGTGAAGCCACTCGTTTACCACGTAATTCTGCAAAACTTTTTGCTCCTGCTAAGTCTTTTGTTACCAATACGGCGGTGGTGTAATTCAAGATGGGGTCTGAAAAATCCACTTGTTGCTTACGATCATCGGTAATGGTAATCGCACCGATTGCCACGTCTGCTTTACCCTGCTGAATGGTGGCTAACAAATGCTCGCGCATGGGAACGGTTTGGTATTCAAACACAATGCCTTGTTTCGCCGCAATCGCTTGCAAAACATCGTATTCAAAACCAGTTGGCTTGCCTTCCACATAAGTTATCAAAGGTGGTTTCACGCTTTCGCTCACCACTTTATACACTTTTCCTGCGGCAGGGGCGGGGGCGGTAGCGGCATTTGGGGCGGTTTGGGCATTGTCGCCACACGCGCTCAACGCCACCGCGCAAGCCAAAGCCATCATCTGAAATAGTGGTTTCATATTACCCCCTAGTGCGTGGGCAAATTTCCGTAGCTGCAAAGAAATAAGCAATTTCAATCGCCGCGTTTTCCGCGCTGTCAGAGCCGTGAACGGCATTTTCGCCTACGCTGTCGGCAAAATCTTTGCGAATGGTGCCTACGTCTGCGTTGGCTGGATTGGTTGCGCCCATGATTTCGCGGTTTTTGGCAACGGCGTTTTCGCCTTCCAACACTTGAATCATCACAGGACCACTGGTCATGAATTCTACCAATTCACCGAAAAATGGGCGTTCTTTGTGAACGGCGTAGAAACCTTCGGCTTCGGCGCGAGACAAGTGTTTCATTTTCGCGGCAACAATTTTCAAGCCATTGCTTTCAAAGCGGTCGTAGATTTTGCCAATCACGTTTTTGCCTACAGCGTCAGGTTTTACAATAGAAATGGTGCGTTCAATCGCCATGATTTTTCCTTTAATAATGAAAGAGATTAAAAAATTGCAGGCTGCCTGCAACAAATAGACAGATTTTGCAGGGATAAAAATAAAGCTTATTTTAACAAAGTTTACATCATTCTCAACTTTTTTTATGGCGTGTTGTTGTTTGCATTGAATGATGGCAAACGAATTAAAATATAAAATATTGTTAATTATAGATAATTTTATTATCTCATTAACAAAACTTTCAGACTGCCTGAAAAATCAAAACACCAATTATTGAGCGTTTTGACGGATATTTTGTATTAAAATTTGCTATAATTAGCCCAAAATGCTTTTCAGGCAGCCTGCAAAGCCATAATCAATAATTAAGGAACACAAACCATGTCCGAAACCAATAAACCGCAATCTAAAGAACAAGTTGTCCATCTATACAAAAAAGCCGAGCGCATTCACCCCAAAAAAGCCGATGGCAAATACGCCAATATTCGGATTTTCATGATTATCGCCACGCAATTGTTTTTCTATGGCATGCCGTGGCTGATGTGGGACGACCGTCAGGCGGTGTGGTTTGATTTGATGGGGCGGCATTTTTATATTTTTGGGCTGGTGTTGATGGCGAATGATTTGCTGTTGCTAACGGGCTTGATGATGATTTCGGCGTTTGGTTTGTTTTGGTGGACGACGATTGCGGGGCGTTTGTGGTGTGGCTATTCTTGTCCGCAAACGGTTTACACGGAAATCATGCTTTGGATAGACCATTTGGTGGAAGGCGACCGCAATAAGCGTTTGAAATTAGACAAAGAACCTTGGAATGCACGCAAAATTCGCATTAAATTAACCAAATATTTGCTGATTTTTGTGGTGGCAGCGTGGACGGGGATTACGTTTGCGGGCTGGTTTACGCCGATTCGTCAATTTGTGCCTGATATTTTTCAAGGCACGGCGGGCAATGTGGCGTTGGGAACGGCGTTTGTGTATGGTTTGGTAACGTGGTTGTTTGGGCATATTATGCGTGAACAAGTGTGTTTGCATATGTGTCCGTATGCGCGTTTCCAAAGTGCGATGTTTGACCATGACACTTTGATTATTTCGTATGACGCGGCGCGTGGCGAACCGCGTGGGGCGCGTAAGAAAAACGCAAAACCCGAAGACAAACCTTTGGGCGATTGCATTAATTGTATGGCGTGTGTGCAGGTTTGCCCGACTGGGATTGATATTCGTGATGGCTTGCAATATCAATGTATTGGCTGCGCGGCGTGTATTGACGCGTGTAATGAGATTATGGATAAGATGAATTATCCGCGTGGCTTGATTCGTTACACCACCGAAGGCGTGTTAAACAAAGATTACACAGACACGGACATCAAAAAACGCTTGGCACGCCCGAAAGTGATGATTTACACAACAGCTTTGGTGTTGGCGGCGGTCGGTTTGTTCGCATTTGCGTTTACGCGCGATACGCTGAATGTGGACGTGATGAAAGACCGCGCGGTAATGGCGCGTACCAATAAGCAAGGTTTGCTGGAAAACACTTACCGCCTGCGCTTTACCAATGCCAGTGAACACCCACAACGTGTAAAAGTCAGCGTTTCTGGTTTAAAAGACATTCGTTTAACAGGGCAGCCTGAAAACGGTACTCTGGTACAAGGTGGTGGCAGCGAGATGATTACGGTGCAAGTCGCCACGCAACCCGAATATGCGCGTAAAGGCAGCCACCCGATTGAATTTACATTCACTTATTTCCCTGATAAAGCACCCAATGAAACGCGTGAATTAAAAGAAAAAGCAAGTTTTATTGGCGAATAATAGAAATAGGCAGTCTGAAATGGTTTTCAGGCTGCCTTTGCTTTTACGCCGATTTCAGGCAGCCTGAAATGTGAAAGTGTGCGATAATAATACTTTAGCTCAATTGATTAACCCTGTGTATTGAAAAATACACCTGCTTGCTGCCAAAAATATTTTCAGGCAGCCTGAAACAGAGAAAGCAAAAACATGAAACCAACCATCGCCCTAGTTGGCAGACCCAATGTCGGCAAATCCACCTTATTCAACCGCTTAACGCGCACCAAAGACGCCCTCGTGCACGACTTACCCGGTTTGACGCGCGACCGCCATTATGGACACGGACGTGTCGGCAGCAAACCCTATCTGGTGGTGGACACAGGCGGTTTTGAGCCTGTGGTGGATAGCGGCATTTTGCACGAAATGGCAAAACAAACTCTGCAAGCCATTGACGAAGCCGATGCCGTGATTTTTCTGGTGGACGCGCGCACTGGCTTGACCCCACAAGACAAAATCATCGCCGACCGCTTGCGCCAAAGTCCGCGCCCCGTGTTTTTGGCGGTCAATAAAGGCGAAGGCGGCAACCGCCCCGTTTTGGCAGCTGAATTTTACGAATTGGCTTTGGGCGAACCCCATGTGATTTCAGGGGCGCATGGCGATGGCGTTTACCATTTGATTGAAGATGTGTTGGAAAAATTCCCCGAAGCGGAAGACGAGCAGCCTGAAAACCACCACCCCACTTTCGCCATTATCGGTCGCCCCAATGTGGGCAAATCCACCTTGGTAAACGCAATTTTGGGCGAAGAGCGCGTGATTGCCTTTGACATGGCAGGCACGACCCGCGACAGCATACACATTGATTTTGAACGCGAAAACAAGCCGTTCACGATTATTGACACGGCTGGCGTACGCAGACGCGGCAAAGTAGATGAAGCGGTGGAAAAATTCTCCGTGATTAAAGCCATGCAAGCGATTGAAGCCGCCAATGTTGCCGTGCTGGTGCTGGACGCGCAACAGGACATTGCCGACCAAGACGCAACCATCGCAGGTTTCGCGCTGGAAGCAGGACGCGCCTTGGTGGTTGCCGTGAACAAGTGGGACGGCATTTCCGAAGAACGCCGCAACGACATCAAACGCGACATCGCGCGTAAACTGTATTTCCTTGATTTTGCAAAATTTCATTACATTTCCGCGCTCAAAGAAAAAGGCATTGACGGCTTGTTTGAAAGCATTCAGGCTGCCTACGATGCCGCGTTCATCAAAATGCCCACGCCCAAAATCACGCGCGTTTTGCAAACGGCTGTGGAACGCCAACAACCGCCACGCGCAGGTTTGGTGCGCCCGAAAATGCGCTATGCCCACCAAGGCGGCAGCAATCCGCCTGTGATTGTGATACACGGCAATTCTTTGCACGCGATTGGCGACAGCTACACGCGCTACCTGACGCAGACTTTCCGTAAGGCATTCAATTTACAGGGAACGCCGTTGCGGATTCAGTATAATGTGAGCGAAAATCCGTATGAAGAAACGGCAAAAGAAACGAAAAACAAACCGTTGAGACGTGTGAGTTTGAGTAACCGCATTGCCAAACGCGAAGGTCGCAAAGACGAAAAAGCGCGCAATAGCGGTGGCAAAACGAAGAAACGGCAAGTTTCCAGTAAGAAATCACATCAGAAATAAGTGAAAATAACAATTCAGGCAGCCTGAAAAGATTTTTTCGTTTTCAGGCTGCCTGAAACAGATAAAACGGCAAAATATCATGTTAAATTTATTGAAAAAATCCCTATTTCTGTTTTTCTTTGGTGCAACCACACTCGTGCATGCCCAAACCGCCCAAGTAAATGAAAATGTGAGAATCGGCATCGTGGCGACCAATCCCGATATTGTACCGAAAAAACAACGTGTTCATTATCAGTCATACACTTTTACCAATCATCAAACACACGAACAAAATATTCCCCATATTATTAAGAAAAAACCGTTGATGAATCAACTTCATATTAAAAAAATATACGCAGGTTTTGATTCGGATATCAATATCCCCACCATTAATATTCACTTGAACCCAAACGGTCGCGCTTTGTTTCATCGCATAACCCAACAGCACAAAGGGAAAATGCTGGCATTGGTAGATACATTGGGACAGAATATTATTTCTGCGCCACGCATCAACGAACCCATTGCAGGTGGAAAAATTCAAATGACAGGCGTTATGTATTCTGAACTCAATGACTTGGTTTCGCGTTTGCAGAAAAAAGTGACAATTCATGAAGTGGTTGAAAAGCCATTTGGGGCAAAATTGGCACATGATGAAATGGTGATGTACCAAAAAAGTGCGCCCACGCCACCGTCTGTCAATTTGTTTATCCATGATAATTTCATATTAAAAAACAATGATTTTTCAAAAATTGAATGGCAACAGGAAACCGCAAAAACCGTTTTTGGTAGCGCAGCCAAAGACATGGAAGAGATGCCCGTTCACATCATCATTTTGCATCTCACGCCATCAGCCAAGCAGCAATTGGAAAAATGGAGGGCGCAGAAAAATAACCGTTCACTTGGCGAATGGCTTTTATGGAAACAAGACAATCCATCTATCAATCATTTAAAACATATTGAAATACATGAAGATTATTTCTATTTTTACACTTTATCCGATGATACCGCCCAAGAAATTTGGCAATCATTGACAAAATAATTTCAGGCAGCCTTTCAGTACACGACAAAAAATCGGACGACCTGTTTTGGGTTTGAAAAATAGTCCAAAGTTGCCATCATCAACATGGCAGCTTTGGCAAGCTGCTCTAAACCAACACGAAAAATACCTTGCGATAAACGTTCATGAGATTTAGGCTTAATTGGATTAAGCGCATGTTGCCAACGCCCAATGACATAAGCCCAAGCCAATGTAACTGCCAGAATCGCAAACAACTTTTCCATTTTAACAGGGTCAGTCATGTGCGTGGCTTCCAAGTCAAAACCGCGTTTTTTCAGGCAGCTAAACAGCATTTCAATTT